>NZ_JBHXDN010000036.1:0-94422 GCF_042726075.1 Kitasatospora sp. NPDC127035 | reverse complement strand
ACGGACACGGACCCGTGACTGCACCTACGGCCCCACCATCAGCCGCCTCTCCATTCGGTCAGCCCACTCAAATTCGTGCAACTTCGTGTCGCACGATCCCCCTCCCAGTGACCGGGGACCGCCCGGTCCTCGGCCTCGGCGGGACGTTCGCTGATCATCACCATCGGCGTGGTGAAACGCGGCTGGCGGCAGTTGGCCTGCCGCTGTGGCCTGCGGCGGGCACGGCCACTGCGCAGGGCAGAGGCGAGCTCGCGTCGCAGCTCGCCTCTGCCCTGGACGTAGAGCGTCTGGTAGACGGTCTCGTGGACCACGTGCATCTCCGGCCGGTCGGGGAACTGTGCCCGTAGAGCGTGGCAGATCTGCTCCGGGCTCCACCGCTCGTCCAGCATGGCCTGGACGGCGTCCCGCAGTGCCGGGTTCGAGGTGATCTTGCGGGGCTTGGGGCGGGGCCGGCGGGCGTCGGCCCGGGCCTGGGCGGCGTGCGGACGGTAGTGCCACTGGCCGCGGGTGCCGTCGGTGCGGTTGCGGCGGATCTCCCGGCTGACCGTGGACGGGCTGCGTCCCAGCTCGGCGGCGATCGCCCGCACGGTCGCCTTCTCCCGCAGCCGGTCGGCGATGTGGATCCGCTCGTCCTCGCGCAGATATCTGGAGGCGCCGGAAGGCGGCACCACCGTACGAATCGGTGGTGCCGCCTTCTTCCCACGCTCGGCGCTACGGCCGTTACGCCATTTCCTGCCGGTCCGCGTATCGATGCCGACGATCCGGCACGCTTCGGCGTTGCCGTAACCCTGCTGCATGAGCCGGGAGTATGCCGCCCTCTCAGCTGCGAGCTTCACCGGGCCCTGAGCCGTCCGGGCCTTACGGATCTCGAAGTCCAATGCATCCCCTGAGCTGGGGTGTTGCAACGACTCCTAGAACCCAAGTCACGTCCCGGGCCCCTCGACGGCACCGTCGTTACTTCTTCTCCTTCGGCGCCTCTGCGTCCGTCGACAGCGCGGCGATGAAGGCCTCCTGCGGGACCTCCACCCGGCCGACCATCTTCATCCGCTTCTTGCCTTCCTTCTGCTTCTCCAGCAGCTTGCGCTTACGCGAGATGTCACCGCCGTAGCACTTCGCGAGGACGTCCTTGCGGATCGCCCGGACCGTCTCTCGGGCGATCACGCGCGAGCCGATGGCGGCCTGGATCGGCACCTCGAACTGCTGGCGCGGGATCAGCTTCTGCAGCTTGCCGGCCATCATCACGCCGTAGTTGTAGGCCTTGTCCTTGTGCACGATCGCGGAGAACGCGTCCACCGCGTCACCGTGCAGCAGGATGTCGACCTTCACCAGGTCGGCCGACTGCTCGCCGATCGGCTCGTAGTCGAAGGAGCCGTAACCGCGGGTCTTGGACTTCAGGTAGTCGAAGAAGTCGAAGACGATCTCCGCGAGCGGCAGCGTGTAGCGCAGCTCGACACGGTCCTCGGAGAGGTAGTCCATGCCCTGCAGGTTGCCGCGGCGGGACTGGCACAGCTCCATGATCGCGCCGACGAACTCGTTCGGCGCCAGGATGGTCCCGCGCACGACCGGCTCGTACACCTCGGCGATCTTGCCGGTCGGGAACTCGCTCGGGTTGGTGACGGTGTGCTCCGTGCCGTCCTCCATCACCACGCGGTAGATCACGTTCGGGGCGGTGGAGATCAGGTCGAGGTTGAACTCGCGCTCCAGGCGCTCCCGGATGATCTCCAGGTGCAGCAGGCCCAGGAAGCCGCAGCGGTAGCCGAAGCCGAGCGCGACCGAGGTCTCCGGCTCGTAGACCAGCGCGGCGTCGTTCAGCCGCAGCTTGTCCAGGGCGTCGCGGAGCAGCGGGTAGTCCGAGCCGTCCAGCGGGTAGAGGCCGGAGAACACCATCGGGCGCGGGTCCTTGTAGCCGCCCAGCGCCTCGGTCGCACCCTTGTGCATCGAGGTGATCGTGTCACCGACCTTGGACTGCCGGACGTCCTTCACGCCGGTGATGATGTAGCCCACCTCACCGACGCCGAGGCCGTCCGCGACCTTCGGCTCCGGCGAGATGACGCCGATCTCCAGCAGCTCGTGCGTCGCGCCGGTCGACATCATCGCGATCCGCTCACGCTTGGTGAGCTGGCCGTCGACGACACGGACGTAGGTGACCACGCCGCGGTAGGAGTCGTAGACCGAGTCGAAGATCATCGCGCGGGCGGGGGCGTTCTTCACGCCGACCGGGGCCGGGATGTTGTCGACGATGTGGTCCAGCAGCTCCTCGACGCCGAGGCCGGTCTTGGCGCTGACCTTGAGCACGTCGCCCGGGTCGCACCCGATGATGTGCGCGATCTCCGCCGCGTACTTCTCGGGCTGCGCGGCCGGCAGGTCGATCTTGTTGAGCACCGGGATGATCGTGAGGTCGTTCTCCAGCGCCAGGTACAGGTTGGCGAGGGTCTGCGCCTCGATGCCCTGGGCCGCGTCCACCACCAGGACGGTGCCCTCACAGGCCGCCAGGGAGCGGGACACCTCGTACGTGAAGTCCACGTGGCCCGGGGTGTCGATCATGTTGAGGATGTGCGTGCTGCCGGTGTTGACGCCGGTCTTCGGCGCCCACGGGAGACGGACGGCCTGCGACTTGATCGTGATGCCGCGCTCGCGCTCGATGTCCATGCGGTCGAGGTACTGGGCGCGCATCTGCCGCGGGTCGACCACACCGGTGATCTGCAGCATCCGGTCTGCGAGCGTCGACTTGCCGTGGTCGATGTGGGCGATGATGCAGAAGTTGCGGATCAGCGCCGGGTCGGTACGGCTGGGCTCTGGCACATTGCTGGGGGTCGCGGGCACCTTGGTCCGATTCTCCGTTGGTCCGGGGGCCGGGGGTGTCCGGGTCATCGCTGACCGGCTTCCCGGGCGACCGGACGGTCGTCCGATCGAGATAGTTCCTCCCATCCTCCCACTTCCCGCGAGCAGGACGCGCGCCGCCGTCCGGTTCGCCCCTGCCGGGGCGCCTCCGGGGCGCCTCCGGGGACGGTCCACGCCTCCGCCGGGCGCGTTCCACGGGCCTCTCCTGCGGACCTCGGCCGTCGGCTCTCCCCCGGGCGACCGGGCCCGGGCAGGATGACGTCGCATGATCCTGGAAAGCGCACTGCTCGACGTCCTGCCCGGCCAGGAGGAGGCCTTCCTCTCCGCCTTCGCCGAGGCCCGACCGCTGATCTCCGTCCAGCCCGGCTTCCGCTCACTGGAACTGCGCCGCTGCCTGGACGAGGGGCGGGGCTCACGGTTCCTGCTGCAGGTGGAGTGGGAGAGACTGGAGGACCACACCGAGGGGTTCCGCCGCTCCGCCGAGTACCAGCGGTGGCGCGAGTCGCTGCACCACCACTACCGGCCGTTCCCCGAGGTGGAGCACTACGGCGAACCGGTCCTGCGTGCCTAGACCACGCCCGGAACCGGACCGGACCGCCGTACGGACCGCCGCCCGGTTTGGGGCGGACGGTGCGCCCCTGGTAGCGTTGGCCGCTGCACCTGGCCCCGGCATGCCCTCTCAGCTGGTCCGGCGGCCGCGCGGTGCAGCCCGTTCCAACCGTTTCATTCCAGACAAGACTGAGGCTCCTTCGTGGCGAACATCAAGTCCCAGATCAAGCGCAACAAGACCAACGAGAAGGCGCGCCTGCGCAACAAGGCCGTCAAGTCCTCGCTGAAGACCGCTCTGCGCAAGGCCCGTGAGGCCGCTGCCGCCGGCGAGACCGAGAAGGCCGCCGAGCTGGCCCGCGCCGCCTCCAAGGCGCTCGACAAGGCCGTGAGCAAGGGCGTCATCCACGCCAACCAGGCCGCCAACAAGAAGTCGGCCATCACCAAGCGCGTCAACACCGCCGTCCAGGCCTGACGCCCTCGGGGCCGCATCGACGGCCCCTCCCCTCGGGACGCACCGGCCCTCTACCCGGACGCCCGAGGAGCACAGAACGACTCGCACCGCACGCGGCCTGCGTTCGCCACGCGGGTGCGGTGCACAGAGCGCCACCAGAAGTGCCGGTTCCTAGGCCCTTCCACTGCTGCCCGCCCGGTACACACCGGGCGGGCAGTAGTCGTTTCCGGAGCCCGGTGACAGCGGTCGGGCGGGGCCGCTGCGACTCCTGTCGCGTCCTGCGGCCCGACCGATAAGGTCTGGTTCCGGCACCTTCGTCGCAGGCCCAAGGGGGGCTCACATTGGGGACACCACCGCCGCCACCGCCACCGCCACAGAGCGGGTCGGGCTTCGCCGGCTTCCCGCAGCAGCCACCGCCCTCGTCACCGCCGACGGTCCCCGCACCGGGCGGCCCTCCCGGCTTCGGTCCGCCGCCCGGGCTGCCGAGCTCGCCCGGCGCACCCACCCCGCCCGGGACCCCCACCGTGCCCGGCGGCGCAGCCGGTGCCGCGGGCGACCGGAAGGGCGGGAACCTGCGCCGGAACGCGGTCTGGGCGTTCGTCGGTGCGATCATCGCCTCGGCCGCCTGGGCCGGCGCCGTCGCCGTCGTGCCCAGCCTCGTGGACGGCGGCTCCTCGGCGCAGAGCCTCCGCGGCTACCACCCCGTCGACAAGATCTGCGAGGCGGGCAAGCTCACCGGGTTCCGGCAGAAGTACAAGATGGTGGACAACTATCCGCTGGAGCACACCGGGCGCAGCGAGTCCATGGACATCATGCGGTGCTACGCCCTGGTGAAGCGGACGGTCAGCGACAGCGACACCCCGGACTACGCCACCCTCGACATCCGTGTCGAGCTGCACAAGGCCGTCGACTCCTCACCCGAGTTCGCCGCCACCCGGCACTACTTCGAGCAGCAGAAGTACGAGATCACCGACGTGCCGAACCTCGGCGAAGAGGCCTACTTCGCCTACGGGGACGAGCCGACCAGCTCCGACAAGAGTCTGCACGACATCAACTACTACCTACAGGTCCGCGACGGCGGTATGACGTACTCGTTCTACTGGACCGACAACTACCAGGTCGGCAAGAACCACACACTGGACCGCGAGACCGTCCGGCGGACCATCCTCGACGACACCCGCGACATGCTCAAGGCCATCGGCGGCAAGTAACCGGGAGGGGCGCCGGGGCGGCGGCCGGTGTGTCCCGGAGGCCGGGGCGCCCGCGTTGGCCGAGCGGCCCGGCCGTCCCTCTCCGGCCGTCCTGGCCCCCGGGCCCTACGAGCCCTACGAGCATCCCCCGGTGGACGTGGTCAGTACGACGGGCGGGAGCCTGCCCGGGCGGCCCTGGCCACGGCGACCACCGCCCGCTCCAGTGCGAAGGCCGGGTCGTCGGAGCCGCCCTTGACGGCGGCGTCCGCCTGCGCGATCGCGGTCAGCGCCACGGCCACGGCGTCACCGGTCCAGCCGCGCATCTGCTGCCGCACCCGGTCGACCTTCCAGGGCGGCATGCCCAGCTCGCGTGCGAGGTCCGCCGGACGCATGTTCCGTCCGGTCGTCGCCAGCCGCCCGATACTCCGCACACCTGACGCCAGCGCGTAGGTGATACCGGTCGGCGGCTGCCCCACGGCGAGCGCCCAGCGCAGCCGCTCCAGCGCCTCGGCGGCCCGACCGGTGACCGCGAGGTCCGCCACCTCGAAGCCGGTCGCCTCGGCCCGGCCGCTGTAGTAGCGGGCCACCACGGTCTCGTCGATCGTGCCCTCGACGTCCGAGGTCAGCTGGCTGCACGCGGCCGCCAGTTCACGCAGATCGCTGCCGAGCGCGTCCAGCAGAGCCTGGCAGGCCTCCGGCGTCGCCGAGCGTCCGAGCGTCCGGAACTCGCCTTTGACGAACGCCAGCCGCTCGTTCGCCTTGGCCAGCTTGGCACAGGCGACCTCCCGGCCTCCTGCCTTCCGCCCCGCGTCCAACAGACCCTTGCCCTTGGCGCCGCCCGCGTGGACCAAGACGATGATCACTTCTTCGGCGGGGGCCTCGATGTACGCCTTGACCTCCTTCACGGAGTCGGCGGAGAGGTCCTGCGCGGCCCTGACCACGATCACCTTGCGCTCGGCGAACAACGAGGGCGTGGTGAGCTCGGCCAGGCTGCCGGGCTGGAGGCTCCCTGGCGCGAGATCCCGCACGTCGGTGTCCGGGTCCGCCGCCTTCGCCGCGGCCACCACCTGGGCGACCGCGCGATCCAGCAGCAGCTCCTCCTGGCCGACCGCGAGGGTCAGCGGGGCGAGCAGGTCGTCGGGTGCACTCTTCCTGGCCATCGCCTACCAGCATCCCACGGGGTACGGACACCGCTGGCCCACCCGTCCGCCGCTCACGGGACAATGGCCCGGTGACCGAAGATCCCACCACCGACCAGCCCGGCGGCTTCGACCCCGGCGCCCGGCAACTGCTCGTCCTGCCCGACCGCGATGCCGCCGAGGAGGCCGCGGAGGAGCTCGGCTTCGACCACCCCGACCTCGGCGAACTCGAAATCGTCCGCGACGCTCTCGCCGGCGAGGACGACGCCGAGGACGCCCAGTGGCTGGTGGTCCTGGAGCCTCCGGACTCCGGCTGGACCCCGGACCGCCTCCGCGCCCTCGACGCCCTCGCCGCCACTCACGAGGGCTGGCGGGAGCAGGGCTGACCGCCGCTGCCCCTCGCGGACGGCCTCCACCGGTGGCCTCGCACAGGAAGTCGGCGGGTCCGACTTCCTGTGCGAGGCGATCGCGAACAACAACGTGCTCCCCGGGCTTCCCCCCACCCCCGCCCCCTCCCCACCTCCTCCCTGGCCCCTGGCCCGCTCCCCTGGCCCGCAGCCCCGCTCGGGGTTGGGAGGAGGGCGGAGCTCCGGGGGATCACCCCGGCGGGGCACGCCGCCCCGGGGCCGCGTGCGGACCCTGCGCGTGGACGACGGCTCCGAGGCGGGCCGGGGAGTCCCCCGTCACCGCGATGTCACCGACGCGGTCCGTCCGCAGCACCGTGGCCCCCAACGCGCGCAACCGGTCCACCGTCCGAGGCGACGGGTGGCCGTACGGATTGCCCGCACCACAGGAGATCAACGCCAGCCGAGGGCTCAACGCCGCAGTCAGGGACCAGTCCTGATGGGCCGAGCCGTGGTGGGCCACCTTCAGCACGTCCACCCGCGCACGGCCACCGGCCGCACTGAGCCGGCTCAGCAGCGCCTCCTGCGCCGGCGGCTCCAGATCGCCCAGCAGGGCCAGCCGCAACCCGCCCGCCAACGTCACCAGCACCGCGACGCTCGCGTTGTTCGCGCCTGAGGCCACCAGCGGCTCCGCTCCGTCCGGCCACAGCACCTCCCACGACACCTCCGACCCCGCCGAGCGTCGCTCCCCGCGCCCCGCCCGCATCAGCGGCACCCCGGCCGCCGCCGCCCACGCCGCCACCCTGGCGGCCTCGCCCGGCGGGTCGTCCAGCACCGTCCCCTCCAACGCCCCGACCCGTCGGCCCCGCAGCACGCCGGGCAACCCCTCGACGTGATCGGCATGGAAGTGGGTCGCCAGGATCAGCGGCACCCGGGTGATCCCGAGGTCGCGCAGGCACCGGTCGGCCGTCCGGGGATCCGGCCCGGCGTCCACCACCACGGCACTGTCCGGCGGGTCGTGGCCCTCCCCGACGACGGGCAGCACCAGCATGTCCCCCTGCCCGACGTCGCACATGACCAGCCGCCAGCCCGGGGGCGGCCAGCCGGTCGCGACCCTGGCGAGCAGGGGTGGCCGGAACAGCACGGCGAGCAGGGCCAGCAGGAGCACGCCCGTCACCACCGGCCGGAGCCTGCCGCGCGGCGCTCGCCGTCCCCCCGGGCCGGCGCGGCGGGGCAGCAGCAGCGGAACCGTCCAGCAGAACGCGACCGTCCCCACGGCGAGCGTGGCCGTGCCGACGAGGCCGCCCGACCAGGACAACCGGGCCCCCGGAAGCTCGGCTCCGTGCCTGGCCACCGCGGCCAGCCAGCCGGCCGGCACCGCGGCCGGTTCGGCCAGCAGCCTGGCCAGCGCCGGGGAGAGCGGATCGACCGCGAGGACAGTGAACCCGAGCAGGGTCGCCGGGGCCACCGCCAGCTCGGCCAGCAGGTTGCACGGGACACCGACCAGACTGACGTGCCCGGAGAGCAGCACCGTCACCGGCCCGCAGAGCGCCTGGGCCGCAGCCGTCGCCCCGACGGCACCCGCGAGGCGGTCCGGCCAGCCACGGGCCCGCAGGGCGTCCGCCCAGTGCGGGCCGAGAACCAGCAGTCCGGTGGTGGCGAGCACCGACAGCAGGAAGCCGAAGGAGCGAGCCAGGTACGGGTCGAGGAGGACCAGGAGCAGGGCGGTGCCCGCCAGGGCCGGCACCGCCTGGCGGGGGCGGCCGGTGGCCAGCGCCAGCAGTCCGAGCAGTCCTGTCCCCGCCGCCCTGAGCACGCTGGGTTCCGGGCGGCAGATCGTGACGAAGGCCAGCGTGACAACGGCTCCGAGCAGCGCGCTGGTGCGCAGCGGGATCCCGAACAGGGCGGCCAGGCCGCGCCGTTCGGCGGTTCCGGCCCGGCCCGGCGCGCCCAGCAGTACGCCGAGCACGATCGCGAGGTTCGCTCCGCTGACGGCGACCAGGTGGGCCAGGTCGGTGCTCCGGAACGCCTCCCGGAGCTCGTCGGGCAGGCGCGAGGTGTCCCCCACCACCAGACCGGGCAGGAGCCCTCGCGCGTCCGGCGGGAGGTGGTCGGTCGCCGCGCGCAACCCGGACCGCAGGCGGCCGGCGATGCGTTGCGCGACGTTCGGCGGCGCGAGCTGTCGCGGCTCGCCGTGCACGATCAGGAGTGCCGCCGACGCGTCGTCCTGCTCCCCCGCCGGGCGGACCGTCGCCGCGACGGCCAGTTCGGTCGAGGGCAGCAGGCGCTCCCAGGTGTCCGCCCCGTCCCCTCGGACCATCACCGTGACCGGTGTGCGGGTACGGACCGTGTGCGGGCCCGGGCCGGGGAGGAGGCCGTCCGGGACGGCGACCCGGTCCACGACCGCGTCCACGGTGAGCAGACGTTGTCCGGTGCCGGATCCCCCGGTCCGTGAGGTGTGTACGTGGGGATCGCCGGTGACGGTCAGTTCGACGTCGACGTCCGGGGCGGGAAGGGCGGCGCGGGCCAGCTCGGGCAGCGGGCCCCGGTGCAGGTCGGCGGTGTGGAGGAAGGTGGCGCCCGCGGCGGCGGCCCCGGTGAGCAGCAGGGCTGCCAGTGTCACGGCGGCGGAACGGCGGCGGCCGGTGCCCGGGGGGCGGACGAGCAGGACGAGCCCGAGGAGTCCGGCCGCCCCTGCGGCCGGGAGAAGAACCGCCCCGTGACCGGGCCCCATCCCGAGGGCCGCAGCCGAGACCGCCCAGGCGGAGACGGCGGGCAGGAGCAGGCGGAAGTCGCTCGGCCGCGTCGTGGTCGGTGTCGGGCTCTTCCTCGTGACGGGGGTGAGGGCGGTGGTGGCGATGACGGCACCTCCTTCCGGGCAGGGGTGGGTACGGGAGCCGCCGGTGGGAGCGGTCCGGACGGTCGTCAGAGGGTGAGCAGCGGTTTGATCTCCGTATAGGTCCGCTCCCCGATGCCACTCACCTGCCGGAGCTGGTCGATCGAACGGAACGCGCCGCCGTGCGAAGTGCGGAAGGCGATGATCCGCTGGGCCAGGGTCGGACCGACGCCCGGGAGGGTGTCGAGCTGTTCGAGGGTGGCGCGGTTCAAACTGACGGGCTGCTTCGGCGCACCGGCCGGCGGTGGCCCGGTCGCCGCACCGGCGGCCGGCTGGAGGCCGGGTTCGCCGACGAGGATCTGCTCACCGTCCGTCAGTACGCGGGCCAGGTTGAGGTTCCTGGTGTCCGTCCCCGGCAGCGGGCCGCCGGCCGCGCGCAGGGCGTCCGCGACCCGGGAACCGCCGGGCAGGGTGTGCAGCCCCGGCGAGTGGACCCGGCCGCCGATGTCGACCACCACCGGGGCGGACGCGCCCGCGCCCGCGGCGGTGCCGCTGTCCGCAGCGCCCGTCCCGGGGCCGCCACCGGCCTCGGGACCGGCCAGGCCCGACAGCGGGGTGCCGGGCCCCACCGAGGCGACCGCCACCGTCGGCACGTCGACGGATTGCGGCCTGGCCAGCCAGAAGTGCTGGACTCCGTAGCCCACGGCGAGCAGCAGCAGGACGAGCAGTCCCGCCACCGCCCGCCGGTCGAGGGCGTGGGCCGCGCCCGCCCACGGGTACGCGCCCGCCGGTACGACGGCCGGGCTCCCGCCGGGCGGCCCGGTCGGCAGGCTGTCGGACGGGGGTTCGCCCGGCCCGACGGGCGGCACACCGGGCGGTGGAACGGGTGCCGCGTCCGGTCGCCCGCGGGGCGGCCCGGTCCCGGCCGGTTCACCACCGGCCAGGGAGCCACCCGCAGGAAAGTCACCGATGGGAAGGTCGCCGGCGAAGAGGCCGGCGTGCAGGGGCCCGCCGCTCGGCGGCCCACCGGCCGGGGAGGCTCCGGCGCGCTCCGCCGCCCGCGCCCGCGCCCGGGCCGCGGGCCTCTCGTACACCGACAGCTCTTCGGGCGGCTCCTCGGCGGCCGGCAGCAGTGCCGCCATCCGCAACCCCGCGGTCTCGGTGATGTGCTGAATCCGGCGGCGCCTTGTCGCGCCGATGCGCATGCTCGTCATGCGGAGCACGGTAGGAGTCGCTGCGGAGTCGCGCGGAAATTGCCGAAGCCCTGTGGAAAACCGGGGGGCTGTGGAAAGAAGATGTCACCCACAGGGGGTAGTTGACCATGTGCGCATTGACGGTACGCCGGCTCCACGGGCCCCCGAGCCTACGAAGCGTTCCGCCACCGGCCCGTTCGCAGCAACCCCCTGGCCGCGACTCACGGGAGCCGGACGGAGCCACCCGCGCCGGGCCCACCGGGCCCACCGAGGTTCACCGGAGCCCACCACGACTCACCGGGGTGAGACCACCACCGCCAGCAGCCCCGGTCCGACGTGCGCACCGATCACCGCACCGACCTCACCCACGTACAGGTCGCGCAGCCCCGGTACCCGCCCGCGCAGCCGCTCCGCGAGCGGCTCGGCCCGGTCCTCCGCGGCCAGGTGGTGGACCGCGATGTCGACCTCCTGCTCCCCCGCCCGATCGACCGCGATCTCCTCCAGCCGGGCGATCGCGCGGGACGCCGTCCGGACCTTCTCCAGGGGTTCGATCCGCCCCCCGTCCAGGTGCAGCAGCGGCTTGACCGCCAGCGCCGAACCGAGCAGCGCCCGAGCGGCGCCGATCCGGCCGCCCCGGCGCAGGTACTCCAGCGTGTCGACGTAGAAGAAACCGCTGCTCACGGCCGTCCGCCGGGTGGCGGCCTCCGCGGCCTCGTCCAGGCCGCGCCCGGCCGCGATCGCCTCGGCAGCCGCGAGCACCCCGTACCCGAGCGCCATGCCGACCAGTCGGCTGTCCACCACCCGGACCGGGACGGGCGACTCCGCGGCGGCCAGCCGGGCCGCCTCCGCCGTCCCCGAGAGCTCGCCGGAGATGTGCACCGAGACGATCCCCTGCGCGCCGTTCTCGGCGGCCGACCGGTAGGCGGCCGCGAACGACTCCGGGCTGGGCCGTGAGGTGGTCACCCGGTGTTTCCCCCGCAACGCCTCGGCGACGTCCTTGGGAGAGATCTCGACCCCCTCCGCGAACACGTCGTCACCGACCGCGACGCTCAGCGGGACCACCGTGATGCTGTGCCTGTCGACCGCTTCCTGGGGCAGGTAGGCCGTGGAATCGGTGACAAGCGCGAGGTCGGCGGGCATGAGGCGGAGGTTACCCCCCGCATGGCCCGGGCGACAGCGCCCGGACGCCGTGCTCAGCCCGCCGAGGGACCGGCCGTAGGCTTCCGCAGCCGGTGCGCCAGCTTGGCCAGCGGGTCGGAGAGACCCAGCAGCTCCTCCGCGCTCGGCCGACCGCTCGTTCCGTCCGGCAGCGCGTTCCGGGCCGCCCCGTCCCGCGCGGCCTCACGCGCGGCGCCCGAACCGGCCGCCCCGCCGCTCGCCGCGCCCGAACGCGCCCCGCTGGCAGCGCCCGCAGCACCCGCAGCACCCGCAGCAGCGTCCCAGTGGCGCAGCGCCCCCGCCTCGTTCTCGCACTCCTGGCTCAACCGGCCCAGCTCGTCGTCCGCGAACCGGTGCATCCGGTCCTGGGCGGCCCAGCGCATCGTCTCCGCAGAGTGGGTGATCCGCTCGGCCCGCTCCCGCAGCTCGGGCAGCTTCGCCGCGATCCGGCCGACGTCGGGCTCGCGCTCCAGCGTCCGCAGCTCGCCGTCCAGCTCGGCCGCGTGGGTGTCCAGCCGGGCCAGCAGCGCGAGCGACTCGGTGAGCTGGCCGTCCTGGGTGAGGCCGCCCTCCAGGACCTGCCGGGTGCCGCTCAGGGAGGTCCGCAAGCCCAGCCGGACCGCGGAGATCTGGCCCTGCGGGCCGGTCTGGGTGTAGGTCTTGGCCTTGAGCGTGACGTTCTCCACCGCACGCCGGGCTTTGGCCTCCTGGCGTTCCATCTTCTCGCCGACCGCGCGGGCCGCCTTCACCACGCCGACCACGACGAGCGCAGCCACCACGAGCCCGAACAGCAGGGCCAGTCCGACCATCACGCCGAGCACGTCCATCACGAGCCACCTTCCGCCAGCCGAACCGGCCCCCACCGGTCCCAACGCGGGCCGGACCACCGAGGGTTCCACCGTAGCCCCCGTACTCGCCGGGGAGGAGACCGATCGGGCCCGGCGGGCCCGAGATCAGGGACAGATCCGGGATCACCCCGAGAGCACCAGGCCGCTCCGGCCCCCGTTCTGCCCATACCCGCTCTGCCCGTACTCGCTCTGCCCACACCCGCTCTGCCCATACCCGCTCTGCCCGTACTCGCTCTGCCTGCGCGCGCCCGGCGGGGCCGGCCCCGGAACGCCGCGGGGCGGGCGCCCCCGAAGGGACACCCGCCCACAGCTCGCCGTCCGAACGTCCTCACGCCGGTCGACGTCACCCGATCGGCGTCACCCGGTCGGCGAGGTCCGCCGGCCGAGGCCGACCGGGCGTGGCCGACCGACGTCAGCCGGTGACGATGTTGACCAGCTTCGGCGCCCGTGCGATCACCTTGCGCACCTGGGCCCCGCCGATCGCCGCGACGACCGCCGGGTCGGCCAGCGCCAGCGCCTCCAGCTCGGCGTCCGAGATCGAGGGCGCGACCTCCAGCCGGGCCTTGACCTTGCCCTTGACCTGCACGACGCAGGTCACCGACTCGTCGACCACGAACGCCGGGTCCGCGACCGGGTAGTCGGTGTGGGCCAGCGACTCGACGTGGCCCAGCCGGCGCCACAGCTCCTCGGCGATGTGCGGGGCCAGCGGGGCGACCATCAGCACCAGCTGGTCGGCCACCTCGCGCGGCGTCGAACCGCGCTTCACCAGGAAGTTGTTCAGCTCGATCGCCTTGGCGACGGCCGTGTTGAACCGCAGCCCGGCCATGTCGCCGCGGATGCCGTCGATGGCCTTGTGCAGCGCGCGCAGGGTCGGCTCGTCGGCCGGCTCGTCCACGACGACCAGCTCACCGGTCGTCTCGGAGACGACGTTGCGCCACAGCCGCTGCAGGAAGCGGTACGAGCCGACGACCGCGCGGGTGTCCCAGGGACGGGAGACGTCCAGCGGGCCCATCGACATCTCGTACAGGCGCAGCGTGTCCGCGCCGTACTCGTCGGCGATCTCGTCCGGGGCGACGGCGTTCTTCAGGGACTTGCCCATCTTGCCGGCCTCGCGCTTGACCGGCTCGCCCTGCCAGGAGTAGGCGCCGTCGCGCTCCTCCACCTCGGTGGCGGGCACCGGGAAGCCGCGCTCGTCACGGTAGACGTCGGCGGTGATCATGCCCTGGTTGAACAGCTTGTGGAACGGCTCGACGGACGAGACGTGGCCCAGGTCGTGCAGCACCTTGTGCCAGAAGCGGGCGTACAGCAGGTGCAGCACGGCGTGCTCGGCACCGCCGACGTACAGGTCGGCGCCGCCGCCCGGCTTCTGCTCGGTGGGGCCCAGCCAGTACCGCTCGTTGGCCGGGTCGACGACGTCGGCGCCGTTCGTCGGGTCGACGTAGCGCAGCTCGTACCAGCAGGAACCGGCCCAGTTGGGCATGGTGTTGGTCTCGCGGCGGTACTTCCTGACGCCGTCGCCCAGGTCCAGCTCGACGTTGACCCAGTCCTCGTTGCGGGACAGCGGGGTCTTCGGCGAGGAGGTGGCGTCGAAGGGGTCGTAGGTGTGCGGCGAGTAGTCGTCGACCTCGGGGACCTCGACGGGCAGCATCGACTCGGGCAGCGCGTGCATGACGCCGTCCTCGTCGTAGACGATCGGGAAGGGCTCGCCCCAGTACCGCTGGCGGCTGAACAGCCAGTCGCGCAGGCGGTAGTTGACGGTGCCCTCGCCGATGCCGCGCCCGGCCAGCCAGGCGGTGACGGCGGCCTTGGCGTCGACGACGCCCAGGCCGTTCAGCGAGATGCCGTCCTCGGTCCCGTCCGCGTGCGCCGAGTTGACGATGACGGAGTCGTAGGTGTCGAACGCGTCGTCCCAGTCGTGCGGGTCCTCGCTGCGGCCGTCGGTCGGCTCGACGACGCAGCGCATCGGCAGTTCGAAGGCCCGCGCGAAGGCGAAGTCGCGGTGGTCGTGGGCGGGGACGGCCATGATGGCGCCCGTGCCGTAGCCCATCAGCACGTAGTCGGCGATGAACACCGGTACGGGCTCGCCGCTGACCGGGTTGACGGCGTAGGAGCCCGTGAAGACGCCGGTCTTGACCTTGGCCTCGACCTGGCGCTCGACGTCGGACTTGGCGGCTGCCGCGGCGCGGTAGGCGGCGACGGCCTCGGCGGGGGTGGCGGCGGCGCCGGTCCACTCCTCCCGGGTGCCCTCCGGCCAGGACGCCGGCACGATCGCGTCGACCAGGTCGTGCTCGGGGGCCAGCACCATGTAGGTGGCGCCGAACAGGGTGTCGGGACGGGTGGTGAAGACGGTGATCTTCTCGGCGTCACCGGTCGGCGTGTCGACGGCGAAGTCGACCCGGGCGCCCTCGGAGCGTCCGATCCAGTTGCGCTGCTGCAGCTTGATGGCCTCGGGCCAGTCCAGCAGGTCCAGGTCCGAGATCAGCCGGTCCGAGTAGGCGGTGATCCGCATCATCCACTGGCGCAGGTTGGACTTGAACACCGGGAAGTTGCCGCGCTCGGAGCGGCCGTCCGCGGTGACCTCCTCGTTGGCCAGCACGGTGCCCAGGCCGGGGCACCAGTTGACCGGCACCTCCTTGGCGTAGGCCAGCCGGTACTCGCCCAGCACCTCGTCGCGCTCGGCGGCGCTCAGCGACGCCCAGGCCCGGCCGCCCGGTACCTCGCGCGAGCCGTCCTCGAAGCGGGCGATCAGCTCGGTGATCGGGCGGGCCTTGCCGGCCTGCGCGTCGTACCAGGAGTTGAAGATCTGCAGGAAGATCCACTGCGTCCAGCGGTAGTACTCCGGGTCGATCGTGGAGATCGAGCGGCGCGGGTCGTGGCCCAGGCCCAGCCGGCGCAGCTGCTGGCGCATGTTGGCGATGTTGGCTTCGGTGGAGATCCGCGGGTGGGTGCCGGTCTGCACCGCGTACTGCTCGGCGGGCAGGCCGAACGCGTCGTAGCCCAGGGTGTGCAGCACGTTGTGGCCGGTCATCCGCTGGTAGCGGGCGAAGACGTCGGTGGCGATGTAGCCCAGCGGGTGGCCGACGTGCAGGCCCGCGCCCGACGGGTAGGGGAACATGTCCATGATGAAGCTGTGCGGCTTCGCGGCGACGTCACCGGCTGCCGGGTCGGCCAGGTCACCGGCCGGGTTGGGGGCGTGGAACGTCCCCTCCTTCTCCCAGATGTCCTGCCAGCGGGACTCGATCTCCGCCGCCAGGGCGGCGCTGTACCGGAACGGCTCGGTCGCGGTCTCGGCCGCGCCGGACGCAGGGGTCGTCTCGCTCATGGTCCTTCAAGCTCCATCGATGTCAGTTGGCGAACCGGCGCGCCGGGCCGGCTGCGGCGAACGGCGCCCGGGCCGGGAAACCCGGGCGGAGACCGGGCGAACACCCGGGCGGAAAACAAAAAAGCCCCTCGCAGGAGGGGACGCCACGCCGACTCCGGCTCCGCCCGAGGGCGCGGCCGGTCCTGGTCAGCGCGGCCGGCTAAGGAGCAGGCGCACGGTTCGCATGGGCTCAGGGTACCGCAAGGGGGTCAGCCCCCTCCCGGCCGTTCCCGCCGGTGGATCCGCAGCGCCCGCGGCAGCGGCCCGGGCGGGTATTCCGGACGGACGGCCCGGGCGGTGTTCCGGGCGGTCCGTCCGGACGCCGATCGGGCCCACGTTTCGGGCGGCGGCCCGGCGGGCGGTCGGACGCCGGTCGGGACAGCGCTTCAGGACTGCGGTTCGGGACTGCGCTTCAGACCGCGACGGCGGTTCCGGCGGTCTCCTCCGCACCCCCACGGGTGGTTCCGGTACGGGCGCCCGCGGCAGTACCGCCGACCGCACCACCGTCACGCGGCCCTGGCACCTCCGCCACCCCCGGAACATCCGCCGAGACCGAAGCCGCCTCCGTCGCCGCCTCCGTCGCCGTCTCCGCCGGATCGGCGGTCGCCGCCGAGGACGGCACCGTCGCCGTCGCCGCCCGGAACGCCGCGTCGATGTCGCGCAGCGCCCGCGCGACCCGCTCCGACTGCATCCCTGCGGCCAGCGCCCGGGCCTCGTCTGCCGTGGCGATCGCCGAAGCCGTGTCACCCGTGCGGCGCCGGGAGTCGGCCAGCCTGACCATGAGGAGGGCCCGGGCCCGCGCCCGGTCGGGTCCGAGGCCCGCCACCGCCTCGGCCAGCAGGGCCTGGGCACGCCGGTGGTCGCCCAGGAAGAGGTACCCCTCCCCCACCATGCCCGCCAGATCGGCCCGCACCTCACCCGGGCCGGCAACTCCGCCGACCCCGTGGGCCGTCCCGACCCCGTCACCTCCGCCGAGCCCGTCACCCCCGCCGTACCCGTCCGCCTCGGCGCCCCCGGCGACCGCCCGTCCCGCACCGGCGGCGGTGCCCACCCCGACCGCGCCCAGCTCCGTGAAGGCCCGCTCCGCGGCCTCGGCCAGGGCGTCCCCGTGGCCCCGCCGTCCGTACGCGCGCGCGATCCGTCCGAACTGGAGCGCCCGGTCGGCCGGACCGAGCGCGTCCCCGGCCGCCGCCACCGCCTCCGCCAGCACGGTGACCACGTCCGGCCCGCGTCCGCCCGCCCCCTGGGTGGCCAGCACCACCAGGCCGCCCACCACCGCCACCCCCTGTCCGTGCTCGCCGCTCACGTGCGCAGCCCGCAGCGCGGCCGCGAACGCCCGCTGGGCGGCGGCCTCGTGGCCGAGGTCGTAGGCCGCCCAGCCGGCCAGCCCGGCCAGTCGGCTGGCCGCGCCGTACAGGGCCCGGCCGAGCGGTTCGTCGTAGGCGCCGAGCTCCAACAGCTTGGCGACCATGGCCAGTTCGGCACGCGCCGGTCCGAGGACGAGTCCGCCGCCGCAGGAGCGTTCCAACCGGAGCTTGCTGCGGTACCCGAGGTCGAGTTCACCGACCAGGCCGGGAGCGATGCGCAGCACGCCGTCACCGCCGGCGACGGGCGGCGGCGGGGTGGTCAGCCGGCGGGCCGCCTCGGCGAGGTCCGAGTCGCGGAAGAGGTCGGCCAGGCGGACCGGTCCGGCATCGGTGGCCGCCTCACGCAGCGCGGTCTGCGCGGTGTCGGCCGTCCACGGGTCGGTGAGCAGCCGCGGGGAGAGGATCTTGGCGCCCCGGTGGCCGCCCATCCGGCCCCAGAGCTGCTCGTAGGTGACGGCGATACCGAGGGTGCGGCTGAGTACCTCACAGACGGCCTGGTCGTGCGGACTGCGCGGGACCATGCCGCGGTCGCGCCACTTGTAGGGGGCGGTGGAGCTGATCGCCAGCCGCGCCGGCAGCGCGAGGTTGACCTCGCGGGCCAGCCGCTCCGGGTTCCAGCCGAGCTGGTGCAGTATCCGGGCGAGTTCCTCGTTGCGTCTGCGCTCCAGATCCGCCATGGCTCCGACGGTAGCGGTCCGCCGGGGCCGCACGCCCCGGCGTTGCGAAAAGCCGCGGTCGCCCCGCGCCGGCCCGGCCCCGCCCGGCGGCCCCGACCCCGGAGAACGCCGAAGGCCGCCTCCCGATCCGGGAGGCGGCCTTCGACTTCTGTGGAGCTACGGGGAATTGAACCCCGGACCTCTTGCATGCCATGCAAGCGCTCTACCAACTGAGCTACAGCCCCTTGACTTGCAGTGTCACCGGGGGTTTCGTTCCGTTTCCCTCGGCGACATCGCCTACTTTACACGGTCGGAGGGGTGCTCCACGAATCCGTTCTCCGGGCTCACCGCGCAGGCCCGCCGCACGGGTCCACGGCGCAGGGCAACCGCGCCGGCCCACCGCGCGGCCGGCCCGTGCGGTGAGCGCGCGGTGGGCGCGCGACCGGGCGCGCTACTCGGCCGACGCCCGCCGGACCCGCACCGCGAAGAAGGCCGCGAGCGCCGCTCCCACGCCGGCCACGACCGTGGTGACGAGCAGGGCGTACCCGGAGTCCCGGGCGGGTGCCGGCACGTCGACCGAGCCGAGGAACACCGAGCCGAGCAGCGCCACCCCGGCGACCTGGCCGAGCTGGATGGTCGTGACCATCACCCCGCTGGCATCCGCCGCGTCCGCCGGGGCGACCCGGCCGAGCGCCCGGGCGAACAGCGGCGCGTAGGAACAGCCCGCGACCAGCCCCAGCACGGCGGTCAGCAGCAGCGCGCCCGCACCGACCCCGGTACCACCGCCCAGCATCAGACCGAGCAGCACGTAGCCGGGGGCGAGGAGCGCGGTGCCGAGGACCGGCAGGGCGCCGTGCAGCCGACGGGGCAGCCGCTGCCAGTGCAGGCTCGCGACGCCGAAGCCGACCGCGATCGGCGCCGAGCAGAGTCCGGCGTGCAGCGCGCTGTAGTGGAGTCCGGTCTGCTGGTGCAGGGCGAAGGCGAACATGAAGCCCGCGAAGGCCGCCATGATCATGAACAGGGCGCCGGCCGCCGGAAGCAGACCGGCCGCTCCGAGGACCCGGCCGGAGATGAGCGGCTGCCCGCCGCGCCGCGCGATCCGCCGTTCGACCACCACGAACACGACGACCAGGGCGGTGCCGGCGCCGAGCATCGCCCAGCCCCAGGCGGGCCAGCCCAGTTCGTGGCCGAGCACCAGCGGCACCACCAGCAGGCCGAGGGCTGCGGCCAGCACGGCCAGGCCGGGGACGTCGAAGCCGCGGTCGCGGTCCCCGGGCAGGTCGGGCAGCAGCCGGGCACCGGCCGCGAGGAGCAGCAGCCCGATCGGCACGTTGACCAGGAACACGGGGCGCCAGCCCGAACCGAACAGATCGGCGTTGACGAGGATCCCGCCGAGCACCTGACCGGCCGCCACGCCCCCGGCCAGCACGGCCGCGTAGAGCCCGAGCGCCCTGGTCCGGGCCGGTCCGGTGAAGGTCCGCTGCACCAGGCTCATCACCTGGGGCACCATCAGGGCCGCGCCGGCGCCCTGGAGCAGCCGGAACGCGATCAGCCAGCCGGTGGAGGGGGCGAGCCCGCAGGCCAGCGAGGCGGCGGTGAAGAGGGCCAGGCCGTGCTGGAAGAGCCGGCTGTAGCCGTACCGGGCGCCCAGCCGGGCACCGGTGATCAGGAGGACCGCGTAGGCGACGGTGTAACCGGCCACGACGAACTGGAGGGCGGCGCCGGAGGCGCCCAGGTCGGTGCGGATGGTCGGCACCGCGACGTTGACGACGGCGGTGTCGAGGACGGCCGTGAACTGGCCGCAGAGCACGAGCGCGAGGAGCAGCCCGGGCCGGGTGCCCGGCGCTGCGGCGGGTGGGGCGCCGAGCGGGTCGGCGGGTGGGGCGGCGCCGGACGGGCCGCGCCGGGTCTGGAGATCCGTCATGGACCGAGCGTCACCGAGCGCCGGTACCGGTGGTTAGAGCCTGCTGATCCTGGTACCGGCAGCACCCTGTCCGGCCCGGGCGGGCTGCGGCACGATGGCGGGTATGACCGTCCTGGACGACCGCGGCGCCGCCGGGCTCACGACCGAACGCCCCACCACTCCTCCCGCCTCCACCGCCGGCGGCGCCGCGCCCGGCCGCCGGGGCCGCCGCCGGTCCGAGCTCGCCCGGTACCTGCGGGCCTGCCGGGCCCGGGTGGCCCCCGAGGAGGTCGGCCTGCCGCCGGGGCTGCGCCGCCGCACGCCGGGGCTGCGCCGGGAGGAGGTCGCACAGCTCGCCGGCGTCGGGGTGACCTGGTACACGTGGCTGGAGCAGGGGCGTCCGATCAACGCCAGCGAGCAGGTGGTGACCGCGGTGGCGCGGGCACTGCGGCTGGACGCGACCGAGCGCGAGCACCTGCTCCGGCTGGCCGAGGTAGCGGTGCGTCCGCCGGCGCAACCGGAGCCGCCCGTCCTGGACCCGTCGACCCAGGTGATCCTGGACGCGCTGGTGCCGCTCCCCGCCGCCGTCTCCAACACCCGGTTCGACGTGCTGGCCTGGAACGGACCGTACGAGGCGCTGTTCGCGGCGAGCCGGGCACGGACGGACGAGGGCTGGTTCAACAGCCTCTGGTGCACGGTGACCAGCCCCACGTGCTGCAACCCCTTCCTGAACCGGGAGGAGGCGCTGCCGCAGATGGTCGCGGTGCTGCGCAACGCGTACGGCAAGCATGTCGGCGAGCCGGTCTGGGAGAACCACGTGCGGGCGCTGGCCGCGGTGAGCGAGGACTTCCGGGAGCTGTGGGCCCGGCAGGAGGTGGCGCCGCAGCGGACGTCGTTGAAGGTCTTCCGGCACCCGGACGTGGGGGTGCTGCGGCTGAACGCGACCTACCTGACGATCCCGGGGGTGCCCGAGACGTTCGTGGTGGTCTACACGCCGGACGGGCCGGCGGACCGCGAACGGATCGAGCGGCTGGCCACCCTGCCGCCCGGCGGCTGGGCCAACCCGTGCGACCACTCCGACACCTGTCCCGACCGCTCCGGCGGAACGAGCTGAGCGAGCCGAGCGAGCCGAGCGACCGACCCGACCCACCCGACCGCCACGACCGCCACGACCGGCGACCGGCGACCGGCGACCGGACAGGGCCCACGCGGCGAGCGCCGCCCGGACGCAGCGCACGACGAGAAGGCCGCCACCCGGTGGGTGGCGGCCTTCTCGTCGTCTGTGGAGCTACGGGGAATTGAACCCCGGACCTCTTGCATGCCATGCAAGCGCTCTACCAACTGAGCTACAGCCCCGCGACACGCACGGCCCTCGCGGACCGCAGGTGCGGAGTGGAGCTACGGGGAATTGAACCCCGGACCTCTTGCATGCCATGCAAGCGCTCTACCAACTGAGCTACAGCCCCGCACTCACCGGATTTCCCGCTTCCCTGACCGGGTTGCGTTTCCTCCGTGCGAACGAGGAAGACTCTAACCGGTCAGGCCCGGAACTGCGAAATCCGCTCCCCGTAGACCACTCCACGCCCCCTCCGCGCACCGCTCAGGTGTCGTCGCCGATCACCGGCTCCGGCAGCGTGCCGGCGTTGTGCTCCAGCAGTCGCCATCCGCGCGCGCCCCGGCCCAGCACGGACCAGCAGCAGTTGGACAGCCCGCCGAAGCACTCCCAGAGTTCCGGCTCCAGGCCGAGCATCCGCCCCAGCATGGTGCGGATGGTGCCGCCGTGGCTGACGACGACCAGGGTGCCGTTCTCGGGCAGCTTGTCGGCCGCGTCGAGCACCACCGGCACCGAGCGGTCGGCGACCTCCGTGGAGAGTTCACCGCCGCCGCGCCGGACCGGCTCGCCCTGTGCCCAGGCCGCGTACTCCTCCGGGAACCGGGCGCGGATCTCGGCGTTGGTGAGGCCCTGCCAGGAGCCCGCGTAGGTCTCCTGCAGCCCCTCGTGGTGCTGCACGTCGAGGCCGGTGACCTTGGCCAGCTCCTCGGCGGTGCGCCGGGCCCGCTTGAGGTCGGAGGAGATCAGCAGGTCGGGGCGGAGGCCGGCGAGCAGCCGGGCGGCCCGCTGCGCCTGCAGCACGCCCTGCCCGGTCAGCTCGATGTCCGTGGTGCCCTGGAACCTCGACTCGAGGTTCCAGGACGTCTGGCCGTGCCGCCAGAAGACGATGCGCGGGCCCCGCGCGTCCCGGCTCAGCTGTAGTCCTCGGCGCCGAAGTCGTCCGCGGGCGCCTGCTCGGCCGGGGTGACGGCGTTGCCGACCGCGTCGGTGTGGGCGTCGGGCCGGTTGCGGGAGGCCAGGGCGTCCTCCGGCAGGGGCAGCTCGGGGCAGTCCTTCCAGAGCCGGTCGAGCGAGTAGAAGGAACGCTCCTCGGAGTGCTGGACGTGCACCACGATGTCCAGGTAGTCGAGCAGGATCCAGCGGCCGTCGCGCTCGCCCTCCCGGCGGACCGGCTTGATGTCCAGCTTCTCGCGCAGCTGGTCCTCGATCTCCTCGGCGATGGAACGGACCTGGCGGTCGTTGTTGGCCGAGGCGATCAGGAAGGCGTCGGTGATCGACAGCACCTCGCTGACGTCGAACGCGATGATGTTGTGGGCCAGCTTGTCGGCCGCCGCCTGGGCGGCGACGTTGATGAGTTCCTGGCTGTGGTCAGTGACGGTCACGGTGTTCTTCCGGCTCGGAGGCTTGGGGCGCCCCGGAGCGCGGGGCGCCGGGATCGCCTTCCAGGATCTCACGCCGCCCCGGCGGCCCCGGAACCGTTTTCCGGAGCCGCCCGACGCGAGCCGGGTGCCTACTGCGTCTTCGGCGGGGCGTAGTCCTTGCCGAGAACGACCAGCAGGTCCGCGTTCTGCGCCTCGGCGACCTTCTTCACGGCCGTCTCCGGCAGGCCGAGGCTGGTCGCCAGCGACTTCGCGGCGGCCTGCCGGGCGTCGTCGGTGTAGCGGATCTCACTGGCCGGCTGCGGCGCGGTCCTGGCCCCGCCGGGGACGAAGGTGAGGCCGGCGTTGACCACCTGGACCTGTGCGGCGGCGGCCGCCTGGTCGTTCCCGGTGGCGTCCTGGACGGAGACGCGGGCCGGCGCGTCGGCGGAGGTGGCCGCCTTGACGGTGCCGCCCAGCACGTCCTTGACCTGCTTGCCGGCGGTGGCCTCGTCCAGCGTGCCGTCCGGCTTCACGGTCAGTGCGGTGGCGCCGAACTGACCGTTCCTGGCCAGCTGGGCGAGCTGCGTGAGCACACCGGCCAGGGCGTCCTCGGGCAGCGAGGGGTCGAGCACCGCGTTCATCCGGTGGACGTCGTCCTTGGCGTCCTTGAACTCGACGGGCATGGTGCGCACCACCGCGTCCATCACCTGGCCGAACCGGGCCAGCTGGGCGTCACGGCTCTCGCCCTGGTTCTGCAGGGTGGCGTAGGCGACGGCCGCCTTCCCGTTCAGCAGGGTGTTCTTCCCGGCGGCGGAGAGCACCTTGCCGTCCGGCCTGCCGCCCTCGCGGGTCTCCGCGTCGGTGTCCACCCGGACACCGCCGAGCTGGGCGACCAGCAGTTCCAGGTACGGGGTGTCCAGCCGCCAGGTGCCGGCGACGGGGGCGCCGAGCACGGTGGCCAGGCCGTCGCGGGTTCCGGAGGCGCCGAGGCTGTCCATGGCCTGGCCGACGGTGGTGATCGGCGGGTCGCCCGGGCCGGGCAGCCGCAGGGTGTCCGGGAGCAGCAGGACGGTGCCCTTCTTGCCCGCGGCGTCGTTGACGAGCAGCGCGCTCGACACCTTGCCCTGCAGGTCGCGCAGGTGGACCACGTTGACCTGGCGCGGTCCGGCGGCGACGGCCGCGCTCTCCTTGTCACCGGTGAACCAGAGGTAGCCGCCGACGCCCGCGCCGACGAGCGCCAGCGCCGCGCCGGCGCCGACCAGCCGGTTGCGCAGCTTGCGGCGGCGTTCCGCGCGAACCTCGCTGCGGGACTCGGCGAACTTCAGCCAGTCGATGACGTCCTCGGAGTCCTCCCCCTCCTCGTCGTCGACGAAGGTGAACTCGCCCGTCGGGTAGTCGCCCTTGGGGGCCTTGCCCTTGGCGGCGCGGCTGCCGCCGACCTGCTCGGACGGCGGTTCGGGCCGGGCGGGGGCCGGCTCGGCGGCGGTCGGCCGGGGCAGCCGGGGGCGCGGCGTCACCGGGGCGGGCGCGGGCACGGCGGCGGGCGCCTCGGGCGCGGTCTGCTCCGGCTCGGCCACCACCGGCATCTGCGCGGTCGCGTACGGCTGCTGGGCCTGCTGCTGGTACGGGTCGTAGACCTGCTGCTGCTGGTACGGGTCCTGGTAGCCGTAGCCGCCCTGCTGCGGGTACGCCTGCGGCGCGGGCTGCACCGGCTGCCCGTACTGGTCGTACTGCTGCTGCTCACGCTGCTCGTACGGCTCGTACGCCGGCTCCTGCTGCTGCCCGCCGTAGCCGCCCTGCTGCGGGTAGCCCTGCTGGTACTGCTGCGGGTACTGCCCGGTGGACCAGTCGTCCTGCTGCGGGTACGCCTGCTGCGCGGGCTGCACCGGCCGGCCGTACTGGTCGTACTGCTGCTCGGGCTGCTCGTACGGCTCGTACAGCGGCTCCTGCTGCTGGTAGGCCTGCTGGTACTGCTGCTGGTACTGCCCGGCGGGCCAGTCTTCCGGCTGCCCCGGCTGCCCCTGCGGTCCCCTGCGATCGCTCATCCGTCGGCCCCTCCGGGATCAGGTCCGGTGCGGCGCGTAGAGCGCACGCTTGTCGATGTAGCGGACCACGCCGTCCGGGACGAGGTACCAGACCGGTTCGCCCTTGGCGACCCGGTTGCGGCAGTCCGTGGAAGAGATGGCCAGCGCCGGGACCTCCACCAGGGAGACCCCGCCCACCGGCAGCCCGGCGTCCGTCAGAGTGTGCCCCGGCCGGGTGCAACCGATGAAGTGGGCGAGCGAGAAGAGCTCGTCGGAGTCCCGCCAGGAGAGGATCTGGGCGAGCGCGTCGGCGCCGGTGATGAAGAACAGGTCGGCGTCGGGGTGCAGCGCCCGCAGGTCGCGCAGGGTGTCGACGGTGTAGGTCGGTCCCTTGCGGTCGATGTCGATCCGGCTGACCGAGAACTGCGGGTTCTCCGCGGTGGCGATGACCGTCATCAGGTAGCGGTCCTCGGCGGGCGTGACGTGGCGGTCGCTCTTCTGCCAGGGCTGTCCGGTCGGGACGAAGATCACCTCGTCCAGGTGGAACGCGCTGGCGACCTCACTGGCGGCGACGAGGTGTCCGTGGTGGATCGGGTCGAAGGTGCCGCCCATCACACCGAGGCGCCTCTTCACCGGCGCCGATCCGCCGGAATTCCCGGTCTGCTCTCCCATGGCGCCACACCTTACGCGACGCCCGTTACGGTGCGGGAACGCCTGGGGGCCGGGCCCTCCGGGCACACGTACGGGAGCGGCCGGCTACTCCGCCGGACGCTCCCCCGGGCCGTCGGCCGCCGGGTCGAGCGCCCGGCGGTCCTGCCTGCGGGCCTAGCGGTCCTTGTTGAAGCGGGTGGTCACGAAGAGCAGCAGCAGGAGGACGAACAGGGCGGCGCCACCCGTCAGGTACGGGTTGAGGCTGTCGTGGTTGCCCCCCTCGCCCTCGTTCGCGAGAAGGTTCAGGACGGGGAGTGCGGCGGCAGTGCTCATGGTCGGCGGACCTTCTCGGCTCGGTGACGGGCAGGAGGTGTCGTCGGGCCGGTGAGGGCCCGTCCGTCATCGTACGGGGGGTTACACGGCAACCGCTCGGCGGCCCACCGCGTCTGAACCGCCGTGAGCCCGCGCCCGCGGACGTCCCCGCGCCGATGCACGGCCGACCGCCGGTCCGCGGCAGGTCAGTTGTTGCGGCCGGCCCGGAGCAGGAGCCAGGCGAGCAGGCCGACCCCGACGAACGAGGCCACCACGATGATCCGCAGGAAGATCCCGGGACCGTTCTCCGAGGAGATCGGGGCGGCCAGGCTGACAAGGGCTTCGGTGGACATCTGCGGGCTCCTCGGACTGCTCGGTGCCGCGGCCAGGTCTGGCTCGGCTCTCCCGGGCATTCAGGGTAAACCGGCCTCACACCGGCGCCGCCCACCGCCCCCTCGGCCCCGGAAACGCGTCGCCGGGCACGCACCCGGGCCCCGCCCAGGGCCCGCCACGGGCGCCCGCCCGGGCGCACGTAGGGTGTCGGCGGGGACGAGTACGCAACCGCGGACGTTGCAGAGACAGTCGTTGTAGGCGAAGAGCAGCGGGGGCCGGCCAGCGGCCGGGGCCGCCGTCGACCAGGAGGTACTCACACATGACCGACACGACCGCGAAGACCCCGAGCCGTCGCCGCCAGCGGTTCCCGGAGATCTCCACCCGGGCCTGGGAGCATCCGGCGGACCGCTCGGCGCTGGTCGCGCTGCGCAAGCTGACCGGCTTCGACGACGTGCTGAGGAAGCTCGCCGGTCTGGTCTCCGAGCGCTCGATCCGCCTGATGTTCCTGGCCACCGCCGTGAAGACCTCGGAGCGCCAGTTCCCCGAGTTGCACGCCATGGTCCGCGACGCCGCCTACGTGCTCGACCTGGACAAGGTCCCGGACCTGTACGTCACCCAGGACCCGGCGGTCAACGCGTTCTGCATCGGCATCGACACGCCGATCATCGTGGTCACCAGCGGCCTGGTGGAGCTGCTGGACGAGGAGGAGCTGCGCTCGGTGATCGGCCACGAGGTCGGTCACGCGATGTCCGGCCACGCGGTGTACCGGACGATGCTGCTGATCCTCACCAACATCGCCGCCCGGATCGCCTGGGTGCCGCTGGGCAACCTGGCGATCATGGCGATCATCACCGCGCTCAAGGAGTGGTTCCGCAAGGCCGAGCTCTCCAGCGACCGGGCCGGCCTGCTGGCCGGACAGGACCTCCAGGCGTCCATGCGGGCCCTGATGAAGCTGGCCGGCGGCCACAACCTGGCCGAGATGAACGTCGACGCCTTCCTGGAGCAGGCCGAGGAGTACGAGAAGGCCGGGGACCTGCGCGACGGCGTGCTCAAGCTGCTCCAGGTGCTGCCGCAGAGCCACCCGTTCGCGGTGGTCCGGGTCGCGCAGCTGAAGAAGTGGGCGGAGGGCGACGAGTACCGCTCGATCCTGGCCGGCGCCTACCCGCGCCGCACCGACGACTCCGAGACCTCGGTCGGCGACCAGTGGAAGGCCGCCGCCGACCACTACACGACCACGGTGAAGGAGAGCAAGGACCCGCTGATGGGCCTGATCCGCGACGTGGCGGGCGGTGCGGCCACCGTCGGCGGCAAGCTGCGCGACACCTTCACCGGCGCCACCCGCAACGGCGGCGGCAACGGAAACGGCGCCAACGGGAACGGGAACGGCAGCAACGGCGACGGTTCCCGCGACGGCAGCTGACCCGCTCCCCCGCACACCAGGACGGCCCTCGGCACCCGCCGGGGGCCGTCCCGCTGCCCCGGCCCGACGGCTCCCGCCTCAGCTCCCGGCGAGCACCCCGCACATCTGCCACGCCGGCCGGGCGTGGTTGCCCGGATCGACGGGCGGCGGCACCGTGGACGGCGAGGCCGGTGGCGGCGTGGGCGGCGCGGCGGCGTCCGCGGTCGCCAGCACCGGCTGGACGGCGCCGGCCAGCGAGCCGTCGCACGGCGCGGGCCCGGCCTGCAGCACCGAGTCCACCAGCCTCAGCCGCGCCGACGCCAGGTCGGTCCGGTCGAACTCGAAGCTCAGCTGTCGCCGCACGGTCTCCAGGGTGACCGGCGCGCCGCTCGGCGCACCGGCCGCCTTCAGCGCGTAGACGAAGGTGTGGTCGGTGGCGATCTCCAGGGTCCCGTTGTCCGCCTCGTCGATCCGCATCGCGCCCGCGACCTTCACCGTGTCGGCGGCCAGCGCGACCTGCGCCGGGTCGAACCGGACCAGCCAGCCGGTCAGCGCGTGGTGCCGGTCGTCGGTCGGCTGGACCACGCTGGCGTCGAACTGCGCCTGCTCGCCCGGCGTCACGAAGGCCCGGACGTCGGCGGTCGCGCCCTGCACCAGCGTGGCGGGCGCGAGCGAGGAGGCGACCAGGTAGCGCTGGACGGTGTCGAGCGCCTTGGTCACCTCGATCCGGGAGAAGTGCCCGGTCGCGGCCCCGGCCGGCGTCCCGAGCCCGACCGCGCCGTCGCCGTAGCCGGGCGGCAGTCCGGCGAACGGGTCGGCCGGGTCGGCGACTGCCCGGACCGCCGAGGCCGGACTCAACGCCACCAGGCTGACGGTCAGTTGACTTCCCTCGGGCCGGGCCGCGGGGCGCGTCGGCGAGCTCACTCCGAAGTAGACGGCGGCGCCGAAGGCCAGCAGGATCACCAGCAGCAGGGCGAGCGCCTGGCGGGGCACGGTGCCCAGCGGCCCGAGGCGGACCTTGGGCCGGGTGGCCCTGCCGTACGCGCCGGCCAGCCGTTCCCGCGCCGACAGCTCCTGGATCCGGGCAGCGCGGACGAACGACTCGTCGAAGACCACGGACCGGTATTCGTCGTCGTTTCCGGAACCACCGTCGGGCGCACCCTCCGGAGGCTCACGCGGGTCACCCATGACACCAGGGTAAGGCGCACCCTCGCCCCGCCACGAGGCCTCTGACACAGAACACCGGAAGCTCTCCGTGACCAGTGGCAGCCGCCCCGGGGCGCAACGGGCCGCCGTCCCGCCGGTCGGCGGCTCAGCCCGCCGGGGCCGTGACCACCAGCGACGGCTCAGCCGGGGGCGGCGCCGGGTCGTTCCCCGGGCTGCTGTTCCCGGACTCGGGCCGCCTGGGCGCGCCCCCGGGGCCGCCCACACCCTGGTAGACGGCGGCGACCGCCATGGCGATCAGGCCCACGCCCATGATCACGGCGAGCACCCAGGCCACCGGCCGGTGCCAGCGCTGCTGGGCGACGTAACGGCCGCGCCGAGCGCCGAGCGGGTCGAAGCCGACCCGGCCCCAGCGGCGCGCACGCCGCTGGGTGGACCGGCCCGGGCCGGTCCACGGATCGGGATAGCGGTGATCGTCGTCGAGTCCGCCCGGGTACGGGCGGAGCTCCAGCGGCACCCCGTCACCGACCGGGGCTTCGTAGCCCCAGGCCGGACCGGCCGCGTCCGGCTCGAACCGGGCCTCGGCAGCGGCGAGCTGCCGCTCCTTGGCCGTCGGCTCGTGCACGGCAGCGGACCGCACGAAGGCCTCATCGAAGACCACGGTGGCGAACTCGTCGTCCGCACCACCGTGGTCGGCGCCGTCGGGGTACGGCAAGCCCCCCACATCCTCAGCCACGGATTCAGCGTATTACCGGGAGGGCGATTTGTCTGTGGCTCCTCGCAGTTGGTCCATCACCCGTGTGACGCGGGCCTGCCCGGACCGGCCCCCGGGCGCTGCCTGTCTCCGGCCCGGGCCCCGGGCCGGAGACCGCTCCGGACGCCGGTCAGACGGCGTCGGCCGTGCCCCCCACGGTCTGCGTCGCCTCGCCCCGCACATGCCCGTCACCAGTGACGATGTACTTGGTGCTGGTCAGCTCGGGCAGCCCCATCGGGCCGCGGGCGTGCAGCTTCTGGGTGGAGATCCCGATCTCGGCCCCGAAGCCGAACTCGCCGCCGTCGGTGAACCGGGTGGAGGCGTTGACGGCCACCGTGGTCGAGTCGACCAGCTGGGTGAAACGGCGGGCGGCGGCCTGCGAGGTGGTGACGATCGCCTCGGTGTGGCCGGAGGACCAGCGGCGGATGTGCGCGACGGCGGCGTCCAGCGAGGGCACCACGGCCGCGGCCAGGTCGTAGGAGAGGTACTCGGTCTCCCAGTCCTCGTCGGTGGCGGGCAGCACCGTGGCGGCCGTGCCCTCGGCGGCCTTGAGGACCGCGTCGTCACCGTGCACGGTGACCCCGGCCTCGGCGAGCGCGGCGAGGGCGAGCGGCAGGAAGGCGTCGGCGACGTCCTGGTGGACCAGCAGGGTCTCCGCCGAGTTGCAGACGCTGACGCGCTGTGCCTTGGAGTTGAGCAGGATGCCGACGGCCATGGCGAGGTCCGTCTGCGCGTCCACGTAGACGTGGCAGTTGCCGGTCCCGGTCTCGATCACCGGAACGGTCGAACCCTCGACGACGGCGCGGATCAGCGAGGCACCGCCGCGCGGGATCAGCACGTCGACCAGGCCGCGGGCCCGCATCAGCTCCTGGACGGAGTCCCGGCTCTCGCCCGGCACCAGCTGGACGGCGTCGGCGGGCAGCCCCGCCCCGGCGACGGCGTCGCGCAGGACGGCGACCAGTGCGCTGTTGGAACGGTAGGCGGAGGCCGAGCCGCGCAGCAGCACCGCGTTGCCGGACTTCAGGCAGAGCGCGGCGGCGTCCGCGGTGACGTTCGGCCGGGCCTCGTAGATGATGCCGACCACGCCGAGCGGCACCCGGACCTGGCGCACGTCCAGACCGTTGGGCAGGGTGTAGCCGCGGATCACCTCGCCGACCGGGTCGGGCAGACCGGCCACGTCGCGGACGTCGGAGGCGATCGCGGCGATCCGCTCCTCGGTGAGGGTCAGCCGGTCGATCACCGACTCGGGGGTGCCGGCCGCGCGGGCGCGGGCGACGTCCTCGGCGTTGGCGGCGGTGATCTCGGCCGCGCGGGCCACCAGGGCGTCCGCGACGGCCTGCAGCGCGGAGTCCTTCGCCCCGCGCGGCAGCGGGGCGAGCGCGGCGGCCGCCTCCCGGGCACGGCGCGCTACGGCGAGGACGGGGCTGTCGGCGGTGGCGAGATCGCTGGTCATGCGCCAAGGGTAGCGACTGCCCCGACCCCGCCCGCCGGGTATTTCGCCCGGTGAGACACCCCCGGCCCGACCCGGCCCCCGGGGTGTCCCGCCGGGGGCGGTCAGTAGGGGTGGACTCCGCCCAGGTGCGGCTGCGCGCCGCCGAACCCCTCGGCGACCCGCTTGTGGTAGGTCGCCCGGTCCACCACCTCCAGGCCGACGATCTCCCACGGCGGCAGGCCGGCGGTCACCTTGTGCTCGCCCCAGAGCCGCAGCGCGATCGCGGCCGCGTCGTGCAGGTCCCGGGCCTGCTCCCAGTACCGGATCTCCGCGTGGTCGGCGGCGTAGCGGGCGGTCAGGAAGAACGAGTGGTCGTGCGCCAGCCGCTCCAGCCCGGCCCGCAGCGCGGTGAGCGGGGTGACCTGCCCGGCGACGCTCAGCACCACGTGCCAGAGCCGGGCCTGCTCGGGCACGACGGGCGGCTCGGTCTCGTCACGCCGGTCCGGCCGGAGCGGGCGCACCGTGCCCGGCCCCTGGGACGGCGGACCGGACGAACCCGCGGGAGCGTCGCCCCCGCCGCCGTCGATGCTGGTCAGCCGCCGGCCTGCCGTCCCTCCGGTCAGCGCTGCCTCGCGCCTGCTTTCCACCGGCGGCCTCCTGTTCGGCGATGTCGTGTCGTCGTGCCCGCCGGCCCCGGCCCGACGCGTACGGCTGCGCCCCTCCTCGCCCGCGGCCGGACGTGCTCCCCGTGCGGAGCCGCCCGCCTTCCGCCGGCCGGCCCACGGCCGGTCAGCCGCGCAGGACGACCAGGTCGTCGCGGTGGACGACCTCCCGCTCGTAGGCGGCGCCGAACTCCTGGGCCAGGTCTCGGGTGGACCGGCCGAGCAGGCGGGGCAACTCCCTCGCATCAAAGTTGACCAGTCCGCGCGCCACGATGTGGCCGTTTTCGGCAAGAAGGTCCACCGGATCGCCCGCGGCGAACTCGCCGTCCACCCCGACCACCCCGGCGGGCAGCAGCGAGGCGCCGCCGGAGACGACGGCGCGGACGGCTCCGGCGTCGAGGTGCAGGGCGCCGCGCGGGCTGCTGGCGTGGGCCAGCCAGAGCATCCGGTCGGAGGAGCGGCTGCCGGTGCGCCGGAAGAGGGTGCCGGTGGGCCGGCCGGACAGGGCGTCGGCGGCGTGGCTGGCCGCGGTGAGCACCACGGGGATCCCGGCGCCGGTGGCGATCCGGGCCGCCTCGACCTTGGTGACCATGCCGCCGGTGCCGACGCCCGCTTTGCCCGCGCTGCCGATCTCGATGCCGTCCAGATCGTGCGGGCCGGACACCTCGGCGATCCGGCTGGTGCCGGGGCGGCTGGGATCGCCGTCGTAGAGGCCGTCCACGTCGGAGAGGAGGACGAGCAGGTCGGCCCGGACCAGGTGGGCGACCAGCGCGGCCAGCCGGTCGTTGTCACCGAACTTGATTTCGGCGGTGGCGACGGTGTCGTTCTCGTTGACGATCGGCATCGCGCCCATCGCCAGCAGCTGGTCGAGGGTCCGGTAGGCGTTGCGGTAGTGGACGCGGCGGCTCGCGTCCTCGGCGGTGAGCAGCACCTGGCCGACCCGGAGGCCGTAGCGGGCGAAGGAGGCGGTGTAGCGGGCGACCAGCAGGCCCTGGCCGACGCTGGCGGCGGCCTGCTGGCGGGCGAGGTCCTTGGGGCGCCGCTCCAGTCCGAGCGGGGCGAGGCCGGCGGCGATCGCGCCGGAGGAGACGAGGACCACCTCGGGGGCGTCGGCGCGGGCGCGCACCTTGGCGAGGGCGTCGACGAGGGCGTCGACGCGGTCGGCGTCCAGGCCCCCGGCCGCCGTGGTGAGTGAGGAGGAGCCGACCTTGACGACGATCCGGCGTGCGGTCAGCACCTCCGTCCGCAGGGAGTCCTCGCTCATCTCGCTGTTCGCCCTTCCGGTGTGGTGCGCTACGGCGGGGCCGGGCCCGGCCGCCACCCCCGCAATCTACGCGATCGGTACGGACCGTCCGCCGCGCGTTCCAGCCGCCGGACAGCGAACCGGACGGCGATCCGGACGACGGCCCGGAGGCGGCCGGACGGCGACCCGGAGGCCGCGCCTTCCGCCGACCCCCCGTCAACGAGCAGGCCCCCGCCTCCCGTTCGGGAGACAGGGGCCGTAGGGGCCGGTACCGGCTACTCTTCCTCGTCGTTGCCTTCCAGGGCGGCCGGACGACCGCTGGAGAGCGCCTCGAAGGCCAGGAACTCCGCCTCGGCGGCGTCCCGGTTCTTCTGCTTGTCACGACGGCGGTCGACCGCGGGACGCGGGCTGTCCATGCGGTGGTCCTCACCGCGGCGGCCGAGCATCTCGGCGCCGGCAGCCATGGTCGGCTCCCAGTCGAAGACGACGGCGTTGTCCTCCGCGCCGATGATGACGGTGTCGCCCTCGTGGGCGCCGACCTTCCAGAGCTTCTCCTCGACGCCGAGGCGGGCCAGCCGGTCGGCCAGGTAGCCGACGGCCTCGTCGTTGGAGAAGTCCGTCTGGCGGACCCAGCGCTCCGGCTTGACGCCGCGGATGCGGAAGGCGCCGTCCTCCTCGGTGATCGTGAAGCCGGCGTCGTCGACGGCGGTCGGCCGGAGCACGATCCGGGTGGACTCCTCCAGCGGCTTGGCGGCGCGGGCCTCGGTGACGATCTGCGCCACGGCGAAGCTCAGCTCGCGCAGGCCCTTGCGGGAGGCCGCGGAGACCTCGAAGACGCGGTAGCCGAGCTCCTCCAGCGAGGTGCGGGTGAGGTCGGCGATGTCCTGGCCGTCCGGCACGTCGATCTTGTTGAGCGCGACCAGGCGCGGCCGGTCCTCCAGCCCGCCGTACTCGGCGAGCTCGGCCTCGATGGTCTCCAGGTCGCTCACCGGGTCGCGGCCGGGCTCCAGGGTGGCGCAGTCGAGCACGTGCACGAGCACCGAACAGCGCTCGACGTGCCGCAGGAACTCCAGGCCGAGGCCCCTGCCCTGGCTGGCGCCGGGGATCAGGCCGGGCACGTCGGCGATGGTGTAGACCGTGTCGCCGGCGGTGACCACGCCGAGGTTGGGGATCAGGGTGGTGAACGGGTAGTCCGCGATCTTCGGCTTGGCGGCGGAGAGCACCGAGATCAGCGAGGACTTGCCGGCGCTCGGGTAGCCGACCAGGGCCACGTCGGCGACGGACTTGAGCTCCATGACGATGTCACGGGCGTCACCGGGCTCGCCGAGCAGCGCGAAGCCGGGCGCCTTGCGGCGGGACGACGCGAGCGCCGCGTTGCCGAGGCCGCCGCGGCCGCCCTGGGCGGCGACGAAGCTGGTGCCGTGGCCGACCAGGTCGGCGAGCACGTTGCCCTGCCGGTCGAGCACGACGGTGCCGTCCGGGACCGACAGCACGAGGTCGTGGCCGTCGGCGCCGGTGCGGTGGCCGCCGGCGCCGGGCTTGCCGTTGGTCGCCTTGCGCTTGGGCGAGTGGTGGTACTCCAGCAGGGTGGTCACCTGCGCGTCGACGGTGAGGATGACGCTGCCGCCCTCGCCGCCGTTTCCGCCGTCCGGGCCGCCGAGCGGCTTGAACTTCTCCCGGTGTACGGAGGCGCAGCCGTGGCCCCCGTTACCCGCGGCGACGTGGAGCTCGACGCGGTCCACGAAGGTGGTCATGGGGTGTGCCTCCAGTACGAAGAGTGTGCGGTGCGATGTCGCTACCTGCGGTAAAGCACGAAGGGTGGACCGGATCATTCCGGCCCACCCCTCATTGTGAGTCTGGTGTGACTCAGGCCTCGGTGGCCACGATGTTGACGACCTTGCGGCCGCGGCGGGTGCCGAACTGCACAGCACCGGCGGTCAGCGCGAACAGGGTGTCGTCGCCACCGCGGCCGACACCGGCACCCGGGTGGAAGTGGGTGCCGCGCTGGCGGACGAGGATCTCGCCGGCCGAGACGACCTGGCCGCCGAAGCGCTTGACGCCGAGGCGCTGGGCGTTCGAGTCACGGCCGTTACGGGTAGAGCTTGCGCCCTTCTTGTGTGCCATCTCGCTATCCCCTTACTTGCTGACGGAGTCGATGCTCGTGATCCGCACAGCGGTGTGCTGCTGGCGGTGACCCTGGCGGCGACGGTAACCGGTCTTGTTCTTGTAGCGCAGGATGACGATCTTGTCGCCCTTGGTCTGGTCGACCACCTCGGCGTGAGCCTTCACACCGGCCAGCACCCACGGGTCGGAGGTGACAGCGTCACCGTCGACGATCAGGATGGTGGAGAGCTCCACCGAGTCACCCGACTTGGCCTCGATACGGTCGATCTCCAGCACGTCGCCGACGGCGACCTTGTGCTGGCGGCCGCCTGCGCGAACGATCGCGTACATGCGGTACCTACTTTCCTAACTCGGTCGGAGCTCCTGATGCCAGCCGCCTGGGTACGGACACAGGGGCCTCTCCCCGACACCTCTGACGAGGGCCCGGAAGGTGATGTGCTCGGGAGCAAGGCGTAGACACGCCGATGGTCAAGAATACGGACCGGCCGCCTCGGGAGCAAACCGGCACGTACGGGCCCGGGGCGGACTGGGTCCGCCCCGGGCCGGGCACTACTCGGCCGCCGTATCACCCTCGGCGGCCGCCGCCTTCTTGGCCGCCGCGCTGGTCCGCTTGGTGGCGGCCTTGCGGGCGGTGGTCTTCTTGGCCGCCGTCGTCGTCTTCTTGGCGACGGCGGTCTTCTTGGCGGCGGTCTTGCGGGCGGCCCGCTTCTTCGGTGCCGGCGCCTCCTCGGCGGGCTCCTCGGTCACGGCCTCCGTGTCCGCGTCCGTCCCGTCGGCGACCGCCTCGGCGGCCTCCTCCGTGGCGGCCGGCTCGACGGCGACAGGCGCGGCGGCAGGCTCGGCCGGCTCGGCGACCGGCTCGGCCGGGGCCTCCTCGGCGGGCTTCTCGGCGGCCGCGAAGGCCGACTGCAGCGCCGCCTCGGCCTTGGCCTGCAGGACGACGATCTCCGCACCGCCCGGGGCCCCGGCGGGGGCCGTGGCCTTGCGCACGGCACGGCGGCGGGTACGACCGGCCGGCGCAGCGGCGGGAGCCGGCTCGACGGCCTGCGGGGCCTCGACGACGGTCTCGACGGCCACCGGCTCGGCGGCGGGGACCTCGGTCCCCGGCACCTCGATCGCCAGCTGTCCCTCGATCTCCTCGCGCACCGGCGCGTCGAAGTCCTCGGCCGCCTCCAGCGTCTCCTCGGTCTCCTCGATCTCCAGGGCCTCGACGGCCTGCGGCTCCTCGTGGGCCGCACCGCCCTTGCCCCGGCGACGGCGCTTGCCGCCACCCGCGCCGGCCTCGACGGCGAGCGCGCCGCCGCCGTTGCCGTGGACGTGGGAGCTCGGCTGCTCCATGTGGACGATCACGCCGCGGCCGTTGCAGTGGACGCACGGCTCGGAGAAGGACTCCAGCAGGCCCTGGCCGACCCGCTTGCGGGTCATCTGCACCAGGCCCAGCGAGGTGACCTCGGCCACCTGGTGCTTGGTCCGGTCCCGGCCCAGGCACTCCAGCAGGCGGCGCAGCACGAGGTCCCGGTTGGACTCCAGGACCATGTCGATGAAGTCGATCACGATGATGCCGCCGAGGTCGCGCAGCCGCAGCTGGCGCACGATCTCCTCGGCCGCCTCGATGTTGTTCCGGGTGACCGTCTCCTCCAGGTTGCCGCCCTGGCCGACGAACTTCCCGGTGTTGACGTCGATGACGATCATCGCTTCGGTGCGGTCGATCACCAGCGAACCGCCGCTGGGCAGCCAGACCTTGCGGTCCAGCGCCTTCATCAGCTGCTCGTCGATCCGGTAGGTGGCGAAGACGTCCACCTCGGAGGTCCACCGCTGGAGCCGCCCGGCGAGGTCCGGCGCCACGTTGGAGACGTAGTCGTGGATGGTGTTCCACGCCTCGGTGCCGGAGACGATGACCTTGGTGAAGTCCTCGTTGAAGATGTCGCGGACGACCCGGACGGTCATGTCCGGCTCGCCGTACAGCAGCGCCGGGGCGTTCCCGCTGGTGGCCCGCTTCTGGATGTCCTCCCACTGCTGCTGCAGCCGCTGGACGTCGCGGGTCAGCTCCTCCTCGGAGGCGCCCTCGGCGGCGGTGCGCACGATGACGCCCGCGTCGTCCGGGACGATCTTCTTGAGGATCTGCTTCAGACGGGCGCGCTCGTTCTCCGGCAGCTTGCGGGAGATGCCGGTCATCGAGCCCTCGGGCACGTACACCAGGTAGCGGCCGGGGAGCGAGATCTGGCTGGTCAGGCGGGCGCCCTTGTGGCCGATCGGGTCCTTGGAGACCTGGACCAGCACGGACTGGCCGGACTTCAGCACCGACTCGATCCGGCGCGGGCCGCCGTGGCCGCCCAGCGCGCCGAAGTTGACCTCACCGGCGTACAGGACCGCGTTGCGGCCCTTGCCGATGTCGACGAAGGCGGCCTCCATCGACGGCAGCACGTTCTGGACCTTGCCCAGGTAGACGTTGCCGACGTACGAGGTGGCCTGCTCCTTGTTGACGTAGTGCTCGACCAGCACGCCGTCCTCAAGGACGCCGATCTGGGTCCGCTGCCCGTTCTGGCGCACCACCATGACGCGCTCGACCGACTCGCGGCGGGCCAGGAACTCGGCCTCGGTGATGATCGGCACCCGACGGCGGCCCAGCTCGCGACCCTCGCGGCGGCGCTGCTTCTTGGCCTCCAGACGGGTGGAGCCCTTGATGGACTGCACCTCGTCCGGGTCGAACGACGGTTCGGTGGAGCGGCGGCGCGGCTCGCGCACCTTCACCACCGTGCGGACGCCGTCCTCGGTGGTCTCGGCGGCCTCGACGGCGCCGGACTCACCGCTGCGGCGGCGACGGCGACGGCGACGGCGGGAGGAGGACAGGCCGGAGGCCAGGTCGTCCTCGTCGTCCTCCTCGTCCTCGGCGGCGGCGAGCGCAGCGTCGGCGGGGTGCACGGTCTCCGGTGCCTCGGCCTCGGTCTCCTCGGCCTCACCGCGGCGGCGGCGACGGCCACCCCGGCGGCGGCGGCGCGACGGGCGACCGTCCTCCCACTCGTCCTCGGCCTCGGCCTCGGGGCCGGTGGCGGGGGCCTCGACGACGGGTGTCTCGACCGGCTCGGCGACGACGACGGGCGCGGGACGCTCGACGGCGGCCGGACGCTCGACGACGGGTGCGGGCCGCTCGACGGCGGCCGGACGCTCGACGGGCGGCTTCTCCGCGGCGGCCCTGCGCTGCCGGCCCGAGGACTGCACGCGGACCTGGGTGCGGGTGCGACGACGGCGGCCGACGCCGCTGTACTCGAACTCGTCCTCCTCGCCACGCTCCTCCGGCACGGCCGGGGCCTCGACCGGGGCAGCCGCCGCGGCGGGCTGCGCCGCGGGTGCCGCGGGCGGGGCGACGTAGGGGGCCGGCTCCTGGAAGACCGGGGCCTGGAAGATCGCGGTGGACGGGCGGACCGCGCGGCGGCGCACCCGGCCGGTGACCGGCTCGGGCTCGGCGACCGGTGCGGGCGCCGCGGCGACGGGCTCCGCGACGGCGGGCTTCACCTCGACGGCCGGCTCCTCGGCCGGCTCCTCCTCGGCCACCGGCTCCTCGACGGCCGGCTCGACCGGGGTCTCGACGACCGGGGCCGCCTCGACCACACGGCGGCGGCGGGGACGGCGGGCCGGCGCGGCGGGCGCCTCCTCCACCGGAGCGGCCTCGACCGGCGCCACCTCGGCGACGGCCGGCTGCTCGGCGGCGGGCTGGTCCTCGATGGCCGGTGCCTCGACCGGAGCGGCCTCGGCCTTCTTGCGGGTCCTGCGGGCCCGCACGGGCTTCTCGGCCGCGGGCGCCTGGTCGGCGGCCTTCCCGGCCGGCTTCTCGGCCTTCGCGGCCCTTCCGGCGGGCTTCTCGGCCGCCGGGGCCTCGGCCTCGGCCGGGACGGCGCTCGCACCGGCGTCCGGCGCGGTGACGACGATCGAGGTGGCCTCGGGCGCACCGGCGGGCGCCTCGGCCCGCTTGCGGGTCCGACGGGCGCGCACGGGCTTCTCGGCCGCCGGTTCGGCGGCGGGCGTCTCGGCGGCGGCCGGCGTCTCGACCGGCTTCACCTCGGCATCGGCCGGGATGACCGTCTCGGCGACCGCCGAGGCCGCGCCCTGCGGGGTTCCGGCCGGGCGGGACACCGCGCGGCGGCGCCGACGCGGCGGCGCGGCGGACGCGCCGTCGCCACCGGTCACGGTGGTGTCGTTCTGTTCCGTTGCCGCGGACTGCTGCGGATCGGTGTTATCGAGCATGCGGGTGGATCTCCCGTCAGGCCCCCGGGCTCCGCATCCTGGCACGGCGGGGCACCGGTGGCGCCGGCCGGCATCATGACGATGCTCGGGCCGGACCCTTTCACGGTGCCGCCGCGCGGACGCGAGGCCGCACAGGGGCTCGTAGTCTCGCTCGGCGCCCCGCACTCGCGGGGTGTCGAAAGTCTTCTGGTCTGACCAGTCTTCTGAGGTTTTCCCAAGCTGCGCCGTTCCCCAACCCCGGGTGGCTCCCGGACGGGGTCCTCGGGCCCACCGACCATCGGGGTCGGCGGGCCACAAGAGGCCGGCCTGTGCTTCGACGACGCTCGCTCCCCTGGGGAGCAGCGGGGGCCTGGAGGACCAGCGGGCCCAGTGTGAACTGGACCCGGCCTCCGCCCGCTAGGCGGACGCGGTTGCGCGCGGCTCGCCGGCCGTCAGAGGGCCGGCCGTGGCCGCGGCGCGGTCGAGCGCCAACGGGTCGGTCACCGTGCCGGTCTCCTCGTCTAGCGGCCCCTGCGCCAGCCTGGTCACCTCTGCGGGGACCGGCGGCGCCAGGTCGGCCGTCACACGGAGACCGGACAACACGTCGTCGGGTCGTACGGCGGGTGTGGCCTGTCGTACTACCAGGCGCAGTATCGCACAGGGACGGCCGGTCCGAACATCGCGGCCCCCTTCGCCGTCCGTGTCCGCACCGCCGTCGACCTGCGGCGAGGCGATTTCGAGCGCCGCCACCGCGCCGCGCGCGTCGAAGACACGCACGCCGTTCTTGGTGAGGCGTTCGACCTCGACCCGCTCCTCGGCCAGGAACGCCGCGATCGCGCGGGCCGCCTCCTCCGGGGTGACACCGTCCAGACGGACCAGCCACTCGGAGGCTTCCAGGCGCTCCACGAAGTTCGGCGTCCGCACCTCGACGGCGTCGATGACGTCCAGACCCGCGGGGAGCGATTCGTCCAGTTGGGCGCGCAGCTCCTCGGGGTCGCGCAGTGCGGCGAGGCCGATCTCCAGGTACTCCGCCTCGCTGGCCACACCGGTCGGCGCGGCGTTGGCGTACGACACCTTCGGGTGCGGAGTGAAGCCGGCCGAGTAGGCCATCGGCACGGCCGACCGGCGCAGGGCGCGCTCGAAGGCGCGCTGGAAGTCGCGGTGGCTGGTGAAGCGGAGCCGGCCGCGCTTGGTGTAGCGGAGACGGATCCGCTGCACGGTCGGTGCGGGCGGCGGACCGTCGGGCGTGCGGCGTGCCAGGTCGCTCAGTCCTTAGTCAGTTGTCCCCGTCCGTCGCAACGGCGGTTTCCCGCCACTGTCCGGACTCTGTCACCCCAAAGGGTACGCGTCCCCGCCACCCCCTCGCTCCGTTCCTGCTCAGGGGGGTCCGGTCCGGCGTCCGGAGACGACGGGACGCCCCCGCCGGACAGGTCCGGCGGGGGCGTCCCGGGTGCCGCTACTTGCCGACCACGCTCAGCGGGAGGAGCTTCTTCCCGGTGGGGCCGATCTGGATGCTCGTGTCCATCTGCGGCTAAATGGAGGCGGTTCTAAAACCGTCGAAGGGGTCACCGTCATGGCGAAGCGCACCCGTACGGCACGTGCGGCGCAGCAGAGGGCGTACACGGTCGAGGCCGAGTGGACCACTGCGGATCTGCTCCTGCTCGGGGAGCTGAAGAGAGCCGAGGCCGCCCTACCGACGGACGCACCCCGGGCCCTGATCTCGGTCCGGCTGTCCGTCCTGACGGAAGACACCACCTCTCCCGTCCGCCAGGAGCTCGACCTCCGCCGCGAGGCCCTGAACCGGGGCTGCCGCGTGGTCGGCGTCGCCAGCGACCTCAACGTGTCCGCCACGAAGGTGCCGCCGTGGAAGCGCAAGCAGCTGGGCGACTGGCTGAACAACCGGGCTCCGGAGTTCGACGTGCTCCTGTTCTGGAAGCTCGACCGGTTCATCCGCCGGCTGTCCGACCTGAACACCATGATCGACTGGGCGCTGAAGTACGGGAAGAACCTGATCTCCAAGAACGACTCGATCGACCTGACCACGGTCGTCGGCAAGATCCTGGTCACGCTCATCGGCGGGATCGCGGAGATTGAGGCCACCAACACGAGCACCCGGGTCGCGAGCCTCTGGGACTACGCCAAGACCCAGTCCTCCTGGCTGGTCGGAAAGCCTGCCTTCGGATACACCACGGCCGAGGACGAGAACGGCAGTGTGGTCCTCGTTGTCGACCCGGACGCGCGGAAGGCCCTGCACTGGTGCCGACGCATGGCCCGTCGAGGCGTCTCCGCCACCCGCATGGTCAAGCTGCTGAAGCGCGCGGGCCTCGTCAGCGACGGCCTCACGGCCACGACCCTCCTGCGCCAGCTCCGCAACCCTGCCCTGATGGGCTACCGGGCGGAGGAGGAGAAGAGGGGCGGCGCCCGCCGGTCCAAGCTCCTCCTGGACAAGGCCGGGAAGCCCATCCGGGTCGCGGAGGCCGTCTTCGTCGAGGAGGAGTTCAACGAGCTCCAGGCGGATCTCGACAAGCGCAGCAAGAGCCAGCCGCAGCGTCGGCCCGGTGGCGCCACGAAGTTCCTCGGGGTCTTCGTCTGTGTCGACTGCAAGACGAACATGCTCGAACAGCGGAACCGCGTCAAGGACCGGATGTACGAGTACCTGCGGTGCCAGGGCTGCAAGGGTGGGGGCTTGGGCGCCACCAACCCCGACGCGATCAACGCCAAGCTCGTCGTCGACGTGCTGTCGGTCATCGGGGACGAGCCCGTGCAGGTGCGCGAGTACGCGCGGGGTGCGGAGGCACGCGCCCAGGTGGCGCAGCTCCAGGAGTCCATCGCCTACTACATGAAGGAGCTGGAGCCCGGCGGCCGGTACTCCAAGACCCGGTTCACGCGCGAGCAGGCGGAGGAGACGCTGGACAGGCTGATCACCGAACTCGGAGAGATCGACCCCGAGAGCACCGAGGACCGGTGGGTGAACGTGGCCAACGGGAAGACGTTCCGGCAGCAGTGGGAGGAAGGCGGAACCGAAGCCATGGCCGCAGACCTCCTGAGGGTGGGCGTCCGGTGCGAGGTCACCCGAATCAAGGTCAAGGGTCAGCGGGCTCCCGCCGTCAAGCTGCGCCTCATGATTCCCAAGGACTACCGGGACCGGCTGATCGTCAAGGAGGACCACTTCGCGAGCAAGCTCTGACACGAGCGGCCGGTCGTGCGGCAGCCCCCGGTCGTCGAGGCCGGGGGCTGGCGTCGTCAGTGCTTGGCGGGGTCGTAGGGCTCCTCATTGCCGTCGTCGTCGACGATGACGATCTCGCTCCTGATGACCGGCACCTTCGTCTGCCCCGGAGTCCCGGCCCGCTCGACGGAGCCTCGGGGTACGGGTGCCGGGCCGGTCACCATGCCCCACCGGACCGGCCTGACTTTCCGCGTCTTCGCGCGCGACTACCCGGGTTGTGGCGAGGTCTTCGGCGATGCCGGCGGCGATGAGCGCTTCGGCCGGGGTGTGCCCGGTTCCCGCGAACCGCCATGCGCTCTCGACCACGGTCTCGCTGTCCCAGTCGGCGTACAGGTCGCTGGCGTGCTCGGCGCGTGCGGCCCGGAGCTGCCCGTATGTAGTGGAGAAGGCCCTCGTCTTGGTGAGGCAGTGGCCCCGGTAGCCGAGCATGTGGGCCCAGGCCCGGAGGCGGAGGTGTTGCAGTTCGGGAAGGCCACCGAGGCGCCAGGCGGTGGCGATGAGTGCCCGGACGTGCAGGCTGACGGGCAGGGCACGGATCTCCGCCAGGGACTCCATCCGGCGGTCGACCGCTCCCGCGGCTTCCACGCTCTTGCTCGTGCACTTGGCGACATAGGCGGCCACGGCGTCGTCCGTAAGGCGCCCGCCGTCCCCTTTCATGGTACTCGGCGACCTTGGCGGCGGAGACCCGCACCAGGGCGCGTACCTCCGTCCGGCCGACGCCCGCCCGGGTGGCGAGGTGGTGGTAGAGGTTGTCGCGGAAGGCCTTCCAGAGCGCCGGGGCCATGGCGTTCCACAGGACGTGGCCGGGGTAGTCGTAGCAGTCGGTGCAGAGCGGCTGTCCGACGAGCGGGTCCGTGTCCGGGTGGAGTCGGCCGCAGCCGTGCCGACCGCCGTGTTCGCAGCACCGGCGACGGGCCCGGTGGCACTCCCCCGCGCGGTGGACCGCGCCGAACGAGGGGGCGGTCAGGGTGACGAACAGCCGCGGGTGCGTCCGAACCGTGTCGGGGACGCCCTTGCCCCCGGTGAGGCCGGAGCGGACCAGGTGGAATGTGTCGCCGCTGTGCTCGCGTGAGCAGGTGGCGCATCGGGAGGCCCGACAGTTCCGGCAGCGGACCGAGAGCCGGCCGCCGGGTTCGGCCTCGGTCGAGTAGTGGCGCAGCACCTCCCCGGTCCCGGCGTCGAGGGTTGTGCTGTGCCCCCTGAGGTGGACCGGTTCCGCGCAGCCGCCGGTGGCGCGGACCTGATCCAGCCAGCGGTTCAGATCGGGCAGCTCGCCGAGCCGGACGAAGTCCCTTTCGACGTCGGACAGTTGGCGCAGCCGCGCCTCCCAGTCGAGGAAGGCGCGGCGTGCGGTGGGGTCGTTGTACGGGTTGCTGCGGGTCATGGCGGGTGTCTCCAGGGCCAGGGTTCGCCGGGCCCCGGCCGGGCCAGTGCTGCGCTGGCTCGGCCGGGGGTGGCGTGGTGGTGGATGGAGCCGGTCCGGCGGTCGAGGGCAGGGCCGCCGGTGAAGGTTGGGTGGGCTGGCACGGTGATCACGCCTTTCAGGCGGTGTGGGCGAGGCCCTGGACGATCCAGGTGACGGCGCGGACGACGGGGTCGGCCCAGCCGACGCGGTCGAGGTGGATACCGAGGACGCCGACGAGCAGGACGTGCCAGAGGCGCAGCTCGCCGGAGCGGACCAGGAGGTAGGTGACGACGACGAGGAAGGCGATCAGCACGGCGGTCATGTCCATCAGGCGTGGACCCCTTCGCTCGGCTCGTCCGCCTGCTGGAGGCCCGGCCAGGTCGGCGCGAGCCGGGCGTACTTCCTGGCCGCCCGGCGGGCCTGGTCGGGAGTGACGTGGATGGAGCGGGCCCTGGTCCATCGGCCGTCGGTGTCGGCGGTGATGGCGACGCCCTGTTCGGCGAGGGTGATCTGCTGCGCGGCTTCGAGGGCGTCCTTGTTGAGGTCGCCGAGCGCCATCTCCGCCGTCCCCGGATCGCTCACCCGGTGGCAGACGCGTCCGGCCAGCTGGGCACGCAGGGCGGTGACGCCGGGGCCGAGGTCCGAACCGACCCGCTGTCCGGCGACAACCAGATGGACCCCGAGGGCCGCGCCGAGCTGGGCGGGCCGGAGCAGGTTGGTGGAGATCTCCCCGACCTCCGCCTTGTCGTCCCTGGTCGCGACCAGGTACAGCTCCGCGACCTCGTCCACGATCAGGACGACGGGCATCTTGCGGAGCTTGGCCGGCAGGTCCCAGACCGAGCGCGCCCCGACCGACCGGCACAACCGCATCCGGGCCTCGGTCTCGGCCACCAGCTCGGCCAGCAGCCGTGAAGCCTCAGCCCGGGTGGATGCCAGCGCCGACAGCCGGTCCTCGAAGAGCGACAGTTCCATGCCGCCCTTGAGGTCGATGCCGAAGAGGGCAACCCGCTGCGGGGCGAGTTCCTTCACCAGCGAGGCGATCAGGGTGGACTTGCCGGAACGGGTCGCGCCGACGATCAGCCAGTGCGGCGCCCGCCGGAAGTCGACCACCCAGGCCCGGCTGTCCTCCAGCAGGCCGACCACCGCCCGCAGCACACGCTGCTTCAGTTGGTACGGCACGACGGGTGCGCGGAGCGGGTCCCATGCGAGCGCGGACAGGGTCACGAACCCGCGCTCGTCCGACACGGCCCGGACCGCATGGACCCGCCAGGTGTGCGTGAGGGCTTCCACGGCGGAGACGAAGTGCTCCGGTACCTGTCCCGGGTGGAGCCGCACCGCGACGTCGAGGCCGCCCCGCTTCAACTTCGGGATGCCCAGACGGGGCGGGACCGGCCACAGCGGGTCGCCGCGAACGACCATGTCCCCGATCAGCGCCCGCCCCGCGCGCTTGGCCACCGCGAGGCCGAGGTTGGTGGTCAGGCGACGCCACGTCACCCGGATCCGCACGACCGCGACCGGATAGCCGAGCAGGCACCACCACACGTAGGGATGGCGGCGCCGCAGGCCCGGAGCCGCGCTGAGCAGGATCAGCACCACCGCCAGCAGCGTCACCCAGAGAAGCTGGAGCACGATCACCGCCGTCCCCCGCTCTCCGAGGCCGTGTTGTGGGCCTCGGTCTCCAGGTCGCGCGCCTGGCCGACGGCCTTGGTGGCGAGGACGGCGATGTGGTCGAAGAGCAGGGCACCGTCGTCGTCCCGGCCGAACGGGTCGACCTCTTCGGCCAGGTCCCCGAGTTCGCGCAGCAGGGCCGCGCAGCTTCACCCGCGTCGCGCCGCTCATCAGGCCTCTCCGCCCTTCCGGGAGGCCGCCGGGGCCGACGCGGGAACGGGGGTGATCGCGCAACGAGACACTGCACAAGCAGGTAGCGGCGTCGATGCGACAGTCCATCGCCGCCGGGGAGTGGCCACCCGGTACGCAGTTGCCCGCGGAGACCGACCTCGCCGAGAGGTACGGAGTCTCCCGACCGACCGTCAGGCTCGCCGTCGCCGCGCTCCGCAGCGAGGGCCAGTTGGACGTGAAGCAAGGCCGCGGCACCTTCGTCCGCCCCACCGTCCACGGCCCGACCGGCACCCTGGACCGGACCGTCACCAGCCAGGGCAACACCTACTCGACGCCCACCGACACCTGGTTCGGCCACGCCGAAGAGCCCACCGTCTACCGGACCCGCACCGACGCGATCACCGCACCACTGCTGGAGATGGACCAGGACGAACTCATGCTCGACTGCGACCGCCTGCTGACCGACCCCATCGGCGGCGGCCGCGCCCTTCACCGCCTGTTGCTCCCCATGGAACGCATCGAGGCCACCCCCCTCGCCCAGCAGCCCGCCGCGACCCCGGCCGAGGCGTACGCAACACTCGCCGCCGCCGGTCACGACATCGCCTGGCGCGAACGGGCCACCGCCCGCGCCCCCCATCCCGACGAGCGCGAAGCCCTGAAGCTCTCCGAGGCCGCCGTCCTTCTGGTCACCCACCGCATCACCTACGACCAGGCCACCGGTCTTCCCCTCGTCCTCGAAGAGACCCGCCTCTACGCCGAAACCGCCGCCCTCACCTACGCCATCGAGTCCCAGCCCGCCGAAGCCGCCCACTGACTCTGTCGCAAACCTTCTCTACTTACTCAAGGGGGCGGCCCCAGCCACCCCGGCCGGGCATGCGGCCTTGCGGCCGTTCCGGGCCGGGCGCCTGGCCCGCCCACAGAGAAGCGCCCCGCCCCGCCGGCTGCCGCGCGACGGCTGATGCCGGGCGGCTCCGCGGTTCTACCCACCTCTCAGGCCCGGGGCCCGCGTCGAGCAAGACCGGGGGCCAATCGGCCAAACTGCGGTCAGGCCTAAAAGCCCTGACCGAGCCGCAGCAGCTTACGGCCCCCGATCATGCTCGACCCCAGACCAGACAGGACGCCGGCCAGAACCGCTCCGCCACCCCTGTGGCCTGTGCACCCCTACCTCTCGCCACCTGTCGCAATAGATGAGCCCAATCCCCGAAGCCGTAGCGCGACATTATGTGGAGAATCCGCAAGCTTGTAACGCCCTCGACTTTCTTCCAGAGCCCCAACCAGAGGACTCGTAAGAAAGGCAAGAAGCTCTTCGATCTCACTACTCGAAGGGCGAGGCGAGATCTCCTTCCGCAAGGCATAGATCATATTCTCGGGGCTAACGTAACCAGCCGCAATCGGGTCGTCATCAATAGCCTCTTGCACAGATAGATCTAGAATCCGCTGCAAGATCATAGAACGGCGCTCCGTGGAGTCGTAGAGCCCGTCAAGTTCATCGCGGTGATTATCGGGTCGCGCAAACGCCTCACGCATATCCGTAATTGAAATCGGATTCACGGAATGCCGCTTAAGCGTTGAGGAAAGATCTTCCAGAGTAAGCATGGCGACTTCATTCTCAACGGCCCAGTTCTTCAGCCTTGTGGCAAAGTCCGGGCCAACAACCACAACATGGTCGGCGCCATGCTTCCTTTTATGGTCACGCAATGCATCGAATTTGACGCTTGATTCCGCCACGATACCGTTTCCGGACGACTTAGAATCGACAATCACCCTATACCGGTCCCCCTGAGCCAGCTGTGCCACAGCAAGGACATCCGTACGTCCTGGGCCTCCCAGATGCTCTGTATGGAAGCCGAGATACTGGAAAGCCCTCGCTACTGCAACTTCGAACGATTTACTCTCATTTCCGTCCCTCCCGAATGCCTCCAGGTCGCACAATAGAACTTCGAGGAGATTCCCCTCGCTTTGCACTTTGGCATGCGAATCCTGGCCGACGGAATCACCTTCAGTCACCTCCGGCTGCATACTGAGAAATGATTTAAACTGCTCTCCGGTTGAAGTGGTGCGGAATCGCTGCCAGTCAACCCTTTCAACCAGGCCAGCATCCTGCAAAAACCCGAGTCGGAGACGGATCTCACCATTGGATGCCTGCGCGTATCCGTAGCGCTCTTTGGCCACACCGGTCAGAAACGAAGTCGTCGCGGGATCCTTTAGATGCTTCAAGATCTCCCCGAAGAATGAATATCTCGCATGAAGGTGACCAACTAGCGCCTTCTCATTTCCGGCATCGGTTAGCCAATAGGCCTGTGTGGTGGCCGAGAAATTATTCAAAGACGTCTGCTCGATGATTCCCGCGTGCCGGAGCGTATGCATCATCATCTGAAAGGATGCCTTGCTGATCCCGAGCTGATCTCCACAAACGCCTTGAAACTCGTCAACTGTCTTGCCGTCACCCAGCATTCCAATAAGCTTCCGGAGAGAGGAGGACGGCGTGAGCGATTCACCCTCCGAGTCCCCAGATGATTTCGCCCCCTTTGGAATGTAGCCGATGAGGGCCCTTCGCCCCCTATGACCTTCTTGATCCATCTTCGGGAGATCCGTCAGAAACTGTTCGACATCGGGGTCGATGCGGATTGACTCTTCTTTTCGATCCTGCCCTAGAGCTTCGACCGAAGAGCACGTCTCGATGCTCGCAAGAAAGGCGTCTCCAGCCTCAGTCCGAACGATCCTGAGGCCCCAGAGCTCGACCATTCCGAGACTTCGAAGCCACCCCGTGCGCCGACGCACCTGGTCAAGACTCGACCAGTTCAATCCATACGATGACTTCGCCGCTTCAAGGAGATCGTTCTGCGTCGTCGAATCCCCGATCTCCGCAAGCAGTTCGCCAAAGTACTTAACATTATCGTGGAGTTGAGCCGCCAAATATGCAGGGCTCTTATTCGATGCCCACTCATTAGCGAACGCACTGGCATTCCACCTGCCGTCGACTGCGCGCTCCACAAGGCCAGCAGAAGAGAGCTGACTCCGGCACAGATCGTCACATCTGGCGGAAAAGCCTTTCCCTGCAGGATTCTTCCACGTGATTACGTCATCCGGCGCACATGGAAGATTCTTCAGGATCTGCTCCAGGAGGAACGCTTGAGCTTCGGTTCCACCTGAAATATAGCCGATAGTGTTGGCGCGTTCGCGCCAAGGCTTGAGTTGGTGCTGCGTTGACATGGGCGCCTCCCTGTGACTCTCAACATCTCAGAGGCTACTGGCAGACACCGACAGCCTCTTCAGTCGGGCATGACTGGTTAGCCATTGCCGTGGCCAAAGATCCCGATCTATAAAATATTTGCCCTGGCAGCACGGCAAGGCCGACAGTTCCCCGTCTACCACGAGGTCCTGGCTTCCACAGCACTCCGCCGGAGAAGCTCTCGCCTGTGGCCAGCGACTGGTCGCGGATGCCGGCGACGTAGCAGCGGGAGGTAGGCGGGTCAGCGCGTTACGGATGCCACGGCTTGCCAAGTGAGTGTCCGCAGCCCTCTGCCACCTCCAAGCGACCAATCGCGAGCTGCCGGTCAGCACGGACGAGGCCCGTGCTGTTCAGGCCAGTCTTCATGGGCGTGCGTTGGCCGCGAGGCAGAGCAGTTCCTTGAGGCTCATACACCCGTCCAGAACGCCTTCCAGGCGAACCAGCGCACCGCCCCGAGCGTCGGTGTCGGCGATAGCTCGCAACTGCCCACGGTCCACACCGCACGCGACCAAGAGCGAGTTCAGCTCGCCCGCGGTCTGCCTCGCCACCCGCCAGCCGGCCGCGTAGTCCACGCCCGGAAGCCACACCCACGAGTCAGGGTCGAGGCTCGCCGCCAACTCCGCACCGAAGTCGTCGTCCCCGTCCAACTGTTCTTCAACTCCCCTGGTCAAGAACCGAACCGGGCCATCCGTGCACTGACATGCCGAGGAGCCCGATACCATCGGCATCGGGTTCCGACCCACCGGACCACCCCTCTCCCGCCAAGGTTCCGGGGTGGTCCGGCACGTGTTCGGTTGTTCTTGATCAGGTCATGTGCGGTCCCGCCCCGGCTCGTCGCAGGCGAAGATCCCCCGGAAGAGTTCCGCCTCAGTCAGGCCCATCAGCGGATCGCCGCGGCCCGTCTCCTCCCGCCGGATCCGCCGCATCAACTGCGCTCGCTGGCCGTCGGTGAAGCCGGGCTCGTCGCACCACGCCATGACGTCGGGATGTGCAGCTCGGCGCCCGGGTGAGACTGCCCGAACGGGCCAGGAGAACTGGCCGTCCAGCAGCCACCAGGTCGAGACCCGGTTCCGCCAGGCCCGCAAATTCCGGATCACCGAGCCGCTCCAGGACCAGCGGGGTACAGGCGGACCAGGGTCGGGGTCAGGTCGAGGAAGGCCAGGGCCCGCACCTCTCCCTGCGTCGCGAGCCGCTGCCCGACCGTCTGCGCCTCCGACGGTCCGAACAGCTCGGCGAAGTAGCCGTGCTGGTCCGGGCTCAGTGGAAGCACGGCGAGCGTCCGCAGCAGCGCGGCCATCGCGTCCGTCAGCTTGCTGAAGCACGCAGGTGCGGTGATGCCCCGGACTTCCACGATCACCGGGAACGGGTACTGACAGCCCGCTTCCAGTCCCGATCCACCGTGCTCTTCAGGCGCGGTCATCTCCCCGCCACTTCCCCCGCACGGCGCGGGTGCCACCGGTGGACACTGACCGTCCGTCCGTTCACCACGATGCTTCGGATCAACGCCTTCCCCAGCCCCGCGCCGCAGTAGAAGCACCGCGACGAAACCCCGGAACGCCCGCTCATTCCGCACCGCCCTTCGGGCTCACCAGAGCCCAGACGATCTTTCCTGGCCGCTTGACCCTGATGAGCAGTGGGAGCCCTCTCGACCGCTGACGGCCCGATGGGAGAGGCTGGGCCCATGGACGCACTGATCACGGCCGCCACCTCCGCAGACGAACGCCGACGCGGCGCCAGGATCGCCGTACTGCCGGTCGGCAGCTTCGAGCAGCACGGCGACCACCTGCCCCTGACCACGGACACCGTCGTCGCCAGCCTGATCGCCCAGCGGATCGCTGCCGACCACGACCTGTTCCTCCTGCCGCCGATCACGCTGTCCTGCTCCCACGAGCACGCACACATGCCCGGCACCGTCAGCATCAGCGCCGCCACGCTCTACGCAGTGATCAACGACATCTGGAAGTCGCTCCGGGCGTCCGGCGTTCCTGGCCTGCTGATCGTGAACGGGCACGGCGGGAACTACGTCCTCTCCAACGTGGTCCAGGAGGCCAACACCGAGGGCCCGCGCCTCGCCCTGTTCCCGGTCCGCGAGGACTGGCACCGGGCCCGCGAAGCCGCCGGCCTGGAGAGCACTGGCGCCGAGGACATGCACGGCGGCGAGCTGGAGGTCTCCCTGCTGCTCCACGGCGCCCCCGAACTCGTCCGGGACGGCGTAGCAGGCGACGACCACAACGCCCCAGAGCGCCCGCACCTGCTCACCCTGGGCATGGCCGGGTACACCCGGAACGGCATCATCGGCCGCCCGTCGCTCGGCACGGCCGAGAAGGGAAAGGCGCTCCTGGCCAGCCTGTCCGGGGCGGCCACCGCCCACCTGTCACTCGTAGGGGGTAACTGACTGAAGTCGAGCATCACCCAGAAGGCAGCGACGCCCGATAGAGCACAAGCGGCGTACTCGACGGAACCGAGAAGACCGCTTCAAGATCCACTCGTTCAGTGAAGGTCGCCGTCCGACCAGAATCCGTGCCTCACACGGTGCTCTCTAAGTCGGCTCCGGTCGACCTCATGGCCCGCTGCCTCCCGAAGTCGGCCGACAACGGAACTGTCAGATCGGTTCACCACGGTCAGATCGTCGTTGATCACCAGCGTGCCAAAGTCGAAGAGCACGTGATGGTTCGCACAGAGGCAGAGGACGTTGCCAACGGTGTCCGGGCCGCGATGCGGAACCCCAAGGGGAACGATGTGGGCCGCCTCTGCATAGGCGCCGCGCGGGGACTCCAGTCGGACACCACACACTTGACATGCGTAATCGTGTACGCGTTTGACGTAGTTGGCGACCGCAGTGCTCCGAACAATGCGCTGGACCGCCGTCACCATTCGACTCGGAGTCACCTCCTCGCCGGCGACTGCGTCCACTGCCGCACCCGCAGCAACCGACACCTGTCCACCTGGGGGAAGCGAGACCAAACGGAAGCGCCAGACTCGAAAGCCCGAGCGAGAGTCTTCCGACCAGTAGTCCTCGACCTTGAACAACCCGTCGTACCGATACCCACGGTCCGCCGAACGAACAACCCGGACTGGTGAGCCAGTGGCCGCACTTGTCGCCAAGGCCGCGTTGCCAAGCGTCAGTTCCTGGTTCTGTACTTGCTCGCCACTATGAGGGTCTCGCCCGCCCTGCCCGGTATAGACGATCACATCGCCGTAGTCCTCGTCGTCCTCGTACCCGCCGCTGACCACAATTGATTCGGCACCCCGGTCGGCCGTTCCTGTAATCCCTGCCTGCAGCGCACGATGCACACGAGCGCGGGAGAGCGTGGCCCGGCTGTCGAACAGCTGCCCCAGGCGAACACCCGGCACTGTCCCGATGCCGTCAGGGAGCGGCCTGTACACGACGGCGGGCTGCCCTGAGGGGAGAGCGGAGGTCAGCTCCCTGACTCTGTCCTTCTCCTCTTTTCGCGCGACACGCGCCCTGAAGAGCACTTCGCCGAGAAAGCTCTCGCGAGCAGAAGCCAACCACCCGGAGTCGTCATCGCAGACCTCTGACAACCCATCGAAGAGCTCGCGGAGCCGCTGCTCCGTCGGGATGGTCCGCCCGTCCAGGTACGAGTCGAGCGTCCGGGCACTGAGCGCGCAGTGACGCGCCACTCGCTCGGTCGACGGGCCGCCGGCCCTGCCCCAAAGATCACGCAACCTCCGGGTGAAATCCTCCTCCTCGGGTGTGCGCCCTGCCGTGGCCTTACCTCGCTGCCTAGCCGCCTCCGCCAGCCCCTCTTCCGCCGAACGCCGCCGCTCGCGCCACGTTTGCCGCTCCGACGGGCCGCCATCACCCCATGCCTGGACCATCAGGTCAAGGTTCCTGACACTTGGCAGGCGGGAACCCCGCAGCGCCTCATAGACAGCTGTACGCGATGCGCCGAGCACAATCGCCGATTCCACAGTGCCCTGGGACCGCTCTTGCAGCTCACGGAGCTCGCGCGCAAAGGAGACCAGGTGACCGGTCTCGTTCAGAGGGAGCCTACGCGACACCTCATCACTGTGAGCTTCGTCACATCCCTCTCCTAAGATCGAGTGATGCAGGTCACATCAATTGCGGCCATCCCGCTTCTGACCTGGACATAAGTAAATGTAGCCGAGTCCCGCACTGTTTTCTGCGGGATTCCAGAGCGTGAGGCTCTGGCATCGTTGCCGCTGTCGGCCGAGTCGGACGCCCCCAAAGAGGCGACGGCTCCCTGCGCGAACAGGAAGCCGTCATCACTCGTAGCCCCATCTAGAACATCCGGAGAACTACATGCACGAGGGTACGGGGAGTCCCGTGTCTACCGGAAGCGTCCAGGTCGCGGGCACCGCACCCCCCTGGGCCGCCTCCCGCTGGCTGGCCCCGGCGGGCGTCGCCGCGACCAGCGCAGGGCCGATCGCTGCCGGCCTTCAGGGCAACGTCACGATCGCTGTCATCTCGGCAGCACCGGGACTGGTGCTGGTGACGTCGTTGTTCTTCGGCGTCATCTGCCCCGCCGTCTGGTCGCGAAGGACCCAACGCCAGAAGGCAGCGCTCAATGTCCTCACCGCACTGATCGGACGAGGCTCGACCACCACGTCCACCACGCGATAGGACTCCATCGACTCGCGGCGAACGCACAGAGCCCTCCCCGAGAGAATCGGGGAGGGCTCTGTGCGTCGCTCCAAGGCCTCAGATCCACTCGATCGAGGTCTCGATGCCCGGGGCACTCCGGGCGGCGGGCAGAGGGGTCCTCCGGCCGCCTTGCCGGGCCTTCCCGGGGGCCGGGGTGGGCCCGTCCGGGGCGCGCGTCAGGCCGAGCACGCCCAGGACGAGCTCCCGCTCACCCTCCGGAAGGCTGTGAAGTAAGTCACACAGCTCGTCCACCGTGTCACTCACGCCGATGCCTACTTCTGCTGGCCAGGGCCGCCGACGACCGTCAGCGGCAGCAGCTTCTTGCCGGTGGGGCCGATCTGGATGTCGAGGTCGAGCTGCGGGCAGACGCCGCAGTCGAAGCAGGGGGTCCAGCGGCAGTCGTCCACCTCGACCTCCTCCAGGGCGTCCTGCCAGTCCTCCCAGAGCCAGTCCTTGTCGAGACCGCTGTCCAGGTGGTCCCAGGGCAGCACCTCCTCGTAGGTGCGCTCACGGGTGGTGTACCAGTCGACGTCCACGCCCGTGCCGGCCAGGCCCTTCTCGGCGGAGGCCATCCAGCGGTCGTACGAGAAGTGCTCGCGCCAGCCGTCGAAACGGCCGCCGTCCTCGTAGACCGCCCGGATGACGGCGCCGATCCGGCGGTCGCCGCGCGAGAGCAGGCCCTCGACGATGCCGGGCTTGCCGTCGTGGTAGCGGTAGCCGATGTTCTTGCCGTACTTGCGGTCGCCGCGGATGGAGTCGCGCAGCTTGGCCAGGCGGGCGTCGGTGGCCTCGGCGGACAGCTGCGGGGCCCACTGGAACGGGGTGTGCGGCTTGGGCACGAACCCGCCGATGGAGACGGTGCAGCGGATGTCGTTCTGGCCGGTGACCTCGCGGCCCTTCTGGATGACGTTCTTCGCCATCTCACCGATCTGGAGCACGTCGTCGTCGGTCTCGGTGGGCAGGCCGCACATGAAGTACAGCTTCACCTGGCGCCAGCCGTTGCCGTAGGCGGTGGCGACGGTGCGGATGAGGTCCTCCTCCGACACCATCTTGTTGATCACCTTGCGCATGCGCTCACTGCCGCCCTCGGGGGCGAAGGTGAGCCCTGAGCGGCGGCCGTTGCGGCTCAGCTCGTTGGCGAGGTCGATGTTGAAGGCGTCGACGCGGGTGGACGGCAGCGACAGGCCGATCTTGTCCTCGGTGTAGCGGTCCGCGAGGCCCCTGGCGATGTCGCCGATCTCGGTGTGGTCGGCGGAGGAGAGCGACAGGAGGCCGACCTCCTCGAAGCCGGTGGCCTTGAGCCCGCGTTCCACCATCTCGCCGATGCCGGTGATGCTTCGCTCCCGCACGGGGCGCGTGATCATGCCGGCCTGACAGAAACGGCAGCCGCGGGTACAGCCGCGGAAGATCTCGACGGACATCCGCTCGTGCACGGTCTCGGCGAGCGGGACGAGCGGCTGCTTGGGGTAGGGCCACTCGTCGAGGTCCATGACGGTGTGCTTGGAGACCCGCCACGGGACGCCGGGGGCGTTCGGCACGACGCGGCCGATCCGGCCGTCGGGCAGGTACTCGACGTCGTAGAAGGCGGGCACGTACACGCCGCCGGTGCGCGCGAGGCGCAGCAGCAGCTCCTCGCGACCGCCGGGGCGGCCCTCCTCCTTCCAGGCCCGGACGATCCGGGTGATGTCGAGCACGGCCTGCTCGCCGTCGCCGACCACGGCGCAGTCGATGAAGTCCGCGATCGGCTCGGGGTTGAACGCGGCGTGGCCGCCGGCCAGCACGATCGGGTCCTCGTCGGTCCGGTCCCGGGCGTTCAGCGGGATGCCGGCCAGGTCGAGGGCCGTGAGCATGTTGGTGTAGCCGAGCTCGGTGGAGAAGGAGAGCCCGAACACGTCGAAGGCGCGCACCGGCCGGTGGGCGTCGACGGTGAACTGGGGGACGCGGTGCTCGCGCATCAACGCCTCCAGGTCCGGCCAGACGCTGTAGGTGCGCTCGGCCAGCACACCCTCCTGCTCGTTGAGCACCTCGTAGAGGATCATGACGCCCTGGTTGGGCAGGCCGACCTCGTAGGCGTCGGGGTACATCAGCGCCCAGTGGACGTCGCAGGCGTCCCAGTCCTTGACGGTCGAGTTGAGCTCGCCGCCGACGTACTGGATCGGCTTCTGGACGTGCGGGAGGAGGGCCTCCAGGCGTGGGAAGACCGATTCGACAGTCATGTACTAGGAACCCTTACGACGTTTGATGGCCGCCGTGCTCACCGATGGGCGACGGCTGGGAGGGGTGACCCTCAAGGGTAGCCGAATCGCGGCAGGCTCATCCCGGCCGGCCCGTGCCGCGCTCCGCGGCCGGGGCCGCTCCGGCGGGTGAACGGCGCCCTACGGCGCGGCGTCGACGGTGGTTGACACGTTCGAAGGACGCGTGCGCTACTGGCAAGGCTCTGCCGGAGGGTCCTGCACGCCGTCGAGGCAAGGGAGTTGACCATGCACAAGGCAACCGGCCCCGGCCTCCTGCCCGGGACCGTGGTCCTCCCGCCCGGAGCCGCGGGCGGCTGACCCCGCGGGCGGCCCGGCGCAGGCCCCGGCGCAGGCGCCCCGTCCACGCGCGGTATCCGGACGCCCCACCGGGGTATGTCCCGCAGACGGGTCTCACCGACCGGCCCTCACCGACCGGTCTCCGTCGTACAGCCTTCACAGCCTTCGCCGAACAGCCCCCACGGATCGGCCTTCACCGGTCGGCCCCCGCAGTGCCCCCTCGTATTCCCCACCACAGGCCCCCACCGCATTCCCCACCGCATTTCCCACCGCATTCCCCCGTCGAAACGACCCCGAGGACAGCCCCCGAGGACAGGCCACAGCGCCGCCCGCACACGGGCGTGCCCGAGGACAGGAGAGCCATGACCGACACGGGCCCACGGGTACGCCGGATCGGACCGCCGCGCCAGGACATCGAGAGTTACCCGACGGTCGCCCGCGCGGTCGCGGCCGCCCAGCGGCTGGCCCGCCGCCACCCCGACCGCTGTCGCGTCCGCGAGGTGGGCCGCTCCCGGGCCGGCCGGCCGCTGGTGCTGCTCTCCGTCGACGACGGGGAGCACACCGTCCTGGCGGTCGGCGGCCCGCACCCGAACGAGCCGGTGGGCATGGCCGCCGCGGTCCGGCTGGCCGAGCGGGTGCTGGAGCTGCCGCCCCGCCCGGGGGTCGGCTGGCACGTGCTGCTCTGCCTGGACCCGGACGGCGCCGCGCTCAACGAGGGCTGGCTGCACGGCCCGCTCACCCCGGCCCGGCACTACGAGCACTTCTTCCGGCCGGCGTTCGACGAGCAGCCCGAGCTGCCGCCGGCCCCGGACGGCGACCGGCCGCCGATGCCGGAGAGCCGGGCGCTGACCGGCCTGATCGACGAGCTGCGCCCGGTGCTGCAGTGTTCGCTGCACGGTGTGGACTTCGGTGGCGCGTTCGTGCAGCTCACCCGGCCGCTGCCGGGCCTGGCGGAGGGGTTCGCACGGTCGGTGGCGCGGGCCGGCATCCCGCTGGACGTCGATTCCTACGACGCGGTCGGCTGGGACAGCCCGGCCCCGGGGGCGTACGTGATGCCGGCGCCGGGCGGCGGTTCGCAGGCGCTGCCGGACCGTCCGGAGCTGTCGACCTGGTCGTACGCGGGCCGGTACGGCGGGGTGACGGCCGTGCTGGAGGTGCCGATGTGGGCGATCGACGCGGTCGGCGACTCCCGTCCGTACCCGGACGCGCGCGCCGCCGTGGGGGCCGCCGCCCGGACGCTGGGCGACCGGGTCGAGGAGCTGGTCGGGATGCTGCCGCAGGTGCCGCCGCACGCCGGGGTGGCGTACGGGCCGCTGCTGCGCTCGATCGAGTTCAACCTGGAGGTCTGCCCGCTGCTGCTGGAGGAGTGGCGCACCGAGTGGTCGGTGGCGCCGCTGTCGGTGTCCCGGGTGACGACCGCCCGGATCGTCGCGGCGCGGCTGCCGCTGCGGGTCGCCTCGATGCTGCTGCGGCTGCTGGCGGACTCCGGGGGCCCGGCGGCCGACGCGGCCAGGGCGCGGGCCCGGGCGATCGTGGCGGCGAGCCTGGACGGCCTGCACCGGCTGGGCACCCGCTGGGTGCCGGTCGACGCCCAGGTCTCCCACCAGGCCCGGGCGGCACTGGCCGCCGCGGACCTGCTGCTGCCGGTCTGATCGCGAACCGGTCCGATCGCAGGCCGGTCCGATCGCGGTACGGGCCGATCGCGGTACGGGCCGATCGCGGTACGGGCCGGCCCGTACCGGTCCGATCGCGGGCCCGGCCGATCACTGGCCCGTCGATGCCGGTCGGAGTCGGCCAGGTCCGGTCGGGGCCGGTCGGAACCCGCCGACCAGCGGCCGCAGGTGGGGGTCGACCAGGCCGGCCAGCCGGTACTCCCCCTGCGGTGTCGGGTGCAGGCCGTCCGCGTACAGGCCGTCCGCCTCGGTGACCGGCAGCACGTCCCGGCCGTCCACCAGGTGCAGCCGGCGGTCGCCCAGCCGCTGGAGCACCCGGACGGCCGTACCGGTCAGGTCGCGGACGTCGGCCAGGGTCAGCCCGGCCGCGTTGACCACCCGCTCGCGCTCCACCGAGGGGAGCGCGGCGATCACGGCGATCGGCGTGTCCGGGTGCCCGTCCCGGATCGTCTCGACGAAGCCGCAGACGGCGGGACCCCAGCTGCGGGCGGTGAAGACGGAGCGGATGTAGGCGTTGGTGCCGATCTCCAGGGTGACCAGGTCTGCGGGGGTGTCGCGGATCACCCGGGCGACCAGCGGGTCCAGGTAGGCCTCGCCGGCGAACCCGAGGTTGCGCAGCCGCCAGCCGTGGCGGCGGGCGAGCAGCGCGGTCCAGCTCGCGGACGGCCCCTCGGGGAACATGGCGTGGGTGAGGGAGCTGCCGTAGGCGATCCAGCGCGGGCCGGTGCGCCCGACGGGGGCCAGCAGCCGGTGGCCGCGGAGGCCGACCGCGGCGAGCCGGGTGCGGGACAGGTGCGGCAGCCAGACCTCCACCTCCGTCGGGCCGCCCGGCAGTGCCAGGTCGAGGCGGCGCCGCCCGGGGTCGAGGTGGCGCCGGTGGAGGAGTACGCCGTCGGCCAGGACGTCCACCGGCGCGGCGCCGGGCTCGGCGTCGAGGTCCAGCAGCAGTTCGGTGGCGTCGGTGCGGACGGCGAACCGGACGCCGGCCGGGATCCGGGCGAGCCGCGCGAAGTTGTCCGAGAGGGCGGTGGCGATCCGCTCCTGCGGGATCCGCAGCGGCAGGACGGTGCCGCCGACCCGTTCGAAGCCGCAGACACCGTCCCAGCCGAGCCGTGCGTCCTCGGGGTCGAGCCACTCCTCCCTCCGCCTCGCGCCGGTCGCCAGGGCCGTCGCCCCGTCGCGGCCGGCTGCCGCGCCTCCCCCGTCGCCGTCGCCCGCCGCCGTGCCCGCGTCGTCGCCCCCGGCCATCCCGACCCCCAAATTAGTCTGTTGGACAACAATCTGATGTTCAATCACGTACGATCGGAAAGTAGCAGCGGAAATCATCTACCGTCAAACAATCTCTCAGGAGCGTTATGCTGGCCGTCCACCACCGAAGGAGTCCCGATGGCCAGCGCCCCCCGGACCGCCCGCCTCGCGTCCCCGAGCCGGGCGGACGACGGCGGCGAGCGCCGGCGGTACTTCGCCGCGCTCACCCAGGACCGCCCCGACGTCGCCCTCTGCCGCGCCACCACCGTGGTCGCCCGGACCATCGACGAGCAGCTCTCCGGAAACCCGCTGACGGTGGCCCAGCACCTGGTGCTCAAGATGCTCGACGCCGTCGGCAGCTGCTCCCAGCAGGAGCTCAGCGAGCAGCTGCGGATCGACCGCAGCGTGATGGTCGGCTGCGTGGACGCCCTGGAGGACGCCGGCCTGGTACGCCGCGAGCGCCACCCCCGGGACCGCCGCGCCTACGCCGTCACCCCGACCCCCGACGGGGCCGCCGCCCTGGCCGACGCCGAGCGCGCCATGGCCCCCGTCCTGGACCACGCCTTCGCCGCCCTCACCCCGGACGAGCGGGCGACCCTGGTCCGCCTCACCCGCAAGCTCCTCGACGTCCCGCCGGCCGACTGAGACCCCGCCCCGCGCGGCCGGTCGGCCCATCCCGACCGGAGGCCACGGCCGTGCCGTATCCCGACCTGACCGCTGAACAGCTCCTCACCACCACCCGCGCCGTCCGCAAGCGGCTCGACCTCACCCGCCCGGTCGCCCGGGAACTGGTCGAGGAGTGCCTCGCGCTCGCCACCCAGGCCCCCACCGGCCGCAACCGCCAGCGCTGGGACTTCGTGATCGTCACCGATCCGGCCCGGCGGGCCGCCCTCGCCGACCTCTACCGGCTCGGCCTGGTCAACCCCCGCCGACCCGTCGTCCGCACCGGCCTGGACCGCACCACCGAGGACACCGCCCGGCGGCTGCGCCTCGCCGAGAGCGCCCAGCACCTCTTCGACCGTCTGCACGAGGTACCGGTCCTGGTGGTGCCCTGCGTCCGGATCGAGGGCCGGCACGAGTTCGACTCCCACGTCGGCCAGGCGAACGCCTGGGGCTCGATCCTCCCCGCCACCTGGCAGTTCATGCTGGCCGCCCGCTCCCGCGGCCTCGGCACCGCCTGGACCACCCCGCACCTGCACTACGAGCGCGAGGCCGCCGACCTGCTCGGCATCCCCTACGAGACGGTGGCGCAGGTCGCTCTCGTCCCGCTCGCCCACACCGTCGGCACCGACTTCCGCCCCGGCCCGCGCGTGCCCACCGACCGGATCACGCACTGGGACGCCTGGTGACCACCGCCCCCGACGACGACGGCGGGGCCGGCCCGGGACCACCCCGGACCGGCCCCGCCGTCGGCACGCCGCCCACCCTCCGGCGACGCGCCGGTCAGGCCGCTATCGGCCGCTGGCTCTGCACCGCCTGCAACAGTCCGATCGCCACCCAGGTCGAGAACATCGACGACCCTCCGTAGGACACGAACGGCAGCGGGATGCCGGCCACCGGCATGATGCCCAGGCACATCCCTATGTTCTCGAACCCCTGGAAGGCGAACCAGGCGACCACCCCGGCCGCCACGATGGTGCCGTACAGGTCGGTGGCGTGCCGGGCGATCCGGCAGGCCCGCCAGAGCACCACGCCGAGCAGCACGATGATCGCCATCGCCCCGAGGAAGCCCAGCTCCTCGCCGGCCACCGTGAAGACGAAGTCGGTCTGCTGCTCCGGCACGAACTGCCCGGTGGTCTGCGTCCCGTGGAACAGCCCCTTGCCGGTCAGCCCGCCCGAGCCGATCGCGATCCGGGCCTGGGCCGTGTTGTACCCGACGCCGGAGGGGTCGAGCGCCGGGTTGGCGAAGGCCGCGAACCGGTCGATCTGGTACTTGCTCAGCACGCCGAGCTTCCAGATCGCCACACAGCCGCCGACCCCGGTCAGGATCAGCCCGAACACCCAGCGGTTGGCCGCGCCCGAGGCGAGCAGGATGCCGAGCACGATGACGGCCATCACCATCACCGAGCCGGCGTCCGGCATCAGCATCACTATCGCCATCGGCAGCGTCGCCCAGACCAGGCCGCGGAAGACCGCCCGGTTCGCCGGGAACTCCCGCTCACCCGCGTCCACCTGCTCGGACAGCACGACCGCCATCACCAGCACGATCGCCAGTTTGGCGAACTCGGCCGGCTGCACCGAGAAGCCGCCGCCCAGCTGGATCCAGGAGTGCTGGCCGTTGATGGTCGAGCCGAGCGGGCTCAGCGTGGCCAGCAGCAGCACGATGACGCCGACGTACAGGAACGGCACCACCGTCCGGAACCGCCGGCTCCCTATCGCTATCACCACCGCGCACAGCACGGCGCCGATCATGACGTTGGTCAGGTGCCGGTACAGGAAGTACTGCGGGTCCCCGTGGGTGAGCGAGTCCCGCCCGCGGGTGGCCGACCAGACCAGCAGCGAGCTGCCGAGCGAGAGGACCACCGCGGCCAGCAGCAGTATCCAGTCGATCCGCCAGATCGGGGAGTCCTTGGCGAGTGTCCTGGGGACCCCGCGGCGCTGCGGGGCGAGCCGCAGCTGACGGTACGAGCCGTAGGAGCTCATGCCCGGCCCCTTCCGGTGGAGCGGGTGGGTTCGACGGCCGCGACCGCCGCGACCGGTACGACGACCGTCCCGGAGGGCTGCGCCGGGTCCAGGAAGACCCGCGGCGAGCCGCCGGTGACGCCCGGGTCGCCGAACGCGCCGGCGGGGTCCCCGCCGAACGACGCCGGCTTGATGATCGCGGTGCCGTCCGCGTTGAACTTCGGCAGCTCGGCCTGCGGCGTGGACAGCAGGGCCTTGCCGTTGTCGACACCGCCCTTGTCGTCGACGCCGTAGAGCGCCTGGTAGATGCGGCGGACCGCGTCACCGGAACCGCCGGAGCCGGTGCCACCCTGGCTTATCGTCATCACGACCGCGTAGTCGCGACTGTAGGTGGTCAGGTACGAGGTGGTCTGCTTGCCCTCGACCTCGGCGGTGCCGGTCTTGGCGTGCAGCTCGATCTTCCCCTGCGGCCAGCCTGCGCCGGTGAACTTCCACGCGGCGGTACCGGTCGAGACGACGCCCTTGGTGGCGTCGTCGATGTACTGCAGCGTCTTCGCGTCGGTCGGCAGCTTGCCGTCCTCGTGCGGGGCGATCTCGCGGACCAGCTCGCCGCTCGGGCTTATCACGGCCTTGGCGACGGTCGGCCGCCACAGCGTGCCGCCGTTGGCCAGCGCCGAGTAGATCCGCGCCATCTGCAGCGGGGTGACGAGGGTGTCGCCCTGCCCGATCGCGTAGTTGACGGCGTCACCGGCACGCAGCACGTAGCCGTCGGCGCAGTTCTCCTTGGCGATCAGGTCGGAGTACTCCTTGCCGCCCTTCTCGGCCTGCTTGCACCAGGCGTCCTTGTTGTTGTCGTAGAAGGACTGCTTCCACTGCCGGTCCGGCACCCGGCCGGTCGCCTCGGAGGGCAGGTCGATGCCGGTCTTGGCGCCGAGGCCGAACTGGTGGGCGGTCTTGTAGAACCAGTCCCCGGTCTCCTTCTTCGGCTTGATGCCGCCGTCGGCCAGCCACTGGTCGTAGGCGAGGCCGTAGAAGACGGTGTCGCAGGAGACCTCCAGCGCCTGGGCCAGCGTGATCGAGCCGTGGCCCTGACTCTCGAAGTTCTTGAACTCGCGGCCGCCGATGGTCATGCTGCTCGGGCAGGCGTAGTTGCCGTTGAGCGCGTAGCCGGCCTGGGCGGCGGCGGCCGTGGAGACCACCTTGAAGGTGGAGCCGGGGGCGGACTGACCCTGTATGGCCCGGTTCAGCAGCGGGTAGTTGGAGTCCTTGCTGGTCAGCCCCTGGTAGTCCTTGCCGGAGATGCCGCCCTGCCAGATGTTCGGGTCGTAGCTCGGGGCACTGGCCATCGCGACGATCCGGCCGGTCTTGACGTCCATCACGACCGCGGCGCCGGAGTCCGCGTCGTAGTTGCGCTTGGTGTTCTTGTCCCAGGTCTTGCGGGCGTCCGCCATCGCCTGCGCCAGGTTGTCCTCGACGACCTTCTGCACCCTGGCGTCGATGCTGGTCACCAGGTTGTCGCCGGTGCGCGGCGGCGCCTTGTCCGCGGTGCCGATCACCCGGCCGAGGTTGTCGACCTCCAGCTTGGTGATGCCGGCGGTGCCGCGCAGGTCGCGGTCGTACACCGACTCCAGCCCGGCCCGGCCGATCTGGTCGGCCGGGAGGTAGCGGTCCAGCCCGGCCTTGTCGGCGGTCTTGGAGACCTCCTCGTCGGTGACCGGCGAGAGGTACCCGAGCACCTGGGCCATGTTGGCGCCCTCGACGCCGGTGTAGTGGCGTACGGCGGTGGGCTGCGCGGTGACCCCGGGGAAGTCCTCGCGGCGTTCCATTATCTGCATCGCCTGCTGGGTGGTCGCCTCCTTGGTGACCGGGATCGGCTGGTAGGGCGATCCGTTCCAGCAGGGCTGCGGGGTCTTGGCGTCACAGAGCCGGGCCTTCTCCTGGACGTCCTTGGCCGGCATCCCGAGCACCTCGGCGAGCCGGGTCAGCACCGCCTTGCCGCCGTCCTTCTGCTGGAGCAGCGAGGTGCGGCTGACGGAGACCACCAGCTTGGTCTCGTTGCCCGCGAGGATGCGGCCGGAGGCGTCCAGGATCTCACCGCGGACGGCCGGTTCGACGACCTCGCGGATGTGGTTGCCGGTCGCCTTGGCCGTGTACTCCTTGGCGTTGCGGATCTGGAGGTACCAGAGCCGTCCGCCGAGGGTGGCGAGCAGCGACAGCACCAGGATCTGCAGCACCACCAGACGGATCGTCACCCGCCGGGTTCGGCCGGTCTCGGGGATGTTGCTCACGTCTCGTGCGCTCCAGGAAATCGCGAGGGCGGTCTGGTCGGATCGGGGGCCGGGGCCGGACTACGGGCGCTTGCCCGCGCCGAGCAGGCGCTTCTTCTTGTACATCGGGCGGGACGCGGCGTCGCGGGTGGTGCGGTAGCGGGCCAGGGTGCCCAGACCCGGGCCGCCCTCGTCGTCGCCGGGGCCCGCGGCGGCCACCGGGTCCTTGCCGAAGCGGCGGCCGAGCACCATCACGACGGGCACCACGAACGGGGCCAGCAGCAGGTCGTAGAGCATCGCGGTCAGCACCAGCGAGCCGAGCCCGACGTGCCGGGCGGCCGTGTCGCCGACCAGGGCGCCGACCATCGCGTACAGCAGGGTGGAGGCGATCGCGGCGACGGAGACCACGAGCAGCGCGCTGGAGACCGAGCGCTGGCGGCCGTGCTCGGGGCGGAGCAGCCCGGCGGCGTAGCCCATCAGGCAGAGCACCAGCGCGTACCGGCCGATGGCGTGGTCGGAGGGCGGTGCGACGTCGGCGAGCAGGCCGGCCGCGAAGCCGACCAGGCAGCCGCCGGTCGGCCCGTAGACCATGGCCAGGCCGACCACGACGAGCAGCAGTATGTCCGGGGTGGCCCCCGGGAGTTGCAGCCGGCCGAAGACGCTGACCTGGAGGATCAGGCCGAGCAGGATCAGGGCGGCGGAGACGGGGATGCGGGCGAGGCGCATGGCTCAGTTCCCCCCATTGGGCTTGGCGGGCGGGACGGCGGCCTGGGCCGCGGGGGCGGCGGGCGCCGCCGGGGCCTGGCCCTGACCGGCCGCCGCGGGGGCGGGCGGCAGGACGGCGTCCCGCGGGTCGGTGCGCGGCGGGACGACGACGACGCCGACCAGGTCGAGCCGGGTGAACTGGACGAACGGCTCGACCAGGACGGTCTTGGTGAGCTGACCGGGGTTGGCCTCGACCTGGACCACCTTGCCGACCGGGACGCCGGGCACGAACGGGCGGCCGCTCTGCGAGCCGAAGGTGACCAGCCGGTCGCCCTCCTTCACCTGGGCCTTGCCGTTGAGCAGCGAGACCTTCATGGCGCTGCTGCCGCCGCCGGAGGCGAAGCCGATCTCGCCGGTGCCCTCCAGCCGGGTGCCGGCGGAGAAGCCGGGGTCGGAGGCGAGCAGCACGGTGGCGGTGGTCGGGGCGACGGTGGTGATCCGGCCGACCAGGCCCTGCCCGTTGACCACGGTCATGTCCCGGGTGAGCCCGTCGTCGCTGCCGGCGTCGATGGTGATGGTCCAGGAGAAGCCCTGGGCCGGGCCGATCGCGATGGTCTGGGCGGCCTTGACGGTGTATCCGCCGGCGCCGGCCGTGCGCAGCAGGTCGTCGAGCTGCTGGGTGCGCCCGCCGGCCATGTCGGAGGAGGCCAGCTTCTGCCGCAGTTCGGTGTTCTCGCGGGCGAGCTGGTCGGTGCGGCCGCTGTGGGCCGCGGCGTCGCGGAAGGCCCGGACGGTGTCGGCGACCGGGTCGACGGCGGTGGCGGCGCCCCGTTCGACGGGTCCGAGGACGGAGGCCGCGGCTCGCCGGGCCCCGCCGAGCGGGGAGCTCTCACCGCCCTTGATGTCGACGGTGATCAACGCGAAGGCGACGGCCACCAGCAGGATGAGCAGCAGCCGGCTCTCTCGTGTGTCCCTCACGGTGCTGGTGCTGCCCCTTCGTACCTGGCCCCTCCGCCCGGGCTGTGGACCCGGGCGGGGACCCGCTCAGTTCGGACGTTTCGGTTCTGTTAGCGGCGCGGTGCGGCGTCGAGCACCTGCTGGAGTGCCTCGAACTCCTCGACGCACTTGCCGGATCCGAGCGCGACGGAGTCCAGCGGGTTCTCGGCGATGTGGATCGGCATGCCGGTCTCCCGGCGCAGCCGCTCGTCCAGGCCGCGGAGCAGGGCGCCGCCGCCGGTGAGCACGATGCCCCGGTCCATGACGTCGCCGGCCAGCTCGGGCGGGCACTGGTCGAGGGTGGTCTTCACCGCGTCGATGATCGAGTTGACCGGCTCGTCGATGGCCTCGCGGACCTCGGCGGCGGAGATGACGACGGTCTTGGGCAGGCCGCTGACCAGGTCGCGGCCGCGGATCTCGGCGTGCTCGTCCTTCTCGCCCTCCAGGCCGAAGGCGGAGCCGATGCTCATCTTGATCTGCTCGGCGCTGCGCTCGCCCAGGAGCAGCGAGTACTCCTTCTTGATGTGCTGGACGATGGCGTTGTCCAGCTCGTCGCCGGCCACCCGGATGGACTGCGCGGTGACGATGCCGCCGAGCGAGATGACGGCGACCTCGGTCGTGCCGCCGCCGATGTCGACGACCATGTTGCCGGTGGGCTCGTGGACCGGGAGACCGGCGCCGATCGCGGCGGCCATCGGTTCCTCGATGATGTGCACCTGGCGGCAGCCGGCCTGCAGGGAGGCCTCGATGACGGCGCGGCGCTCGACCCCGGTGATGCCGGAGGGCACGCACACGACGACGCGGGGGCGGGCGAGGAAGCGGCGGCGGTGGATCTTGAGGATGAAGTAGCGGAGCATCCGCTCGGTGATCTCGAAGTCGGCGATCACGCCGTCCTTGAGCGGGCGGATGGCCACGATGTTGCCCGGGGTGCGTCCGATCATCTTCTTGGCCTCGGAACCGACGGCCAGGATTCCCCCGGTGTTGGTGTTGACCGCTACCACCGACGGCTCGTTGAGGACGATCCCCTTGCCCCTGACGTACACCAGCGTGTTGGCAGTTCCGAGGTCGATCGCCAAGTCGCGGCCGATGAACGACAGGTTGCTCGCCATGGGGTGTGGGTGCCTTCCCGGGCTCGGTGTCATGGAGGTGGACGGAATGCGCGCGCCCACGCTTGGGCGGAGACCAGCTGAGCTGCCTTACCGGGCCCTTGAGTCGCGTCCATCGTAGTCACGCCGGCCGGCACGGACGTCGACGTGGGGCGTACCGTCCATTGTCCGGAGCGTGATCGCTTCTCCGGGCATTGGGACGCCGTGTCGGCCCCCCTGGTTCCCTATTTCCCGATAAGAATGCCCCGGCCGGGCCAATGGTCCCGACCGGGGCGCCCGAAGGTCCCTGGCGCCCGTCCGGATCAGGCGTGGGCCGGGAAGAAGATCTTGATCTCGCGCTCCGCGGACTCGGACGAGTCGGAGGCGTGGATCAGGTTCTCGCGGGTGATGGTCGCGTAGTCGCCCCGGATGGTGCCGGCCCCGGCCTCCAGCGGGTTGGTGGCGCCGGCCAGCATGCGGATGCCGGCGACGACCTCCTCGCCCTCGACGATCAGGGCGAGGGACGGGCCGGAGGTCATGAACTCCAGGAGCGGCTCGTAGAACGGGCGGCCGACGTGCTCCGCGTAGTGCTGCTCCAGCGTCGCCCGGTCGAACGTGCGCAGCTCGACGGCGGCGAGGCGCCAGCCGGCCTTGCGCTCGATGCGGCTGATGATCTCGCCGGTCAGGCCTCGCTTGACGGCGTCGGGCTTGAGCAGGACGAGAGTGCGCTGGGACACGGTGCGTCTCCTGGGGAAATCGGTACGGATCGCACGCCGTTCGACGTGCGGAGTGCGACTACCGCAGAGGTTACCTTGCGTGAGCGAATGCCCGGCCGCCCGTCGGAGGTCCGGTCTAGGCCGCCGGCGCCGGTTCGGCGGCGGCGGTCCGGGCGGCCTTGATCTCGTCGATCTTCCGGCCGTAGTGCACCGAGCACCACCAGAGGCCGGCGAAGACGAGGCCGAGGCCGAACATGGTCGGCAGGACGAAGCCGCTCGCGATGAGCCCGACCTGGAGCGCCCAGCCGACGGCGACCGCGCCGGGCCTGTTGATCATGCCGCAGAGCAGCACGCAGAGGGCCATCGCGATGCCGCTGACGGTCCAGACGGTGCCCGCGGGGACGTCCGAGAGCTGCATCGCCACCAGACCGGCGAACATGATCAGCAGTGCCTCGCCGATCAGCGTCGAGGAACAGAGCGTCCTCATCGTCACTTCCTCCCGAGCAGCAGGCGGGCCTCGCCCACCGTGATGACCGAACCGGTGACCAGCACCCCGGCGCCGCCGAGGTCGCCCTCCTCCTCGGCGAGGGTGACGGCGGCGGCGATGGCGTCGTCGAGCCGGGGCTCGACCTGGACGCGGTCCTCGCCGAAGATGTCGACCGCGAGCGCGGCCAGCGCGTCCACGTCCATCGCGCGGTGGGTGGAGTTCCGGGTGATGACGACCTCGGCCAGGAGCGGCTCGAAGACCTCCAGCAGACCGGCCACGTCCTTGTCGCCGCTGGTGCCGATCACGCCGACCAGCCGGGTGAATCCGAAGGACTCGCCGATCGCGGTGACCGCCGCCTGGGCGCCGTGCGGGTTGTGCGCGGCGTCCAGGAGGATCGTCGGGCTGCGGCGGACGATCTCCAGGCGGCCCGGCGAGTCGACGCCGGAGAACGCCTGCCGCACCTTGTCCACGTCCAGCTTCCCGCCGCGGGCACCGCCGACGCCGAAGAAGGCCTCGACCGTCGCCAGGGCCAGCGCCGCGTTCTGCGCCTGGTGGCCGCCGTGCAGCGGGAGGAAGACGTCCTCGTACTCCTCGCCGCCGAGGCCGCGCAGGGTGACGAGCTGGCCGCCGACCGCGACCTCACGGCGGATCACGCCGAACTCCATGCCCTCGCGGGCCACCGTGGCGTCGACCTCGACGGCGCGCCGCAGGATGGTCTCGGCGGCGTCGAGCTGCTGGTGGGCGACGATCGCGATGGCGTCGGGCTTGATGATCCCGGACTTCTCCACCGCGATCTCGCCGGTGGTCCCGCCCAGCTTGTCGGTGTGGTCCAGGCCGATCGGGGTGATCACCGCGACGGCGGCGTCGATGACGTTGGTGGCGTCCCAGGAGCCGCCCATGCCGACCTCGACGATGCCGACGTCCACCGGTGCGTCGGCGAAGGCGGCGTAGGCCATGCCGGTCAGCACCTCGAAGAAGGACATCGCGACCGGCTGGCGCTCGTCGACCATCCGCACGTAGGGCTCGATGTCGCGGTAGACCTCGACGAACCGCTCGGGGGTGATCGGGGCGCCGTCCAGGGTGATCCGCTCGGTGACGCTCTCCACGTGCGGGCTGGTGTAGCGGCCGGTGCGCAGCTCGAAGGCGTTGAGCAGCTGCTCGACCATCCGGGCGGTGGAGGTCTTGCCGTTGGTGCCGGTGATGTGGATGGAGGGGAAGGACCGCTGGGGCTGGCCCAGGATGTCCATCAGCGCCTCGATCCGGTCGAGCGATGGCTCCAGCTTGTTCTCCGGCCAGCGCTCGGAGAGTTCCACCTCGACGTCGTGCAGGGCGTCGCCGGCGGCGCCGTCGGCGGGACGGAGGGTGTACGGGTTCGGGTCGGCCTTGTCGCTCACGTCCACAGTCTACGGAGCTGCGCCGGGCGCTCCCGACGGGGTGAGAACGACCACTTTGCCCCGGGTTGGCCGTTTCTCGCGTTTACTATCGATTTAGCGACATCAGGCCGCAATGGAGCAGCGATTCGCGCGTCAAGGAGACATATCGCCTTTGATCACGAGGAGCACAGCGCCTTGCCCGACACCCTGCGCAGTTTTGTCGAGCTCCGCCGGGACAGCATCGTCTGGATCGCCGGACTGATCTCGCTGGCCCTGCTGGTCTACATGGCCCTCGTCTTCGGGCGCTTCCTCCTCTACTGGGCCGGCTCCCGGCACGCCTTCCGGCACAACTCCGCCGCCGAGCCCGGCGACCCCTCCGCCTTCCAGTGGCACCTGATGGTCCCGTGCCGCGACGAGGAGGCCGTGATCGCCCAGACCCTCGCCGGCCTGCGGGCCGTCGCCCCGGCCGCCCACCTCTGGGTGATCGACGACGACAGCGAGGACGCCACCCGCGAGCTGGTGCTGGCCGCCGCCGCGCACGACGACCGGATCCACCTCGTCCAGCGCCGCCGCCCGCACGCCCGGATCGGCAAGGGCGCCGCCCTCAACGCCGCCTACCGGGAGATCTCCGACCGCCTGCCGGCCGGCACCGACCGCTCCCGGGTCGTGCTCGGTGTGGTCGACGCCGACGGGCAGCTCGACCACGGCACCCTCGAACAGGTCTGCAACGACCGGGCGCTCGGCCGCCCCGACACCGGCGCCGTGCAGATCGGCGTCCGGATGCGCAACGCCGACGACGAGCTGCCGCTGCCCGGCCGCGGCCGGCTCGCCAACGCGTTCGCCCGCGCCCTGGTCCGGATGCAGGACGTCGAGTTCCAGGCCAACAACGCCGGTATGCAGATGCTGCGCCGCCGCACCGGAAGCGTCGGACTCGGCGGCAACGGCCAGTTCGTCCGGCTCACCGCCCTCGACACGCTGACCGCCGAGGAGGGCCGCGCGGGCCGGCCGTGGCCGGAGCGCGCCCTGCTGGAGGACTACGAGTCCGGCCTGGACCTGCGGCTGGCCGGCTGGCGGCTCACCCACGTCACCGAGGCCGCCGTCTCCCAGGAGGCCCTGGTCTCCTACCGGCGCTTCCTCACCCAGCGCACCCGCTGGGCCCAGGGCAACATGCAGTGCCTGCGCTACACCGGCCGGGTCCTGCGCTCCCCGCACTACCGGCCCGCCGGCAAGGCCGAGGTGCTCTACACCTTCCTCCAGCCCGTGGTCTGCGTGCTGCTGGTCGTGCTCACCCCGGTGTCGATCGCGATCACCACGGCGGGCCTCGTGCTCTTCCCCGAGGAGACCGCCGAGTTCCAGCTCCGCTTCGGCCCCTGGATGGTGCTCGCCTTCGTACTGGCCACCCTGCCGATGCTCTTCTGGGGCTTCGCCTACCGCCGGCTCGTCCACCCCGACCGCAGCCGGCTCACCGGTCTGCTCTGGGGCGTCCTGGTCTGGCTCTACGCCTACCACCTGTTCGCGGTCGCGGCCCGGGCCGCCGTCCGGGTGCTGCTCGGCCGCAACGGCTGGGCCAAGACCAGGCGCAACGCGGAGAAGGTCGCGCTCGGCGCGCCCACCGCCCTCGAATCCTGACCCCGGCCGCCGACCCGACGTTTCCGGCTCGCCGCCCGACCGCTCGCCCGCCCCGACCGCTCGCCGCCCGCCCGGCCCGACCCCGGAGTTCCCGTCATGTCCTCGTGCCTCCCGCCGAATCCCGCCGCCCGCCCGCTCGCCCCCGGCAGCGTCGCCGTCGTCCTCGGCACCCGCCCCGAGCTGGTCAAGCTCGCCCCGCTGATCCACGAGCTCGGGCCGGCGACCCGGCTGGTCCACACCGGCCAGCACTGGGACGAGGCGATGTCCGGCCGCTTCCTGCGCGACCTCGGCCTGCCCCGCCCCGAACTGCTCACCGGGGTCGGCGGCCGTCCGCGCGCCGGGCAGATCGCCCAGTCCCTCGGCCAGCTCGACGCCGCCTTCGCCGAGGACCGTCCGGCCGCCGTCGTCGTCCAGGGCGACACCAACGCCACCCTGGCCGGCGCGCTCGCCGCCAACGCCCGGGAGATCCCGCTGGTCCACGTCGAGGCCGGGCTGCGCAGCTTCGACCGGGCGATGCCCGAGGAGCACAACCGGGTGATGGTCGACCACGTCTCCGACCTGCTCTGCGCCGCCACCACCGACAACGCCGCCAACCTGCGCGCCGAGTCACTGGCCGAGGAGCGGATCGCCCTCACCGGCAACACCGTCGTCGAGGTGGTCCGCCGTCAGCTGCCCGACGCCGGGACCCGGGCCGCGCTGCTCGCCAGGCACGGCGTCGAGGAGGACGGCTACGTGCTGGCCACCGTGCACCGGCCGGAGAACACCGACACCGCCGGGGCGCTCGGCGCCGTCCTCGGGGAGCTGGACCGGATCGCCCGGGCCGGGACCCCGGTGCTGTTCCCGATGCACCCGCGCACCCGCGCCGCCGTCGAGCGGTTCGGGCTGGACGCCCTGCTGGAGCGACTGGCCGTCACCGGACCGGTCGGCTACGGCGACTTCCTGGGTCTGGCCCGGCACGCCGCGCTGCTGGTCTCCGACTCCGGCGGGGTGCAGGAGGAGTGCACCGTGCTCGGCCGCCCGCTGCTGGTCGTCCGCCGCTCCACCGAACGGCCGGAGGCGGTCGACGCCGGCTTCGCCGCGCTGGTGCGGCCGGGCGAGGAGCTCGGCGGCGCGGCCCGCGCCTGGCTGGCCGACACCCCCGAGCGGCTCGCCCGGCTGGCGGCCACTCCCAGCCCCTACGGCGACGGACTCGCCTCGACCCGGATCGCCGGGCTGACCGCGCGGCTGGCATCGCCGCAGGTCGCGGCCGCCGCCTGACCGTCCTCTTGACAGGCGGATTGGTCTACTCCACCTTGTGAGGCAAGTCTCCTTCCCCGACAGGGACTTGAGTTGTCGGTAGCTCCCACACGCGCACCATCGACACCCGGACGGCTCTCCCCCACAGGAGCCGACGGCCTCCCCCACAGGAGATGGAGTCATGCCACTTGCCCGACACCGGCGCCCACGCGCCGTGTATTCCCTGCTCGCCGGCGCCAGCGCGATCGCGGTGGGCCTGAGCGGACTGGTCCTCGCCGGCGGCACCGGTGCGCACGCCGCCGCCGACGCCGCCGAACTGATCACCAACGGCGGCTTCGAGGACGCCAACCACCTCGGTGGCTGGACCTGTTCCTCCGGCGCGACGGAGACCGCCACCGTGCACTCCGGCTCGGCCGCACTGCGCTCCACCCCGGGCAACAGCGCCACCGGCGAGTGCAGCCAGACCGTCACCGTGAAGCCCTCCTCGACGTACACCCTGAGCAGTTGGGTCCAGGGCTCGTACATCTACCTGGGCGCCCGCGGCACCGGCGGCACCGACCCGAGCACCTGGACCCCCGGCGGCACCGGCTGGTCCAAGCTCAGCACCACCTTCACCACCGGGGCCGGCACCACCAGCGTCACCGTCTACCTGCACGGCTGGTACGGGCAGCCGGCGTTCCTGGCCGACGACGTCTCACTGCTCGGCCCCGGCGACCCCAAGCCCACTCCCACCCCCACCACCGCGAGCCCGACCCCGACGCCGACCGAGACGCCGACACCGACCGAGACGCCGACGCCCACCGTCACACCCACCCGGCCCGGGCCCAAGCACCTGCTGACCGGCTACTGGCAGAACTTCGACAACAACGCCACCGTGCAGCGGATCAGTGACGTCCCGGCCGCGTACGACATCATCGCGGTCTCCTTCGCCGACGCCACCAGCACGCCCGGCGGGCTCAGCTTCACCCTGGACCCGGTCCTCTCCTCCAGGCTCGGGGGCTACACCGAGGCCCAGTTCAAGGCCGACATCGCGGCCAAGAAGGCGGCCGGCAAGAAGGTGATCCTCTCGGTCGGCGGCGAGAAGGGCACGGTCTCGGTCAACAGCGCCGCGTCCGCGACCAACTTCTCCAACACCGCCTGGTCGCTGATGCAGACCTACGGCTTCGACGGCGTCGACATCGACCTGGAGAACGGCGTCAGCGCCACCTACATGGGCCAGGCCCTGCACAGCCTGGCGGCGAAGGCCGGCAAGGGCTTCGTGCTCACCATGGCGCCGCAGACCATCGACATGCAGTCGACCGGGATGGAGTACTTCAAGCTGGCGCTGAACGTGAAGGACATCCTCACCATCGTCAACATGCAGTACTACAACTCCGGCGCCATGCTCGGCTGCGACGGCCAGGTCTACTCGCAGGGGAGCGTCAACTTCCTCACCGCACTGGCCTGCATCCAGCTCAAGGGCGGGCTGCGGCCCGACCAGGTGGGGCTCGGCGTCCCCGCGTCCACCAGCGCGGCCGGCGGCGGGTACGTCAGCCCGAGCGTGGTCAACAACGCGCTGGACTGCCTGGCCGCCGGCACCGGCTGCGGCACCTTCAAGCCCGACACCAAGTGGCCCGGGATCGGCGGGGCCATGACCTGGTCGACCAACTGGGACGCCAAGGCGGGCGGCGGAATCGCCACCACCGTCGGCTCGCACCTGCACGCGATGCCGTAACCTGCCCCGTCCGGCGGGCCCGGGCCGGGGTTCAGCCCCCGGCCCGGGCCTCCGGGATCTCGGCGCCGCCGTGCCGGCGCCGCAGCTCGGCGGTGATCTCGGCCAGCTCGCCCTCCGGCAGCAGCGGCAGCATCATCGCGACGCCCTGGAGCAGGCCGCCGAGCAGGAACGTGGTGTCCGGGGTCGCCGCGACCAGGCCGCGGACCTCGGCCACCTCACCGGCCGCGACCGCCTCGATCAGCCGGGCCGCGTCCACGCTCTCCTCGTCGACCTCCACCGCGCCGGTGTCCCGCGGCGCCCGCCGGGCCATCGCGCGCAGCACCCGGTCACCGACCTCGGGCGCGTAGGCCTTGCGGACGGCCTCGGCGGCGATCCAGGCGAGCAGGGTGGTCACCTCGCGCTCGGCCTGCTCCTCGAACAGCCGGTCCAGCGCGTGGTCGAACGCGAGCTGGTTCCCGTGCCGGAACGCGAGCAGCAGCACCGCTGCCCTCGCCTTGGCCTCCTCGACCACCTCGGCAGGCAGTTCGTCGACCAACTCCTCGGTCACCACCACGCCACACCCTCCCGTCGCTCCTCGGCTCTGCGGAACTCGAAGCACACCGTACACATCCCACCTGCCAACTTCCGCGAACGCGCGCGGGCAAGAGCGGAATGAATTCGGGCGGAAAGGGACCTCACCCGGTCCAGGATGAATATTCGCCGGAAGGGAGCAAGGGGATTGGGCTATTGGGACGCACGATTACCCGACGTCCGGAAAAACGGAGGAGCCGCACCCCGCGTCGGCGGGGCACGGCTCCTCGGGATCCGCGTCCGGATCAGCCCTGCGGCAGCGCCGCGAGCTGGGCGGTGATCCGGGCGATGTCGGCCCCGGCGGCCTCCTGCCGGACCCGGATCTTGGCGACGACGTCGTCCGGCGCCTTGGCGAGGAACGCCTCGTTGCCGAGCTTGGCGCCCGTCTGGGCCTTCTCCTTCTCGGCGGCCGCGAGGTCCTTGGCGAGGCGCTTGCGCTCCGCCGCGACGTCGATGGTGCCGGACAGGTCGAGCGCCACGGTGGCGCCGGCGACCGGGAGCGAGGCGGTGGCCGCGAAGCCCTCCTCCGGGACGGTCAGCCGCAGCAGCGCCCGGATCGCGTCCTCGTGGACGGCGAGCACGGTGCCCTCCAGGTCCAGCCGGGCCGGGACCCGCTGCGCCGGCTGGAGGCCCTGGTCCGAACGGAAGCGACGGACCTCGGTGACCACCTGCTGGAGCGTGGCGACCTCGGCCTCGGCCCCGGCGTCACGGAAACCGGCGTCCTTCGGCCACTCGGTGACGACCAGCGACTCGGCCCCGGTGAGCGTCGTCCAGAGCGCCTCGGTGACGAACGGGACGATCGGGTGGAGCAGCCGCAGCGTGACGTCCAGGACCTCGCCGAGCACCCGGCGCGAGGCGTCGGCCTGCGCGCCGCCCTTGGCCAGGGTGGTCTTCGAGAGCTCGACGTACCAGTCGAAGACCTCGTCCCAGGCGAAGTGGTAGAGCGCGTCCGAGGCCTTCGCGAACTCGTAGTCGTCGTAGAGCGCGTCGACCTCGGCCACGGTCGCGTTGAGCCGCGAGAGGATCCAGCGGTCGACCGAGGTCAGCTCCTCCGGCGCGGGCAGCGGGCCCTCGACGGTGGCGCCGTTCATCAGCGCGAAGCGGGTCGCGTTCCAGATCTTGTTGCAGAAGTTCCGCGAGCCCTTGACCCAGTCCTCGCCGATCGGCACGTCGGCGCCCGGGTTGGCGCCGCGCGCGAGGGTGAAGCGGACGGCATCGGCGCCGTAGGCGTCCATCCAGTCCAGCGGGTCGACGGCGGTGCCGGAGGACTTCGACATCTTCTTGCCGAACTCGTCACGGACCAGGCCGGTCAGGGCGACCGTCTTGAACGGCGCCTGGCCGTCCATCGCGTACAGGCCGAACATCATCATCCGGGCGACCCAGAAGAAGATGATGTCGTGGCCGGTGACCAGGACGTCGGTGGAGTAGAACTTCTCCAGGTCCGGGGTCTGCTCCGGCCAGCCGAGCGTCGAGAACGGCCAGAGACCGGAGGAGAACCAGGTGTCCAGGACGTCCGGGTCCTGGTGCCAGCCCTCGCCGGTCGGCGGCTCCTCGTCCGGTCCGACGCAGACGACCTCGCCGTCCGGGCCGTACCAGACCGGGATCCGGTGGCCCCACCAGAGCTGGCGCGAGATGCACCAGTCGTACATGTTGTCGACCCAGTCGAAGTAGCGGCGCTCCAGCTCCTTCGGGTGGATCTCCACCTTGCCGTCACGGACCGCGTCGCCGGCGGCCTGGGCCAGCGGGGCGACCTTGACCCACCACTGCAGCGACAGCCGCGGCTCGACCACGGTGTGGCAGCGCGAGCAGTGGCCGACGGCGTGCATGTACGGGCGCTTCTCGGCGACGATCCGGCCCTGCTCGCGCAGCGCGCCGACGACGGCCGAGCGGGCCTCCAGACGGTCCAGACCGAGGAAGGGGCCGTGCACGGTGATCGCGCCGCGCTCGTCCATGATGCTCAGGTTCGGCAGGTCGTGGCGCTGGCCGATGGCGAAGTCGTTCGGGTCGTGCGCCGGGGTCACCTTGACCGCACCGGTGCCGAACTCCGGGTCGACGTGCTCGTCGGCGACGACCGGGATCTCCCGGTCGGTGAGCGGCAGCTTGATGGTGCGGCCCACCAGGTGCCTGTACCGCTCGTCCTCCGGGTGGACCGCGACGGCGGTGTCACCCAGCATCGTCTCGGCCCGCGTGGTGGCGACGACGATCGAGTCCGCGCCGTCCCCGTAGCGGATCGAGACCAGCTCGCCGGGGACCTCCTCGTGCTCGACCTCGATGTCGGAGAGCGCGGTGAGACAGCGCGGGCACCAGTTGATGATGCGCTCGGCGCGGTAGATCAGGCCGTCGTCGAACAGCCGCTTGAAGATGGTCTGGACGGCCTGCGACAGACCCTCGTCCATGGTGAACCGCTCGCGCGACCAGTCCACGCCGTCACCGAGACGGCGCATCTGGCCGAGGATCCGGCCGCCGTAGTTCTCCTTCCACTCCCAGACCTTCTCGACGAAGGCCTCGCGGCCCAGGTCGTGCCGGGAGAGGCCGGACTCGGCGAGCTGCTGCTCCACCTTGTTCTGGGTGGCGATGCCGGCGTGGTCCATGCCGGGCAGCCAGAGGACCTCGAAACCCTGCATGCGCTTGCGCCGGGTCAGCGTGTCCATCAGCGTGTGCTGGAACGCGTGGCCCAGGTGCAGCGCACCGGTGACGTTCGGCGGGGGGATGACGATCGTGTACGGGGGCTTGTCGCTCTTGGCGTCGGCGGTGAAGTAACCGCGCTCTACCCAGCGCTCGTACAGCTCGCCCTCTACGTCCGCCGGAGCGTAGGTCGTCGGGAGGGTGGCTGCTTCGTCCCCGGCGGGCGTACTCGCGGGGCGCTGGTTCGTGGTGTCGGTCACGACGGACAGTTTACGTAGTCCGGGAACCGGGTTACGAACCGCTTTCCCCCGGGGGCGCCGGGACGGGCCCCCGGAGCGGCCCGGACCGCACGGCGGGGGCCCCGGAACCGTGAACGGTTCCGGGGCCCCCGGCCGACGACGTGCGGCAGGTCAGGCGCTCTTGTCGCGCCGCTCCCGCTTGATCATGTCGCGCGGCACCAGGGTGGGGATGGCGTGCTTGGAGACGACGTCCCCGGTCACCACCACGCGGGCGACGTCCTGACGCGAGGGGACCTCGTACATCACGGACATCAGCACCTCCTCCATGATGGCCCGCAGACCGCGCGCGCCGGTGCCGCGCAGGATCGCCTGGTCGGCGATCGCCTCCAGCGCGTCCCGGGAGAACTCCAGCTCCACGCCGTCCAGTTCGAAGAGCTTGCGGTACTGCTTGACCAGCGCGTTCTTCGGCTCGGTGAGGATCTGCAGGAGCGCCTCGCGGTCCAGGTTGTGCACGCTGGTGATCACCGGGAGGCGGCCGATGAACTCGGGGATCATGCCGAACTTGACCAGGTCCTCCGGCATCACCTGACGGAAGTGGTCGCTCGAGTCCACCTCGCGCTTGGAGCGGATGGTGGCGCCGAAGCCGATGCCCTTGGCACCCGCCCGGCCCTCGATGATCCGCTCCAGGCCGGCGAACGCGCCACCCACGATGAACAGCACGTTGGTGGTGTCGATCTGGATGAACTCCTGGTGCGGGTGCTTGCGGCCCCCCTGCGGCGGCACCGAGGCGGTGGTGCCCTCCAGGATCTTCAGCAGCGCCTGCTGCACGCCCTCGCCGGAGACGTCACGGGTGATCGACGGGTTCTCGCTCTTTCGGGCGACCTTGTCGATCTCGTCGATGTAGATGATCCCGGTCTCGGCCTTCTTGACGTCGTAGTCCGCCGCCTGGATCAGCTTCAGCAGGATGTTCTCGACGTCCTCGCCGACGTACCCGGCCTCGGTCAGCGCGGTGGCGTCGGCGATCGCGAACGGCACGTTCAGCATCCGGGCCAGGGTCTGCGCCAGCAGCGTCTTGCCGGAGCCGGTCGGCCCGAGCAGCAGGATGTTGGACTTGGCCAGCTCGATGGCGTCCTCGCGGCCGTTGCCGCCGCTGCGGCCGGCCTCACCCGCCTGGACCCGCTTGTAGTGGTTGTAGACGGCCACCGACAGCGCCTTCTTGGCGAGATCCTGGCCGACCACGTACTGGTCCAGGAACTCGTAGATCTCGCGTGGCTTCGGCAGTTCCTCGAAGCGCACCTCGGAGGTCTCGGCGAGCTCCTCCTCGATGATCTCGTTGCACAAGTCGATGCACTCGTCGCAGATGTACACGCCTGGGCCGGCGATCAGCTTCTTCACCTGCTTCTGCGACTTGCCGCAGAACGAGCACTTGAGCAGGTCGCCACCGTCTCCGATGCGTGCCACGAGGTGCTTCCCCTTCGCCAGGGGCCCCGCGGGGGTTCCGGGGCCTGGTGCTGTGGACCGTCGACGCCGACGGCGAATCGGTCTCGCTATCCGACGGTACTCTGCCGAGCCGCTGATTCCGTCCTCTTCGCCGGGTCTGCCCTACGCCCTGGGCGAATTGATACCGAACAGATGCCGTTGCGGGAGCCGCCGGTGTGCCGGGGCGGGGCGCGCGGACCTGCCGCACGCCCCGCCCAGGAGCTCCGTCCTCGCGGTCCCGCCCGCCCGGTGCCGGGTGAGCGGGACCCTTGCCGGCCTCAGGAGGTCAGCGAGGCCTTGCGGGTGGAGATGACCAGGTCGATCAGACCGTACTCGACGGCCTCCTCGGCGGTCAGGATCTTGTCGCGCTCGATGTCGTCGCGGACCTGCTCCACCGACTTGTTGGAGTGCTTCGACAGCATCTCCTCCAGCTGCTCGCGCATCCGGAAGATCTCCCGGGCCTGGATCTCCAGGTCGGACACCTGGCCGCGGCCGGTCTCCGTGTACGGCTGGTGGATCAGGATGCGGGCGTTCGGCAGCGCCATCCGCTTGCCGGGGGTGCCGGCCGCCAGCAGCACGGCCGCCGCCGAGGCCGCCTGGCCCATGCAGACGGTGGTGATGTCCGGCTTGACGTACTGCATGGTGTCGTAGATGGCCGTCAGGGCCGTGAACGAGCCGCCGGGCGAGTTGATGTACATCTGGATCTCGCGGTCCGGGTCCATCGACTCCAGGCAGAGCAGCTGCGCCATGATGTCGTTGGCCGACACGTCGTCCACCTGCGAGCCGAGGAAGATGATGCGCTCCTCGAACAGCTTGGCGTACGGGTCGTACTCGCGGATGCCCTGCGAGGTGCGCTCGACGAACCGCGGGACGATGTAGCGACCCTCGGCTCGCATGTCCTCGACGCGCGCCTTGGCACTGGAGAGGCTGGGGATGTTCATGGGGGTTCTTGTCCTCCGGAGCGTTGTGGCTGTGGTCTCGTGGGCCAGGCTCAGGCGCCCGTGCCGCCGCCGCCGGGGACGTCCGCGGCGCTGTGCATGATCGCGTCGATCAGCCCGTACTCCAGGGCCTCCTCCGGGGTGAACCAGCGGTCACGGTCGGAGTCCGAGGTGATCTGCTCGAAGGACTGGCCGCTGTGGAAGGCGATCAGCTCGGACATCCGCTTCTTGGTGCGGAGCAGCTGCTCGGCCTGGATGCGGATGTCGGTGGCCGAACCGCCGAGGCCGGCGGAGGGCTGGTGCATCAGGATGTTGGCGTTGGGCAGCGAGAAGCGCTTGCCCTTGGCACCCGCGGTCAGCAGGAACTGGCCCATCGAGGCGGCCATGCCCATCGCGATGGTGACGACGTCGTTCTTGATGTACTGCATGGTGTCGTAGATCGCCATGCCGGCCGAGATCGAGCCGCCCGGGGAGTTGATGTAGAGGAAGATGTCCTTGTCCGGGTCCGCGGCCAGCAGCAGGAGCTGGGCGGTGATCTTGTTGGCGATGTCGTCGTCGACCTGCTGGCCGAGGAAGATGATCCGCTCGTTGAGCAGCCGGTTGTAGACCTGGTCGCCGAGGCCGCCCAGCACGTCACCAGAGGCGGCGTGCGGCGCCATCGGGCCGGGCATCTGCATCTGCGGGTACGTCACTTAGCCACCTGCTCAGTCGATTTGGACGGTCGCTCCGCGACCGTCACGGTGTCGCACAGCTTCCGGGTATCACGTCGTGATTGTTGCTGTCCATGGACCCTAACGCGCAGGCCGGGCCACTGAATCCCTCACGCAGAACTGTTCGCTGTGAGCGCAGGGTTCACGCCCGACGGGCCCGGCGGCACCGGGAACGCGGCACGGAACGCCGCGGGCGCGGCCGGGAACACAGCGGGCCCGGACGCCGTACGGCGTCCGGGCCCGCTGTCGCGCCTCAGGGCGACCGGGGAGGTCAGGCCTCGGTCTTCTCCTCGGCCTCGGCCTCGGCGGCCGGGGCCTCGACGGTCTGAGCCGACTCGTCGGTCTCGTCGTCGTCGAAGTTGATCTCGTTGCCCTCGGTGTCGACGACCTTGGCGGCCTCGACCACCGTGGCCAGCGCCTTGCCGCGGGCGACCTCGCCGACCAGCAGCGGCACCTGGCCACCCTGGACGACCTGCTGCGCGAACTGGTCCGGGGTCAGGCCCGAACCGGCGGCACGGCGGATGAGGTGCTCGGTCAGCTCCTCCTGGGAGACGTTGAGCTCCTCGTCGGCGACGATCTGGTCCAGGACGAACTGGGTCTTGATGCCCTTCTTCGCCTGCTCCTCCAGCTCACCGAGGTACTCCTCCTCCGACTTGCCCTGGGTCTCCAGGTAGGTCTTGAGGTCGAGGCCCATCGGCTCCAGCTGGTGGTGCTCCAGGTTGTGCTTGCGGGTCTCGATCTCGTCCTTGAGGAGCTTCTCCGGGAACTCGATCTCGACCAGGCCGAGCAGCGCGTCCAGCACCTTCTCCTGGGCCTGGGTGGCCTGGTCGTACTCCTTCATGCGCTCCAGGCGCTTGCGGGAGTCGCCACGCAGGTCCTCCAGGGTGTCGAACTCGCTGGCCAGCTGGGCGAACTCGTCGTCCAGCTCCGGCAGCTCCTTCTCCTGGACGGCGGTGACGGTGACGGTGACCTCGGAGGTCTTGCCCGCCTGGGTGCCACCCTTGAGCTCGGTGGAGAAGGTGGCGGTGCCACCGGCCTCCAGGCCGATGACGGCCTCGTCGATGCCGTCGATCAGACGGCCCGAGCCGATCTCGTAGCTCACGCCGGCGGCGGTGCCGTCATCGGGCACCTCGCCGTCGACCTTGGCCTCCAGGTCGACGACCACGGTGTCGCCGTCGGCCGCGGCGCGCTCGACGTCCTTGACCGAGGAGAAGCGCTCGCGCAGCTGCTCCAGGGACTTGTCGATGTCCTCGTCGGTGACCGCGATCGGGTCGACGGTGACCTCGATGGTCGAGAAGTCCGGAAGGGTGATCTCCGGGCGGATGTCCACCTCTGCGGTGAACTTCAGGTCACCGCCGTCGGCGATCTTCTCGACACCCTCGATGTTGGTGATGTCGGGCTGGCCGAGGACCTCGATCTTGCCCTCGTCGACGGCCTGCGTGTAGAAGCGCGGCAGGGCGTCGTTGACGGCCTCTTCCAGCACGGCACCACGGCCGAAGCGCTGGTCGATGACACGGTTCGGGATCTTGCCCTTGCGGAAGCCCGGGACCGAGACCTGCTGGTTGATCTTCTTGTACGCCGCGTCGAGGCTGGGCTTGAGCTCCTCGAAGGGCACCTCGACGGTGAGTCGAACCCGGGTCGGGTTCAGAGTCTCGACGGCGCTCTTCACGGTTGGGTCTCCTATGGGCTTGCGGTCAGGTTGTCTCCGCCCTCCCCGGCCACCGGCCTGGGGCCGGTAAGCGGACGGATCGGGCGAGACGGGCGATGGGCGGTTGGAGCTGCATCTCCCGTGGGGGGTGGACGGTGAGCGTGACTCCTCGCCCTCATGCGGTTGACCTGGGTGGACGCCGCAGGGACTACCGCCAGCGCCCCATCCTACCGGTACCACGAAAGGCGGACGCCAGGGCGACGCCGCCAGGGGCCGCTCAGGCCCTGCCGACGGGCTCCGGGGCGGGTTCCCGGGCGGGACCCGCACCCTCCCGGCCGGGGGCCGGACGCATGGTCGCCGCAGCGTCGGAGTCCCGCACCAGCAAGGCGATCAGGGCTGCCAGCAGGGCCAGCCCGGCGGCGGTGAGGAAGGCCGCGCGGTAGGCGACGAGGTTCGCCACGGGCGTACCCGAGGCGTTCACGGCGAACGGTCCGACGGCGGTGAGGACGGTGCCGAGGACGGCGACACCGAGCGCCGATCCCAGCTGCCGCTGGGCGTTGTAGAGGGTGGAGGCGGCGCCGGTGTCGGCCGGGGCGACGGTGGAGAACGCGGCGGTCTGCGAGGGCATGAAGACGTGCGCCATCGCGAAACCGGTGACGAAGAGCAGCACGCGGACGGCCCAGAGGTTGCTCTCCGGCCCGATCGCGGCCATCAGGGCGAGGCAGCCGGACACCACGGCGGCGCCCGCGACGAGGAGCCGGCGCGGGCCGAACCGCGGGTAGAGCCGGCCCGCCACCTGGGAGGCGAGCATCACACCGAGCGCTTCCGGGAACACCATCAGACCGCTGTGCAGGGCGTCCATGCCGAGCGCGTCCTGCATGAGCAGCGGGAAGAGGTAGAGCATGCCGAGGAAGGCCGCGCCGGAGAAGAGCGAGAGCAGGTTGGTGGTGCGGAAGATCCGGTCCCGGAAGAGCCGCAGGTCGAGCATCGGCTCGGGGCGGCGCAGCTCGACCACGACCAGGGCGACGAGCGCGAACAGCCCGCCGAGCGCCGAGACGAGGATCCGTGCGCTCCCCCAGCCCTCCGACGCGCCCTCGGAGAGCGCGTACATCGTGGCGCCGAAGCCGACGGCGGAGAGCAGGAAACCGGCCGCGTCGAACCGGCCGACCCGCTCGGCGCGGTAGTCGGGCAGGAAGAGCACGCCGAAGACGAGGGCGGCGAGGCCGACCGGCACGTTGACGATGAAGACCCAGTGCCAGGACCAGCCGTCCACCAGCCAGCCGCCGAGCACCGGCCCGGCGGCGGGGGCGACGGCGGTCGGCAGCATCAGCACCCGGGTGGCGCGCATCCGCTCCTCCTGGGGGAAGGCCCGGAAGAGCATGGTCATCCCGACCGGGGTGAGCAGGCCGCCGGCCGCACCCTGGAGGACCCGGTACAGGGTGAGCGAGGTCATCGAGCCGGCCGCACCGCAGAGCAGCGAGGCGACGGTGAACAGGGCCAGCGAGAGGAGGAAGACCCGGCGGGTGCCGTACCGGTCGCCGAGCCAGCCGGAGAGCGGGACGAAGACGGCCAGGCTGACCAGGTAGCCGACGTTGATCACGCCGACTCCGGCCGGATCGGTGCCGAACTCGCGGCCGATCGCGGGCAGGGCCACGTTGACGATCGTGGTGTCCATGATCGACATGAACAGCGCGGCGACGAAGACGACGCCGACCGCGATCTTGGGGTTCATCCGCGCCGGGTTCGTCCGTGTCGGGCTGCGCATCGAGGGCTCCTGGATAAATGAAAAATCAACCACCCACGATGCCGGACGGGACCCGGAAACGACAACAGGGCCTCGTCGACGACGAGACCCTGCGCACTGTCGGGGTGACCGGATTCGAACCGACGGCCTTCCGCTCCCAAAGCGGACGCGCTACCAAACTGCGCCACACCCCGTGGTGCCGAGAGGAAGCGTACACGCCGTGCCCTGCCGGTTCGGCGAGATATTCCGAGCCCCCGAAACGAATGTGGTGTGCACGCAGCCGACCGAACCAGGTACGCTGTTCCCGACCTTCCGTCCGGCAACGGCCGGGGGATCGCGCGGGCGTAGCTCAATGGTAGAGCCCTAGTCTTCCAAACTAGTCACGCGAGTTCGATTCTCGTCGCCCGCTCAGAAGTCCGGCCCCGGAGTGATGCCCCGCATCGCTCCGGGGCCGTTCGCGTACCCCGGCGGGCCCCGCGCGCGGGCCCTCCCCCCTCCCGACCGCGGGTCAGAGGCCCAGCCGGGCCGCCCGGGCGGCGGCCCGGTCGAGCAGCCGGTGGACGTCGGACTGCCGGGTGGCGGGCCGGTCGTTGTACTCGTCCGGGGAGTTCACCGGACGACCGGTGGCGTGCAGGACCTCCATCAACTGGACCCGGGCGGTGCGGACCGTCGCCGGGGTGCCGAAGCCGTGGGCCAGGACGGCGGCCTGCGCACCGAGCAGGCAGACCCGGCCGTCCGCGTCCCACATCGCGCCCTGGAGCCAGCCGTGGGCGGCGATGTACCGGGAGGCGAGGCCGAGGTGCTCGGCGGCGGTCACCGGCGCGGGGCGGGGCGGGCGGCGGAGCGCCCGGTCCAGCAGGGTGGCCCGGGGCACCCGGTGCCCCGCGTACCAGGGGCGGAGCGCGGAGCCGAGCGGGCAGACGTACGGGACCGGCGTGCGCGCGGGGGCGGGCAGCGTGGCCAGGTACGCCTCGATCTCGGCGACCAGGCCGGAGCCGCCCGGGGTCGGCCGGTCCGGGGCGAACAGGACAGGAGGCGGCGTCAGTTCGGTGCGGGGCATGCGGGTTCTCCCGGCGGGGCCGATGGTTTCCGCTACCCAAAATGGTGCATAGGGGGCATTTCTGCGACCGGAGCGCGCCTCGTGGGGGCTCGGCCCCGGGCCGGCGGCGGCCGCGGTGCGGTTTCCCGGGGAGCCTCCGGGCCGATAGCCTCGGCGGCGTTCGAAAGCAGTTCGACGGAGGTTCGCGACGTTCGGAGCCCGAGAGTGGAGGAGTCCCCGTGCGCCCTCAGGACCGACTGGCCGTCATACAGCGATCCGTGGTCCGGGAGATGGGGCGCCTCGGGCAGCAGTTCACCGTCGACGGCGAGGTGGTGCGCGGCCCGGGGACGACCGCGGTCGCCGTCCGCGAGCACCCGGGCGGCGAGGGCGCCGGCCATGTCGACCTCGGCTACGTGCTGGAACTCGGCCGGGCCGACGCGCCGGTGGTCTGGGACTGCACGGCCGGTCTCGGCAAGACCGAGGAGGAGAAGCTCGACAGCGCGGTGCGGATGTGGGCGACCACGACCGCCTCGGCCATGGTCGAGCTGCGGGAGGGCGGCGGCAGGCACGGCGACCACGCCGACCATCCCGAGCTGCCCGGCTGGCACGCCGTCCAGGGACCGGCGGCGGTGTTCGGGTTCGGCAACGAGCGGCTGGCCGGCTGGCTGGCCGAGCACCGGGTCCTGCCGGCGCTGGCGCCCGCCCTGCTGCCCGCGCTGGGCGGACCGGACGGGCGGGGCGGACGGAGGCCGCACGGGGTCAAGCTGTTCCTGGGCGGCAAGGCGGGGGACGACGTCGCCGAGGTCCGGGTCGACGGAGAGGTCTCCGAGGCGGCATCGGCGGCGCTGCGCGCGCTGGACTGGCCACGCGGCGAACGGCTGTGCTGGGCGCGACTGTTCGCGGTGCTGACGGCCCAGGGCACGGCGGTGCCGACGGCCGCGCCGGCCGGTGCCGGCGAGGTCGCGGCGGCCCGGCCGGCGGCCGTGGCGGCGGCGCGCCCGCAGGGCCTGTTCGCCCGATGGCGGCAGGCGAGACGCGCCGGCCGCTGACGGACGGCCGCTCCTCGGCCCACCGGCTCGCGTCCGGACCCGGACGCGGCCAGGGGCATGCGTCGGACCGGCCGCGTCGGATCGGCCTGCGTCGGCCGACCCGGGTCAGCTGGCGATGTTGGAGATGGACTTGGCGACCTGCGCCAGGAAGTCCTGGATCGGCTTGGCGGCCGTGCTCTGGTTGAGCATGAACCCGAACAGCGCGGCCAGGATGAAGTGCCCAGTCTTCAGCTGCTTGTTGCGGATGAAGATGAAGCAGACGATGCCGAACAGGACCAGAGCGGAGACGGAGAGTGCCACCCGGACTCACTTCCTCGATTCGTATCGGGGTGCCACCGGCTGACAGCCCCTGCGAAGCCGGACCCCGGCCTGTCCGACGGTCCCGAGGCGGAACGGCAGATCGCCCGGCACGTCGAGGCCGGAGGAGGAGCCCGGTACGGCCGCACGGTGCCCGTCGTGCCGCATGTGACGCCCCCCATCCCCCGAATCCTGAACAGTCCCGCCCGGACTCAGTGTGGTCGACCGTGCCGATTGCGTAAAGGTCTGACTGTCAGCCGAACGCCGATATCCTGCGATGCGAGACGAGTTTCCGCCGACCGAGACGATAGTCGAGACGTTCTGACGAATCATCGGCGGGGCACCGCTGAGCGGCCGGGAAACGTCCGGGGGGCCGGACCGGAACCCGCTGGTCCGCTCTGCCGCCGGGGCACCGGAATTGGCCGAAGATCAGCTCCCAGGCTTGACAGCAGCTGCCGTTGGCATGTGCCTCCGCGCGACGGTGCCCGCGACCTCGCCCGGGGCCGGGCGACGGGCCGTCAGTCGCGCCAGAGCAGCAGCACCGCACGGTCGTCGTTGATGTCCCGGGCGACCGTCTCGATCAGCCGGGCGGCCGCTCCGCCGCCCGTGCCCGGACCGCTGCCCGGCACCAGCCGGTCCGCCTCGCCCATCAGCCGGTCCATGCCCTCGGAGAGGTCCCGGCCGGGCGCCTCGACCATGCCGTCGGTGCAGAGCATCAGGACGTCGCCGCGGTTCAGCCGCCCGCGCACGCCCTCGAACTTCGCGCCGTCGTAGATGCCGAGCGCCGGGCCGTCCGCGGCCTCCTTGAGGTCCCAGCGGCCGGCGCCGGCCAGCCGCTGCATCCCCGGCAGGTGTCCGGCCGAGAGCAGCTCGTACTCCCCGGTGTCCAGGTCCAGCACCAGGTGGACGGCGGTGGCGAAGCCCTCCTCCCAGGACTGCCGGAGCAGGTAGCCGTTGGCGGCGGGCAGGAAGTCGTGCGCGGGCAGGGAGCCGAGCAGCCCGCCGAAGGCGCCGGAGAGCAGCAGCGCCCGGGAGCCGGCGTCCATGCCCTTGCCGGAGACGTCCGCGAGGACGACCTCCAGCACCCGCCGGCCCGGGCCGGTCCGGTCGGCGACCACGAAGTCGCCCGAGAAGGACTGCCCGCCGGCCGGGCGCAGCGCCATGTCGGCGTGCCAGCCGTCCGGCAGCCGGGGCACCCGGCTCTGCACCCGAAGCCGCTCGCGCAGGTCGAAGAGCATGGTCGAGCCGCCCCACCAGGGCACGCCGACCCGGCTGCGGAACTGGGCCAGCAGCAGACCGCCGACCCCGGCCGCGCCGACCACCAGGGCGGCGCCGGGGGTGACCCCGTAGGTGTAGGCCTCGGGGTTGTCACTGGCCACCCGCTGCCCGGTGTGGATCACCGACTCGGCGGAGAGGCCCAGGGCGGCCAGCGCGTAGAGCACCACCAGGGAGCCGGGGCGCAGCAGCAGGGCGGCGGCCAGGATCGGCAGCACCAGGGCGGTGGGCGGGGCCCAGGCGGGCCACCAGATGTTGAGCAGGATCAGCAGCGGCACCAGCAGGGCGAGCGCGCAGAGCACCGGCCAGTCGGCGGCGCCGCCGCGGAAGTAGTCGACCCCGGCGGTGCGCAGCCTTCGGCGGACCCGGCGGAGCCTCTTGCGCAACCGGGCCGTCACGGGGTCGGACGCCGTGGCGGCGCCGGGCCTCGTCGCAGTCGTCTGGGGCGGTGAGCCCGGCGGTCTGCCAGCCATGGGGACCGACCATATCCAGCGGTCGCGGTCGGCGTCGACGGCCAGGACACGGGCGGCTTCGCCGTGCCGCGGGCCCGTCAGCGGGTTTCGGCCGATTGCGGCGGGCGGCGACCGGTGCGTCAGGAGGCGTGCGCCGGTTGGGCGTACGAACCGCCCGCGCGGCGCACGCGCCCCGCGTGCGGGCACTGTGGCGCGCTGTGCACCGGGGCGGGTGCTGTGGCCGATCACACAGGGGCTCGCGGGTCCCGAACGTACGGCGACCGGCCGCGCCTGCGGGGCGCGGCCGGTCGCCGGGAGGGTTGCGGGGGGACGGGCGGGAGGGGTCAGCCCTCCTGCTGCGGGTGGTGGGCCGGGATCGGCGGGAGCTCCCCGGTGATCTCGTAGACGCTCAGCATGTCGATCCGGCGGGTGTGCCGCTCGTCGCCGCTGTACGGGGTGCCGAGGAAGACCTCGACGAACCGGGTGGCCTCCTCCTGGGTGTGCATACGGCCACCGATGGAGATCACGTTGGCGTTGTTGTGCTCGCGGCCGAGAGCGGCGGTCTGCTCGCTCCAGGCCAGCGCCGCACGGACGCCCTTGACCTTGTTGGCGGCGATCGCCTCACCGTTGCCCGAGCCGCCGATCACGATGCCCAGCGCCTCCTTGTCGGAGGCCGTGCGCTCGGCGGCGCGCAGGCAGAACGGCGGGTAGTCGTCAAGGGCGTCGTAGATGTGCGGCCCGCAGTCGACCGGCTCGTGGCCGGCCTCCTTCAGCCACTCCACGAGGTGGTTCTTGAGTTCGTATCCGGCATGGTCGGAGCCCAGGTACACGCGCATGCCCATGAGTGTGGCATGCGGGTGGACCCGGGCTCCGCAGGGGGCCGGACGAGCCGGACGGAACCGGCAGGTCGGTTCCCGGTGGCGGTCGGTTCCCCGCCGGCGACGCGGTCGCCGACCGGCGTCCCGGTTCCCCTACCGGCGGCCGAGCAGCTTCCAGGCCAGCGGGAGGGCGCCGGCCGCCAGCGCGGCCTTCAGGGCGTCCCCGACCAGGTAGGGGTAGAGGCCGAGCTCGGCGGCGCGGCCCAGCGACACGTCCAGTGCGAAGGCCAGGTACGGGACGCCGACGGCGTAGATCGCGAGGCTGCCGAGGACCATCGCCGCCGCGGTGCGCAGCGGGGAGCGGTCGGCGCCGCGGCGGGCCAGCGCGCCGACGAGGCCCGCGGCCAGCACGAAGCCGATCGGGTAGCCGAGCGAGGGGATCGACCAGCCGGAGGCGGTCTGCGCGAACCACGGCAGGCCCGCCATGCCGGCGAGCAGGTAGAGGGCGAGCGAGGCGATGCCGCGCCGGGCCCCGAGCGCGGTGCCGACCAGCAGGGCGGCGAAGGTCTGGCCGGTGACCGGCACGGGGGAGCCTGCGACGTTCACCGACAGCTGGGCGGCCAGTCCGGTGAGCGCGGCGCCGCCGGCCACCAGGGCCAGGTCGCGCGCCTGGGTGCCGAGCCGGGTGCCCCCGGCGGGCAGCAGATCGGCGAGGACGGCACGGTTCAGGGTGGGGGTACCGGCGGTCGGGGTGCTGGCGGTGGCCATCGGGCTTGTCTCCTCGGTTCGTCCGTTCAGGTGAGTGAACACCTGTGAACCTACGCGTCGATCACGCCGGGCACCGTCAGGGATCCGGACAAAGCCCCGGCCACCCGCCTTGTCGGGTCCGGCCTCCGGGAGCGACGGAACGTGACGGACGGCGAAGGTCTGCGTCACGATCCGGTCCGCATACTGGTCCGGATCGGGGCATCCTTGGCATGGACAGCCTTGTCACCGGATATTGGGCAACTCGCACCGCATGTCGAACAGTCTGGATCCCTTCCCCATGGCCTGTACCTCCGCGCCCCCGGCGCCCGGGACCACGCCCGCTCCCCCGGCCGGCGGCCAGCAGCTCTCCCACGGGCTCAAGCAGCGCCACCTCTCGATGATCGCGCTCGGCGGGGTCATCGGCGCCGGCCTCTTCGTCGGCTCCGGCGCGGGAATCGCGGCGGCCGGTCCGGCGATCATCCTGGCCTTCGTCCTCTCCGGCCTGCTGGTCATGCTGATCATGCGGATGCTCGGCGAGATGTCGGCCGCCCGCCCGGCCTCCGGCTCCTTCTCGGTGCACGCCGAGAAGGAGATCGGCCCCTGGGCCGGGATCACCGCCGGCTGGATGTACTGGGTGATGCTCTGCTGCGGCGTCGCCGCCGAGGCCACCGCCGCCGGGCGCATCGTCAACGGCTGGATCCCCGGTGTCTCCGCCTGGGTCTGGGTCGCCCTGTTCATGGTCTTCTTCTGCGCCAGCAACCTCACCGCGGTGAAGAACTTCGGCGAGTTCGAGTTCTGGTTCGCCGCCGTCAAGGTCGCCGCGATCCTCGCCTTCCTGGTGCTCGGCGGGCTCGGCATCGCCGGTGTGCTCGGCCCCGGCGCCCCCGGCACCGCCAACCTCACCGGCCAGGGCGGCTTCCTGCCCAACGGGATCGACGGCCTGATCGTCGGCCTGCTCGCCTCCGTCTTCGCCTACGGCGGTCTGGAGACCGTCACCATCGCGGCGGCCGAGTCCGAGGACCCCCGGAAGAACGTCGCCAACGCGGTGCGCACCGCGGTCTGGCGGATCGCGATCTTCTACATCGGCTCGATGGCGCTGGTCGTGACCCTGGTCTCGTGGAAGGACCCGTCGGTCGTCGAGAACGGCCCCTACGTCACCGTGCTGCAACACCTGAGCGTGCCCGGCGCCGGGACGATCATGGAGATCGTGGTGCTGATCGCCCTGCTCTCCGCGATGAACGCCAACATCTACGGCTCCTCCCGGATGGCCTACTCGCTGGTCGCCCGCGGTCAGGGCCCGAAGGCGCTGGCCAAGGTCAGCGGCGGAGTGCCGCGCCTGGCCGTGATCGCCTCCTGCCTGTTCGGCTTCGGCGCCGTACTGGCCTCCAAGTTCTGGCCGGACACCGTCTTCACCTGGCTGATGAACACCACCGGCGTCGCCATCCTGGTGGTCTGGCTCTTCATCTGCCTCGTGCAGCTGCGGATGCGCCGCCGGCTGGAGCGCGAGTCGCCCGAGCTGCTCACCGTGAAGATGTGGGGCTTCCCGTACCTGACCTGGGTGGCGATGGCCGCCGTGGTCGGCATCCTCGCCCTGATGACCACCACCGAGGGCAACCGCCAGCAGCTGTACGCGGCCGGCGTGCTGGTCGCGCTGCTCAGCGGGGCGGGCCTGCTCAAGCAGCGCCGGGACGCCGCCCGCGGCTGACCGCGGGGCCGACCCGGCCGCAGGACACGGAGAGGGCCCGGAACCGCCGCGAACGCGGTTCCGGGCCCTCGTCGTACGCGGGTGCGGCCTACTCGAAGGACGGGCTGGCCGTACGGGTCCGCTTGATCTCGTAGAAGCCCGGGGTGCCGGCGACCAGCAGGGTGCCGTCCCAGAGCCGCGCCGCCGCCTCGCCGCGCGGTATCGGGGTGACCACCGGACCGAAGAACGCCACCCGCTCGCCGTCGGCGCCCTCGACCGCGATCACCGGGGTGCCGACGTCCTCGCCGACCAGCGTGATGCCCTCCTTGTGCGAGGCGCGCAGGGCCTCGTCGTACGCGTCGGTGTCCGCCGCGTCCGCCAGCTCGACCGGCAGACCCGCCGCGACCAGCGCCGCCTCGACGGTCTCCCGGTTCTGCGGCAGTCCCTGGTTGTGGAAACGGGTGCCCAGCTCCGTGTAGAGCCGGCCCAGCACCTCGTCGCCGTGCTGCTGCGCGGCGGCGATGCAGACCCGCACCGCGCCCCACGCGTTGTCCAGCAGCTCCCGGTACTTCTCCGGCAGGTCGCGGTGCTCGTTCAGCACGGACAGGCTCATCACGTGCCAGTTCACGTCCACCGGGCGGAGCTGCTGCACCTCGATCAGCCAGCGGGACGTCATCCAGGCCCACGGACAGGCCGGGTCGAACCAGAAGTCGGCGGTCTTGCGCTCAGCGGCAGTCGTCACGGCTGTCGTCCTTCGAGAGAGATCCGGAAGTCGGTGGTGCGGGCCCGCACGGGGCATCCCACCCAGCGCCAACGCCCGCCCGACACCGCTGATTCCGGGCCGCCGACCCGAGTTGTGCAATGGTACCGACGTGAGGGGCGTGAAAGGATGCCCCCGCGACACCACAGCGCCGCACCAACCGCACCGCCGAAGACCGCACCACCGTGCGAGCCGGACAAAGGAGTACCGCCGTGCCGGGCAAGAACCTGAGCCGCGACGAAGCCCAGCAGCGGGCCAGCATCCTGGGCGTGGACGCGTACCGGGTCCGGCTGGACGTGACCTCGGCCACCGACCCCGCGGCCGCGACCTTCCGGTCCACCACCACCGTCGCCTTCCGCTGCACCGAGCCGGGGGCGTCGACCTTCCTCGACCTGCTCGCCGCAGGCGTCCGCGCCGTCACCCTCAACGGCCGCGCCCTCGACCCCGCCACCGCCTTCGACGGCGCCCGGGTGCACCTCGACGGCCTCGCCGCGGAGAACGTCCTCGTCGTCGACGCCGACTGCGCCTACAGCCGCACCGGCGAGGGCCTGCACCGGTTCACCGACCCGGTCGACGGCGAGACCTACCTCTACACCCACTACGAGCCGGCCGACGCCCGCCGGGTCTTCGCGACCTTCGAGCAGCCCGACCTGAAGGCGCCGTTCACCTTCACCGTGACCGCGCCGGCCGCCTGGAACGTCTGGTCCAACGCGCCGCACGAGAACGTCACCGAGGACGGTGCCGCGCGCACCTGGGAGTTCGCGCCGACCCGGCCGATCTCCACCTACCTCACCGCCGTGGTCGCCGGTCCGTACCACGTCGCCCGCGACCACTACAGCCGCACCCTCGCCGACGGCACCGTGCTGGAGATCCCGCTCTCGGCGATGTGCCGCCGCTCGCTCGCCCCCTCCTTCGACGCCGACGAGATCCTCGGCGTCACCAAGCTCGGCCTCGACTTCTTCCACGAGCAGTTCGACTACCCGTACCCCTTCGGCAAGTACGACCAGGCCTTCGTCCCCGAGTACAACATCGGCGCGATGGAGAACCCCGGCTGCGTCACCTTCCGCGAGGAGTTCGTCTTCCGTTCGAGGGTCACCGACGCCGCCTACGAGGGCCGGGCCAACGTGATCCTGCACGAGATGGCCCACATGTGGTTCGGCGACCTGGTCACCATGCGCTGGTGGGACGACCTCTGGCTGAAGGAGTCCTTCGCCGACTTCATGGGCTCGTACGGCCTGGTCGGCGCGCGGACCCGCTACTCGGGTGCGTGGGTCACCTTCGCCAACCAGCGCAAGGCGTGGGCCTACCGACAGGACCAGTTCCCCACCACCCACCCGATCACTGCGGACATCCGCGACCTGGAGGACGCCAAGCTCAACTTCGACGGCATCACCTACGCGAAGGGCGCCTCGGTGCTCAAGCAGCTGGTGGCGTACGCCGGTTCGGAGGCGTTCTTCGAGGGCGCCCGGCGCTACTTCAAGCGGCACGCCTTCGGCAACACCGAACTCGGCGACCTGCTGGACATCCTGGAGGAGACCAGCGGCCGCGACCTCAAGTCCTGGGCCGCCGCCTGGCTGCAGACCGCGGGCGTCAACGCGCTCACCCCCGAGGTCACCGTCGACGCCGAGGGCCGGATCACCGAACTCGCCATCCACCAGGACGGCGAGGTGCTCCGCCCGCACCGCATCGCGGTCGGCCTCTACGACCGGGACGCCGACGGCGCCCTCGTCCGCACCCGGCGGATCGAGCTCGACGTCACCGAGGCCCGCACCGTCGTGGCCGAGGCCACCGGCCTGGCCCGGCCCGCGCTCGTCCTGCTCAACGACGACGACCTCACGTACTGCAAGATCCGCTTCGACGCCGAATCGCTGGAGACGCTGCGCGCCGGCCTCGGCGACATCGAGGACGACCTGGCCCGCGCGCTCGCCTGGTCCGCCGTCTGGAACCTCACCCGCGACGCCCTGATGCCGGCCCGCGACTACATCGCGCTCGTCCTGCGGTTCGCCGGCCAGGAGGCCAACATCGGCGTCCTGCAGTCGCTGCACAGCCAGGCCAAGAGCGCCGTCGACCTGTACGCCGACCCGGCCTGGCGCGGCGAGGGCGGCCGCCTCCTCGCCGACGGCGCGCTCCGCGAACTGCGCGCCGCCGCCCCCGGCAGCGACCACCAGCTGGCCTGGGCCCGGTTCCTGGCCCAGACCGCCAACGGCTCCGAGCACCTGGGCCTGGTCCGCGGCCTGCTGGCCGGCACCGCCCGGATCGACGGGCTGGAGGTCGACCAGGAGCTGCGCTGGGCGCTCTGGCTGGCGCTCGCGGCGGCCGGCCAGGCCTCCGACGAGGAACTCGCCGAGGAGCTCGCCACCGACAACACCGCCAGCGGCCGGCGCCAGCACACCCAGTGCCTGGCCGCCCGGCCGACCCCGGAGGCCAAGGCCGCCGCCTGGTCCGCCGTGATCGACTCGGACGAGCTGCCCAACGCCCTGGTCGAGGCCAACATCGCCGGCTTCGCGCTGCCCGGGCACCGCGACCTGACCTCGCTCTACGCGGCGCCCTACTTCAAGCTGCTGGAGCGGATCTGGGCCGACCGGACCATCGAGATCGCCATGCGGATCGTCGGCGGCTTCTTCCCCCAGGCCCAGGTGAGCGAGGCGACGCTGGCCGAGGCGGACGGCTGGCTCGCCGGCCACCCGGACGCGGCGCCCGCGCTGCGGCGGCTGGTGCTGGAGCGCCGGGACGACCTGGCCCGGGCGCTGCGGGCGCAGGCCTGCGACCGGGTCTGAGGGCCGCTCCCGCACCGGCACCCGAGGGGCCGGACGTGCTGAACGGGCAGGGCGGTGATCTCCATGTAGGAGCGGTCCGGCACGGTGCCGGTGGCCTTCTGGTAGAGGCCG
>NZ_JBHXDN010000035.1:0-94590 GCF_042726075.1 Kitasatospora sp. NPDC127035 | reverse complement strand
GGGCCCCGGGAATCCCCGGCGCGTCGCGCGACGCGCCGGGGATTCCCGGGGCCCGGGCTGCCGCCGCGCTGCCACAGGTGTGCGGGCAGACCGGTGCGGGGCATCGCCGACACGGCTGTCGGGTCGGGTGCGGCGGTCCCGTTCGCGCCAGGCCGGTGCGCGCGGAGGCCGCGCCGGAAGGCCGACGGCCCTGACGGCTCGTCTGTCGGTGGCTGCGTCTAGGGTGCTGGCGACGATGGCGAGTCCGGGTCCTGTCCCACGTACCTCGCCGCGAGGATCTGGAGACCGGTGTGCGTTCTTTCGTGGTGGCGGATGTTCCCGAGACGGACGACGCGGAGGCGTGGCTCGCCTACGCGGACGTGCTGACCGCGGCCGGCGACCCGCGGGGAGCGGCGATCCGTCTGGAGCACGCGTGCGACGCCGAGGGTGGGGCCGCGGGTGGGGACCGGGCCCGGCTCGCCGGGCTCTACGCGGAGGTGGAACGGCGGCTCGGTCTCGGCGGGCTGCGCACGGACGGCTCCTGGCGGTTCACCTGGAGGCGGGGCTTCCTCGACGAGGCGCGGTTCGCCCTGGCCGAGGACACCGGGGCGGGGCGTCGGGCGCTGGTCGAGGGGCTGTTGGCGGACCACCCGTGGGCCGCGGCCGTCGATCTCACCGACCCCGAGCGCTGGGAGGGGGCGCTGATCGACGCGGTGCTGTCCCACCCCCTGGCCCACCGGCTGCGCGTGCTGGAGCTGCGCCTGACCGACTACCACCACTCCGCCGAGCACTCCGTCCGCTCGCTCGCCGGCGCTCCGCGTCCCCGGCTGGAGCACCTGTCCTTCGGCTACGGGTTCGAGTTCCTCTACGAGGACGGCAGGACGTCGACGGGCGGCCGGATCGATCCCATGGACTACCACGGCGACGGGCTCGTGCGGACGGCTCCGTGGGATTCGCTGCCCGCCCTGCGCACCCTCGAACTCCAGGGGGCGTTCCTCTTCGGCTCGATCCTCCACGACGGCCTGACGCGCCTTCGCGTCCGTGGTCCCGCGACCGGCGACGGGGCCTACTTCGACCTCGGGTCGACGCGGGGTGTGGAGTCGCTGGTGGTGGAGGCCGAGTGCGACGTCTTCGGAGGGTGCTGTCCTGTCGAGCAGCTCGACGAGCTGACCACGGCGGGGCTCCCGGCGCTGAAGCACCTCGACCTGGGCGGGTCGGAGTTCGACGCGACCTCGTTCCAGTTGTTCTCGGCGCTCGCCGAATCGCCGATCCTCCCTCAGCTGGAGAGCCTCACCCTTCCCGACCTGCGGATCGGGCGGTCGGACTGCGAGGGCGAGCCGCTGGCCTTCCTGGCCCGGTGTGCACCGAGCTTCGCCCATCTCGCTCTGGGGGTGCGGGGCACGGTCGACGTCGAGGGGGCCGACGGGCCGGAGGTCGGCCGGTTCTTCCCCGGAATCGGCGCCGGTTCGCGCGCGATCGGCACCTCTGTGGAGCGAGAGGGCGACTGACGTCCGGCCGGGTCGGCCGTCCGGCTCCCGTAATCGACCACCGACCACCGACCATCCGACTCCGGTTCCCGGGTCGGGAATGGCTGTGTCTCTCTCGACCGAATCGAGCGGCCGACCGATGCCTGTCGGCCCCGTGTTCGAGGAAAGAGCCTCGTAGGTAACCCTTTCGTGTGAACTCGCGCAGTCGGCCGCATGCGGAAACGATTCGGCTGGACAGGCCCTCTGTAGCCCCTCCGCATCTGCCGACGAGCGCGGTGCCGTGTGCCACTGGTCCGCCGCCCGTTCGGCCCGACGCGTCATCACCCCCTCGCACGGAGAACTACGAAGGGAACATCGCATGCGCAGCATATGTGCCCGTACGACGTTGGCGGTCGCCGGCGCGACCGTGGCCCTGGCCACGGTGCTGACCGGTACCTCGCCCGCTCAGGCCGATTCCGGCAGCAGCGCGGCCGTCGCGCGGCCCCGGGACAAGATCGCCTGTCCCCGTGGGTTCGTGTGCATCTACCCGGACATCGACTTCGTCGGCCAGCCGTACGTCAAACGCGCCGTCGACGGGAGTGTCCGGCACCTGCCGGACTACATCCGAGGGGCGGGGAGCTCGGTGATCAACAACAGCGGCCGGACCGCACGGGTCTACCAGAAGGACAACTACTTCGGGCGGCACGTGTGCGTGGGGAGCGAGGGCGGCTCGATCCACGACCTGCGCTCGTACCAGCTCAACGACGTCACGCACTCACTGAGGATCAACAACACTCCCTGCGGCGCCTGATACCTCTCGTCGACGCGCACGTCGGGCATGATCACCGTGCCGTCGCCCACCTCGGCCCGCACATCGCGCAGCGCTGTGTTCAGCACGCCGTCCGGGTCGAGCCCCGGGTCCCCTCCGCGTCGTACTCGACCGGAGTCCCGAGAATCGTCACGCCGCCGACGCCCGCTTCCGTGGCTTCGACGACCGCCTTGCGCAGCGAGTCACGGGTGTGGTGGACCACGCCGGGCATCGAGGTGATGGGGATCGGCTCGACGGCGCCTTCCTTGACGGACATCGGCAGCACCAGCTGACGCGGCTCCAGGCTGCCCTGCGGCGACCGGTCGCCGCAGGGCAGGGGTTCGCCGAAGCCCTCGCGGGCGCTGTTCCGGAAACACCGACGTCCTCCGCGATGCCGTACGCACGCGATGACAGGTCCTTCCGGACCGCTGGTTGGCGTAGATACCCTTCGGGTTGTCAGAAGGCCGTGCTTTCAGGTCCGGAACCCGCCACAGTCACTCGATCGAGAGTCCGGTTCGACCACCAACCCTCATGATCGGAACGACAACAGCCACTTGGGGAGATCGAAGGCTCCGAGCGCGTCTACCGCCTGGGCTCATGACCGGACATGAGGGAGTGAATCTGTGCGGACCGAGTTGGAACCCGAGACCGAGACCACCGAGACCACCGACAAGCGCTCCTTGCGGTACGCGCTGTTGATCGCGCTGGCGAACGGGATCGGCTACATGCCGTTCGCGCTGACCATCCCGGTCCTGCCCGGCTACGTCACGGGTCGGTTGCACGGTGGTCCGGCGGAGGTCGGCGCGGTCATCAGCGGGTACGCGCTGACCGCGTTGCTGTCCCGCCCGGTGTCGGGCGCGCTGATGAACCGCCTCGGCACCCGGGCCCTGACCATCGGCGGAACGGTGCTGACCACGCTCGCCACCGTCTGCTACCCGCTCGCCGGATCGATCTCCGAGCTGATCGGCCTGCGGATGCTGGTGGGCGTCGGCATGGGCGTGATGCTGGCCGCGGCCGGGGTCTGGCCGGTGCAACTGGTCGCCAGGGACCGGCAGAGCTGGGCGCTGGGGCTGGGCGGCACCGTCAACTACGTGGCCATCGGCTTGGGCGCTCCGCTGGGTAGCCTGATCGATCACCTGGTGGGCCCGGCGGCCGCGTTCGTGATCGCCGGGCTGATCGCCCTGCTCGTCATCCCGATCGCCCTGTGCGTCCCCGAGGTGCGCTTCCCGCCGAAGACGGAGCGGACCGGCACCGACAAGGGCCGGGCCCTGCTCGGCACCGCGCTGCCCGGCGTCGCGCTGATCTTCACCGCGTTCGGCTTCGCGGCCGTCTCCAGCTTCGCGGTCGCGAAGTTCGACGACCTAGGCATCGCCGGGGGAGCGGCGGTGGTCACCGCGTACTCCCTGACCGTGGTGCTGTTGCGGGTGGCGGGCACCTGGATCCGCTGGGAGGCCACACGGCCGGTGGCACTGGCCGGCCTGTTCCTCGTCGAGGCTCTGGGGATCGCACTCCTCGGGGTGGCGGACGGCCTTGCCGTGGGGGTGATCGGCGGTGTCCTCATCGGTGTGGGCATGTGGCAGATCTACCCGGTGCTGGGGCTGTTCGTGGTGCGCTCGGTCAGTGAACGCCAGCGCGCCACGGCGCTGTCCACCTTCGGGGCCTGCTTCACCGCGGGCCTCGCCGCCGGGAGCGGCGCCCTCGGGCTGGTGGCCCGGGCCGCCGGGTACCAGACGATGTTCCTCGTTTGCGCGGCCTGTGTCGGTCTGGGACTGCTGGTGGCAGTGGCCGCGGCCCGCGTCGCCCGGATCGACTGACGGCCTCCCGACGACGGGGTGTCCTCGGCGCGTGGTGAGTGCCTGTGAAGGAAGCCTGCACGTCAAGTTCGGCTCGGATGGGCGGCTCTACCCTGGCCTGGTGATGGGAGAGGCGGGTGTACAGCGGTGTCCTCAGTGCGGTGACCGGCTCGTGGTCGGGGCGCGGGTCGAGGCGAGGTTCTGCTCGGGGCGGTGCAGGTCGGCGCACTGGCGGGGTGTGCGGCGCTCGCGGGCGCGGGTAGCGGCGATCCAGGAGGGCCGGCGGGCGGTGTGTCCGGTGTGCGGGGTGTCGTGGACGGTGGGGGTGGAGCGCACCCTGTCCTGGCTGATCCGGGCCCGCAGCAACGTGCGGGACCACGAGCGCCTGCCCGAACACAGCGAAGCCCACCTCAACCGGGCGGCGGTCGCGCTGATGACCCGTCGGCTCGCGCGCCGCCAAGCCGGGGCCGCCATGGCCCTGCCCGCGGCAGCGGCCGCCTGAGGTGCCCGGCGTGGCCGCTCGGCGTTCGGTCAGATGCCGGTCTTGGCGGTGATCCAGGCCCGGTAGGCGCCGACGTTGGTGTACACGGAGGGATAGGCGCCGCTGCAGGTGCTGACGCCCCAGCTGACGATGCCGATCAGCCGGCCGTTCTGGGCGAGCGGGCCGCCGCTGTCGCCCATGCAGGCGGAGATGCCGGAGCCCTTGTCGTAGGTGCAGACGTGGGTGAGGTTGATGTTCTGGCCGTACCAGCGCAGTTGGCACTCGCCCAGGGTCAGGGTGGTGACGGTGGCCTGCTGGAGGGTGTTCGATCCGTCGCCGCTGCCGCTGAGCTGTCCCCAGCCGGTGAGTGTCGCGGGGCCGCCGAGGAGGTCGGGCAGCAGGGGCAGGGCGATCGGCTGGATCTGTGGGGTGTAGGTGATCGCGGTGGCGAGCTTCAGTACGGCGATGTCGTTCGGCTTGCCGGCGGCGTTGCCGTTGTAGTTCTCGTGCAGGCGGTACTCCTGCGCCGGGTAGAGGGTGCCGGTGGGGAGGATGGTGTTCGACCCGGCCGCCACCCGGATCTGGCTGGCGGCCCGGCCTTCCAGGCAGTGGGCGGCGGTCAGCACCCACTGCTGGCCGATGACCGACCCGCCGCAGATGTGGTACCAGCCTCCGGATGCCTGGTAATGCAGCGAGACCTGGTACGGGTAGGCGCCCGCCGGTGCGTCCGTCCCGCCGACCACCGCGGCAACCGGACCCGCCGGGCCGCCGACTGCGGCCGCCGGTCCCGCCGCGCCCACGAGCAGGCCGGCCGCCGCCAGCATCACCCCCAGCACCGCCGCCAGTGCCCGCCTGTACCGGCTCCGCCCTCGCGTCATGGCCCCGCCCCTCACCTTGTCCCGCACCCCGGGCGGGTGCGGCTTCTGGGGAGCCTCCCGGTCGCGGGCACACTCCCGCAAGCGTCGAACCGGCCGTTCCCGATCATCGGGAACGGCCGGTCCGCGGCCGGTGGTGCCGGTGGTGTGCCGGGTCAGGCGCCGATGCCGATGCCCAGGTGGAAGATCCCCGGGACGGAGGTCCCGAAGGTCAGCAGCGCGGTGGAGCCGAGCAGGGCGAGCGCGGTGGCCACTGTCACGGCGCGGCGGGCAGTGTTCACGAGGGGGCCCTTCCGGTGGCGTGGACGGTGGGGTGGTCAGAGCGGGGTGATGAGGGGGCCGAGGGCGTTGATCAGGCCGATGATCGCCTGGGTCAGGGTCACGGGATGCTCCTGCACGTTGCGGTTGCGGTTGCGGGATCGGGGTCGGGCGCGGTCGGGCGCAGTGGCAGGCCGGCCGTGCCGGGTGTTGCTGTTCGAGGTGGCGCAGGCGGAGGGAGAGTTCCTGGACGGCGGCGATCAGGACGCCGTTGGCGTCGACGACGTCGATGGTGGTCTCTCGGCGGCCGTAGCCGAAGGCGGCCCGCCAGTCCTGGGCCATCGGGCCGATGTGCAGGGTGTCGGGATCCCAGTCGTAGCGCCACTCGCTGACGGGCAGCTCGTCCAGGAGGGCGAGGATCTGCGCGCGGGTGAGGGGCTGCTCCCGTTCGGTCCGGGGCGGCCGGGGCGCGAGGAACGTCGAGGCCATCCCCCGGAGCAGGGCGGTGAAGCGCACCGATCCTCCGGTCCGTCGTGGTGGGCGGGTCAGGAGATCGGCTTGATGTCGTGCTTCACGTCACGGTTGCTCGTGATCAGGGGGATGACGATGGGTTCGAGGGCGGTGACGATCTTCAGGACGTCGGCCAGCCAGTTCACGGGAACTCCACGGTGCGCGAAGGGATAGCGGTCGCCGGTCATTCCATCAGCCCGGACCGCCCGTGCGCGGGGGAAGATCGAAAGTGACCGCGCCTGCCGCATTCGATCACGCCCGCGAGGGTGCGCGGCGCTGACCCGACCTGCCGGACCGTCGCCGCGAAGGCGCCGGACCCTGGGCCCTTCACCGAGCCGTGTCCGTTTAGCTACTTTTGGGAGACCTTCATAGATTTTCCTTATCTATGGGATTATTTGTCCGCCCGTCCTCGTTCGGGCACCCTTCCCCCCGCCCCTGAGGAGTTGCCCCGTGTCCGCACAGCCGCCCCCCGCCCCGGCCGGGCGCACGCTCACCTGGCCCTGGTTCTTGGCCGTGGTCGTCGTCTACCTCGCGATCCTCCAGGGCCTCGGCTCGCTGATCAGCGTCGACCGGGGCAGCGGCGACAGCCAGTTCCCCACCACCGAGTCCGTGGTCCGCAACGGCGTGATCCCCATCGGCCTGTCGGTCCTGTTCGGCGCCTGCGTGGTGACCTGGCTCGGCTGGTGGGGCAGCGTCCTGAACTACCGCGTGCCGGTGCGGCGCTGGGTCCGCTTCGTCCCCGTCTCGATGCTGGTGGTCGCCGTCCTGGCGGTGAACTACCCCAACCTCGCCGACCAGCCGGCCTCTCTGGTGCTCGCCCTGGTCGCCATGACCGCGCTGGTGGGCATCGGCGAGGAACTGATGTTCCGTGGCATCGGCGTCCAGGTCTTCAAGCGCGCCGGCCTCAGCGAGGGCAACGTCGCCCTGTGGTCCTCGGTTGTCTTCGGCGTCGTCCACGTCAGCAACGCCTTCGGTGAAGGCGCCCAGGCCATCCTCCAGGCCGTCATCGTCTCCACCTCCGGCTACTTCTTCTACCTCTGCCTGCGCGTCGGCGGAGTGCTCCTGCTGCCGATGCTGGTCCATGGCCTGTGGGACTTCAGCCTCGTCTCCAACGCGGTCGGCACCGACCCCAAGACCTCCCCCGGGATGATCCTGCCGATCGTCCTCCAGGTCGTCCTGATCGTCCTGGTGATCGTCAAGCGCCGCACCATCGAACCACCGGTCCACACCGGGGCCGGCACCCCGCCCGCCCACCGCACCGTCGGGCACTGACGCAGCCAATCCACCAGCGATGCCTCCGCCCACCCGGGCGGGGGCATCTTCCGTTCGCACGGGGCAAGCCGGACAATGTCGCCTCGCCCGCAGGGCCACATTGCCATGATGATCTTGAAGGCGGCTTGCGTGGCTCGTCACCCCCTGCCAACTCAAGACCCCCGACCGCGTCAACCACCGACCTTCCCTCTCGGTCCGCGGCCCTTGCGCGAAGAGCCGTTCGGTTCTCCGTCACTGTGACGGAGAACCGAACGGCTCCATCCCGTCGAGATCGCTGGCAAGGCCCTGGACAGGCACTACGGGTTCAGACACGGGCACCGAGCGGCAGGCGGACACCCCGCCCCGGGAAGGGGCGTCAGCCGGCCGGCCGGGGGCGCCAGGTGATCGTGGTGATGGAGGCGGTCATGAGGAGCCAGCCGAGCACGGGAACGGCCAGGGTGGCGGCGAGGGGCAGCTGGGACGAGATGAGGGTGAGGCAGCCGAACAACGCCATGGCGGCGACGAAGACGGCCATGGCGACGTAGAAGGGGGTCGCTTGCGCGCCGGTGCGTGACCAGGTCAGTCCGTGGGCGGTGAGTGCCGATCCCAGGGCGGCCAGGAGGGCGATCTCGAGGGAGATCAGCCAGGGCGTGCCCGCGTTCTGGGCGCGGTGCCCCTGGTAGGAGACCTCGGCGACCCGCCCTCGGAAGACCGTCAGGTCCACGTCCGCGCCGGCCTTCGTGGCGTTGTAGAAGGCCGAGTCGACCGTGTAGCTGTGCCTGGGAGCCTCGTCGTGTACGGCCGTCTCGCGCGCCACGGTCAGCGTGTAGATGGTCGAGTCGCCGCTGGTGGCGGCGTACCTGGCCGTCACCCTGCCACTCGCGCGCTGTGCGCAGTCCGTGCCGGGCGTGTGTTCGGCCGTGCCGCAGATCGGGGCGTTGCGGTAGGCGCTCGCCGCGTCGTTGGCGTCGACGAACCAGCCGAAGCCGAGAACCGTGGCGGCCAGTCCTGCCAGAAGGAACAGGCCCTGCGTCAGTGCGCGGGCGACCGCTCCCGGGGGCCGGGACCGGGGCCGGGCCGGCGGTCTCGTGTCCCTGATCCGAGCGTTCATCGCAACCCCCATCGATCGCGTCCACGAGCACCTCCCCGATGCCCTTCGGGAATGATTCCAGGGAAGTGCCCGGCCGGGTGAGTAACCCGTCGTCCTTGTAGCGAAGTTGTGGATATTCCGGCCCGACGGGATCGCCCGAACCTTTTCCCGGTCGACTCGTCGGGGACGAAGTGTTGTCCGGTTGGATTCGTTGGAACGGCCTCCTCCCGGTTCGCGCGGACGACATTCCGGGCCTCCTTGGGCTGGGCCGTGCCGGGCCGGGCCGGGGAAGGACGGCGCGCCCTCCACGGTCGGAAGTGTGGCGGATGGATGCCGCCGGCTGCGTCGGCCGAGCCCGTTCTCACCCCGGAGACGGCCTCCCGGCTTCCGTAACGAGTGGATGTCGGACCAGGACGGAGAAGCAGTGCGGGACTCGGTTACTTGCAACCGGCTCCCGTCGCGCTCGGCACACGCAGGAGGGCCGGTACCTCCCTCAAGACCCTTGCCGTGGACCACGGCATCGGCGAGAGGTCCGCCGTCGCTCCTCCACGCCAGGATGGTTCATGTTCCAGCATCACAGCCACGGCCGTCGGGTCGGTGCGCTCCTGGCCGCCGCGGTGGCGGTGGGAGCCGCGTCCGTCGGCCCTGCCGCCGCTGCGGCGGCCACCACCGTTCCCTTCAGCGACGGGTTCGAGTCCGGCGACACCGGCATGTGGCCCCGCAAGGGGATTGCCGGCAACGGTACGGTGGGCGTCGTGGCGGCGCCCGGCCCTGGCACCGGCAGGGCCGGCCGGTTCACCCTGGCCGACGACGGGAACTCCTTCCGCGCCGAGATCGCCACCAGCCACCTGCCGTACGGCAGTTACCGTTACTCCTTCTCCAACTACCTGCCGAATGACTGGATCCCCTACAGGTACGGGACCTTCGTGTCCCAGTGGCACGGCGGGGCGGCCACCGGGCCGCCGATCGTCCTCATGGTCAGGGCGGACCGGTGGATTCTGTTCGTCACCGTGAGCGGAGCCCAGTACGACCTCGGTCCCGTGCGGCTCGGCCGCTGGAACCGGTGGACGATCGACATCACCTGGTCCACCCCGACCACGCCCGGCTCCGTCCTCGCCAGGCTGGACGGCGCCGAGGTGGGTTCCCACCAGGGGAGAAACAACTTCGAGAAGGAAACCGTCCCGTACCACAAGATCGGCATGTACCGACCGAACTGGCAAGCTTCCAAGGGGCACGTGGGCAGCGGGTTGCCGCCGGTGGTGCTCTACTACGACGACATCTCCATCACCCCGATCCCGCCGGGCACGGGAAACCCGACGGCCGCCGCACCGTCCTCCGCCGCCGTACCGTCCCCCACCTCCCCGGCGCCCGCCGCGCCCGCCGCGCCACCCTCCGGCACGTCCGCGAAAGCCGTGACGCCGCCCCCGCCGGCCCGGCCCTCCGCAGCGGCACCGACGCCCGCGCCGTCGGCGGCGCGGGTTTCCGCCGCCGCTACCGCAGCGGTGGCGCCCTCCTCCGCCCCCGCGGTCATGGAGGACGTACCGATGGAGGCGGACACCGGCACGGACGATGACGCACGCCGTCCGGCGGTGGCGCGCTCCTCCGCCCCCTCGTCGTTCGTCCTCGCCACGGGTGGCGCGCTGCTGTCCGCCGGGCTCGTCCTCACCCACCGCCTCCGCAGGAGCAGCGCCCGGCGCCGGGCTCAGCACGCCCGGACCCTGCCCTGACACAAGGGCCGCCCGTCCGACGGGCAATCCTGCCAGGTGCCGGACCGCAGGCAGCCTGCCTCCCGACCCGACCGGCCGCCCGGCCGGTCCGAGGAAGCGCAGGCCGCTTCCGCCGGCCCATCGAACGCTCGCCGCACCGAGCGAGCCGGTCGACAGAGAAGAGCACGAAATGAGCAGACAGATACCGACCGCCGTGCTGGTCGACGAACTGAAGGCGCTCCGCGACGAGGTCACGGGCGTCTCGGAGAGCCTCATCTCCACGGCGGACGGCCTCCTGGTGGCCGCCGACACGGACACCGTCCACCCCGAGTCGGCCGCGGCGCTGTCGGCGGCCATGCTCGGCCTCGGCCGGCACGCCGCGGCCGAGGCGGGCGTGGGCGGCCTGTGCGACATCGTCACCCGCTGCCACGGTGGCTACGTGGTGGTGATGGCGATCGGCGAGCAGGCCTTGCTGACGGTCATGGGCGACGAGGGCCTCGACCTCGCCACCCTGTACCAGGGCTCGCCCACCACGCTTCGCCGACTGGGCGAGCTGCTCGGGGTGGTCCCCGTGCCCTGAGACGCGGCCCGGGCCGGTGGAGCGCGGCTGTCCGGGGCAGCGGACGCCGCTGCCGGACCACTCGCGCGCGGCACGACGGGGACCCTGACCCGGCAGGCAGGTAGTCGCACGGCACCGCGGATCGGCCAGGACAGCACTGCGGGTGCCCGGTTCGGTTCCGGGCCACCGGGCAGGGAAGGTCAGCGGGCAGGGAAGGTCAGCGGCCGCCCGCGGCGGGGGCGAAGGGCCCGTCGAGTGCTGCCCATTGCAGGAGCAGGATGGTCTTCCCGTCGGCGATGCGTCCGTCGCGGGTCATGGCGAGGGCCTCGGCGAAGGGCAGTTCGAGGACCTCGATGTCCTCGCCGTCCTCCTCGAGTCCGCCGCCGCTCCCGGTCCGGGCGGCCGGGGTGTAGGGGGCGGCGAAGAAGTGGAGGCGTTCGGTGACGGATCCGGGGCTCATGTAGGCGTCGAGGACGTGGGTGAGCGGGCCGAGGGCGACGCCCAGTTCCTCGGCGCTCTCGCGTCGGACGGCGGTGGGCGGGTCGTCCGCGTCGAGCAGTCCTGCGGCGGCTTCGACGAGCATGCCGTCCGGGTGGTCGTTGACGTAGGCGGGGTAGCGGAACTGGCGGGTGAGCAGGACGCGACCGCGTTCGGTGTCGTAGGGCAGGACGACGGCGCCGTTGCCGCGGTCGTAGGTCTCGCGCTGCTGGGTCTCCCAGCGTCCGTCGCGGCGGCGGTAGTCGAAGGTGGTGCGGCGTAGGACGTGCCAGCCCCGGGAGGTGAGCTCGACGTCGCGGACCAGGATGTCGGGGTTGCGGTCCAGACCGCGTCCGGCCCGGTCGAGGCCGGTGCGGCCGCGGTGGTCGGGGGTGTCGATACCCGGGTGGCCGGTCACGCGGTCTCCTGCGGGGTGAGGCGGGGGATCTCGGCCACGTCGTGGTAGATGGGGAGGCCGCGTCGGCGGGCGATGGCGACGTCCTGGTCCGCTCCGGTGGAGTCGCCGGGCAGGCGCAGTACGGCGTCGCAACGGGCGAGGAGGCGCTCGGCCGTGGGGTAGAGGACCTGGTCGGCGAGGGGGTCGGTGGGGCCCGCGCCGGCGGAGCGCAGGACGGGCAGGGCGATCCACTCGCCGATCGCGGGGAGGTGGCCGGCGGCGAAGACGGGCCAGGCGGCGGCTTCGAGGCGGGCGAGGTTGGCGGCCATGGCCTGCGGGTCGCCGTCGGTGCCGGATCGGTAGGGGCCGGCGATGAGGATGAGCATGGGCTTGTCGGTCATGGGCGCTACACTACATGCAGAAACGTGCAAGAACAGGAGAGAATGCGGATGCTGGCTGCCGAACGGCGCGACCACCTGCTCGGTCTGCTCGCCCGCGAGGGCAAGGTCGTCGCCAAGGAGGTCTCCGCCCGACTGGGCATCTCCGAGGACAGCGTGCGGCGCGACCTGCGCGACCTCGCCGCCGAGGGACTCTGTCAGCGGGTCTACGGCGGCGCCCTGCCCGCTTCGCCGGCGGTGGTCGACTACGCCGCCCGGCAGAGCGTGGCCCCGGACGGCAAGCGGAAGGTCGCCGCGGCGGCTGCCGCTCTGGTACGACCGGGCAGCACGCTGATCCTCGACGGCGGCACCACCGCCCTCGCCGTCGCCCACGCGCTCCCGCGTGATCTCGTCTGCACCGTGATCACGCACAGCCCGACGATCGCCGCGGCCCTGCTCGACCACCCGCAGGCGGAGCTCTTCCTGATCGGGGGGCGCGTCTTCAAGCACTCGGCCGTCACCTGCGGCGCCGCCGCGGTCGAGGCCGCGCAGAACGTCTCCGCCGACCTGTGCCTGCTCGGTGTCACCGGTGTGCACCCCGAAGCGGGACTGACCACCGCGGACGCCGATGAGGCCGCGATGAAGCGCGCCCTGGCCGCGCGGGCCGCGGACACCTACATCCTGGCCTCCTCCGAGAAGATCGGCACGGCTTCGCGGTTCCGCGTCCTGCCCTGGGAGAAGGTCAGCGGCCTGATCACCGACGCCGACCCCCACGACACGGTCGTCGAGCAACTCAGGGCGCTCGGAGTGGAGATCCTGGCGGCCGGCTGACGGCCACGACGTTCGACCGCGGTAGCCGTCGGCAGGCGCAGTATGCGGAGCGGGCACGGAGTGGGCCTGCGGCCGGTCGAGTGGGGTGTGGGAGGTGACGCCTCTCCCCGGCGGGTACGGCCCGGCCGCAGGCGCAAAGGGCCTGCGGCCGGCGGCCGGTGAAACGGAGCGTGCACCGAGCCCGCCGCCCGCGCAGGGCCGGTCTTGCGCACCGACCCCGACGGGGTTCGGGCAGCGGGCCGCTTCCGGAACCTCAGCCCGCGGTCTCGCTCCGGGCGGGCACCACGGTGTACAGGCCGCGTCCGGGGCGCTGCGCGCGACCGGCCTTGGCGAGGCGTTCCAGCTTGGTGCGGATGGTGTTGATGTTCCCCTGAAGGGTGTCCAGGCCCAGCCGTTCGGTCACCTCGCGGGCTCGCAGGGGCTCCGCGGCCTGGGCCAGCACCGTCAGGACGCTGTCCGCTTCGACCTCCTGGCGCCGCCCGGCCACCGTGGGCTCGGCCGGTTCGGCTGTTGTCCGGCCGGCGGGCGCCGCCTTCTTGGGCGCTGCGGGCGTGGCCGTGGACGCCCGCTTTGCCGCGGCGGGCCCGGTGTCCTTCGCCACCTTCTTCGCGATCTTCTTCGCGCGGGGGACGGAGGCCTTGGCCTCCTGCACGGGTGCGGCCGCAGCCTTCGGGACGGCCGGCTTCCGGACGGCGGCCTTCCTCGGGGTCCGGGCCGCAGGGATCGGCGGGACCGGCTGGGCCGCGGGGACCGGGGTGGGTTCCGCCTCCGGGGTGTCCGCCGTCGCCGCATTGTCGTGGCCGTCAGCCGCGGCCTCGGCCGGGCCAGGGGTCAACTCGTCGGCGAGCGGCTCTCGTTGCCCGCCGAGTGGCGTTCCGGCCAGAAGGCGCAACCCCTCAAGTGCCTTGGTGATGGCCTCCTCTTCCCGCACGGCGGCTGCGACGTCCTCCTCCGCTCGGCGACGCCGTTCCAACACGGCGGGCAGTCGCTCCTCAAGCAGGGCGATCGTCGATCCCACACCGTTTTCCGTAGCGAAGGCGCTCTCGATTCCCACAACACTCCCACCGTCTCAGCCGTCAGTCGTTGCAGTAATCTACGGCTCGCCGCGCCGGTTGTGGGGGGATTGGCCGAATGTCACCCGGCAGGGGTGCCGGGGCGGGGCAGACGAACCCTGCGACGACTCCGCACCTCATCCTGAAACGATCGGTCGCAGGGGGTTCGAATCCCTTCTCCACCACGTCGAACGACGGTGGGCCGCCGGCCGTGCGGCCCACCGTCAGTGCGTTCCTGCGGCTCAGTAGAGGACCACGGAGAGCCGCGCCGGGCCGGTCTCGGTGGTGGTGTCACAGAAGTAGACGACGGCCTGGTGGTTGTTCACGTAGGCCTGGCCGGCCGCGTGGCAGGAGGCGGCGGTCGGGTAGATGCCGATGTAGGTGTAGGTGGCCGCCTGGGCGGTCGGGGCGGCGATGAGGGCGCCGCCGGCCACGATCCCGGCCACGGCCGCGGTGGAGAATGCCTTGCGAAGCGACATGGTGGTCTTCCTCCCATTGGTGAGCGCCGGGGTTCCGTGCCCCTGCGCTTCGCCGAGGAGCCTCCTCCGAATGTGTCGGCGAGGCAATGGTAGAGACCAATTCCGACCGGAAGCAGTGTGGTGTTTCTGTGACGGTGCAGGTCACGGGCTTGCCTGGCGGGCTGACGATCATCTTCCGGACAGTTTTTGCACTGTCCGGAAGATGACAGTCCGCCAGTGACGGCTCTCCGTGGACCACGGTGCACCGGCCGGGGCGGTGACGCCCCGGGGGTGTGGTCGAGGTGTGGGGCGGTTCTCAGGGCTGCCGGCCGGGTGCGGTGTCCTCGTGCGCTCGCTGGTCGCAGCTCAGCGAGAAGGATCCAGCAGCATCGACCCGGCGCAGCCGGCGTAACGGATCGCCACCGCCGCCGGGTCGGTGCTGCTGTGGACACCACGCGGTGTCGCGGGGCGCCGCCGGGGTCTGGAGGGTCCCGCCGGGGTCTGAAGGGCTCCGCCGACCGGAGCGGCTCAGCGCAGGCCGGCGAAGAGGTCGTTCTCGGGGAGCTCCGCGCCGGTGGTGTCGTGGACGCGGAGGAAGGTCTCGACACCCATCAGCTGGGTGAACTTCTCCTTGCCCATCTTCAGGAAGAAGATGTTCTCGCCCTGGCTGGCGTGCGCGGCCAGCGCGTCGAACTTCTGGCCTCCGAACCCGGTGGTGTCCACCCAGGTGGTGATCTCCTCGTCGGGGAGGCCGATCTCGGGCATCTCCGACTCCTCGGAGCCCGGCTCCTCCCATTCCCCGCCGAGCTCGCGCATGACCTCCCCGAACCGCGCCATCATCGAACGCGGGGCCGTCGTCCAGTACACCTTCGGTGCCGTGCCGGCCAGCTCCAGCGCCCTCGACGTGATGCGGTTGGCCTGGATGTGGTCGGGGTGGCCGTAGAAGCCGTTCTCGTCGTAGGTCACGACGACGTCGGGCCGGTACTGCCGCACCAGGTCGGCGAGGCGGGCGGCCGCCTCGTCCACCGGTGTCGTCCAGAACGAGCCGGGCGCGTCGTTGGCGGCCCAGCCCATCATCCCGGAGTCCCCGTAGTCGAGCATTTCGAGGTGGCTGACCTTGAGGACCTCGCAGCTGGCCTCCAGCTCCTGACGGCGCATCGCGGCGACGGCGGCCGGGTCGTGTCCCGCCTCGCCGGGCTTGACTCCTCCCGGTCCGTCTCCGCAGGCGCCGTCGGTACAGGTGACCAGCACCGTCCGGATGCCCTCGGCCGCGTAGCGGGCGAGCACACCTCCCGTACCGGTGGCTTCGTCGTCGGGGTGGGCGTGCACGGCCATGAGGGTCAAGGGCCGGTCGGTCATGGGGCTCATCCTTCGGTCTGCCGAGTGTTCGGCCTCAGTGTGCGGCACGGGTCTGACAGTGAACGGTTCACCGTGTCCCTGAATCGACTGTTGGAAACGACGGGGGAGCCGAGTCCTATTCCGGTGTGCTCGCGCCACGAGCCGCCGCCGGTGGTTGGTGGGTCGCCACCCACGAGGCACGACGGATCCCGCAGAGCACCGGCCGGTTTCTGCGTCTTGCGCGCGTGCCCGTGCACGCACGGGCAACACCGCGGTCGCGCCGCTCGGTAGGCTCGGTTTCGGGCTTCCGGGCACCGCGCGGGGGCGGGCGTGGGAGACGTCCGGCCTCCCCGCCGGTGCCACGCCCCTACCGCTCCGCACATCGACGGGTCGTCGCCGTCGCGGCGGCAGAAGGGAGCGACCGGGCAGAACCACGACACCCACGCCCCGCGTCCGCCACGTCCGGAGGCGGATCGGCTCAGATTCTTCCGGCGGGCCGGGTCGAGCTCGGCCAGGTCGAAGAAGTAGCCGACGTCGAACGCGGCAACGTGATCGCGAAGGCGGTTGATCGTCTCGATCCAGAGGTAGTTCAACGCGGCGTCGAAGAGTCCGACCGAGCCCGCCATGATCATCTTGGCGAGATAGGGGGCCTTCGACCTCGCTTCATCGCTCATCCCTTCGAGAATGACGTCGGGCGTGTTCCTGAGCAGGGTTTCGCGCTGCCGTGCGCTGACGATGATGCTGTCCGTCGGCAGACCCCAGGAGTCCAGCACTGTGAACATGAGGCTTTCGAAGGCCTCCAGTTCCGCTCCCCGCGGCCTGAGCCGCTGCCCGCGAGGCCCACGGGCGCCGGCAGGTTCTGTGGGACTTCCTGAAAGCCTCAGTAGGACACCCGTCCTCATGGCCGACTACTAGCCTCACGTCCTGTCGGCGGGCCCGTCAACTCGGGGAGATGCAGCAGCATTTCGGCGGCGCTAGGCGTCCCTGCCGTGCTTTGCTGCTGGGTTTCCCAAGCGCGGTTCGACTGGCCTGTGATCTACGTCGGGGCCCCCCCCCCCCGCGGGGGGGGCCCCCCGACGCTTCGTGACCGCCCGCGGAGGCCCTGGTGTCAGGGGCGACCGAGGGCGCGGTAGGTCCAGCCGGCGGCCCGCCAGCGGTCGGGGTCGAGGGTGCTGCGGCCGTCGATGACGCGGGGAACGGCGACGCGGGCGGCGACGGCCTTGGGGTCAAGGCGTGCGAACTCGGGCCACTCGGTCAGGTGAAGCAGCAGGTCGGCGTCGCAGACGGCGCCGAGCGGATGGTCGGTGAATTCGAGCTGTGGGTGGGCCTTGCGGGCGTTGTCCAGAGCCTTGGGGTCGAAGACGGTGACGGTCGCGCCGAGTTGGTGCAGTTTCTGCGCGACGGCGAGGGCCGGGGAGTCGCGGATGTCGTCGGTGTCGGGCTTGAAGGCGGCGCCCCAGACGGCGATGTTCTTGCCGTTGATGACGCCGCCGCACTGTTCGCGGGCGAGGTCGATCATGCGCTCGCGGCGACGGTTGTTGATCGCGTCGACCTCGCGCAGGAAGGTCAGGGCCTGGTCGGCTCCGAGTTCGCCGGCGCGGGCCATGAAGCCGCGGATGTCCTTGGGCAGGCAGCCGCCGCCGAACCCGAGTCCGGGCCGCATGCCGCGGCGGCCGATCCGGGCATCGTGGCCGAGGGCCTCGGCCAACAGCTGGACGTCGGCGCCGGAGGTCTCGCAGACCTCGGCCATGGCGTTGATGAAGGAAATCTTGGTGGCGAGGAAGGCGTTCGCGGCGGACTTCACCAGCTCGGCGGTGGCCAGGTCGGTGACGATGACCGGGGTTCCGGACTCGATGATCTTGCCGTAGGCCTGGCGGATCACTGACTCCGCGCGCGTGCCCTGGCCGGTGAAGCCGAGGACGATCCGGTCGGGGTGGAGGGTGTCCTCGACCGCGTAGGACTCGCGCAGGAACTCGGGGTTCCAGCAGACGTCGACCTGGTCACCGGCCGGGGCGAACTCGCGCAGGATGTCGATCACCTGGGGGGCGGTGCCGACCGGGATGGTGCACTTGCCGACGATCACGGCGGGGCCGGTCAGGCGGGGGGCGAGCCGGCGGACGGCCGAGAAGAGGTGGCTGAGGTCGTAGGCCATCTCTCCGGGCTTCTGCGGGGTGCCGACGCCGATGAAGTGCAAGTCGGCGAAGGCGGCGGTCTCCGCGTAGGACGTGGTGAACCGCAGCTGCCCGGTGGCGGTGTGCTTGGCCAGGAGGTCGTCCAGGTCGCGTTCGAAGAACGGGGCCCGGCCGGCGTTGAGGGAGACGACCTTGTCGGGGTCGATGTCCATGCCGAGGACCTGGTGGCCGAGTTCGGCCATGGCTGCGGCGTGGGTCGCGCCGAGGTAGCCGCAGCCGATGACGGTGAGCTTCACGAACGTGTCCTTCCGGAAGGGGTGGGGCCGCCCGGCCGGCGCCCCCGACCCTCTGGAGGGCGGGGCGTCAGGCGGGCCGGGCGGCGAGGTAGCGGTGGATGCCGTGGCGGATGAACGGCGGGACGGTCAGGACGGGCAGGTGCTCGGGGGCGAAGAACTGGAGCTTGACGCCCTCCGCGAGGGGCAGCGCCTGTTCGTCGCCGTCCCAGGAGGCGGCGAAGAAGGTGATGATCTGGCCGGAGCCGACGGTGTCCTTCGTCTCGAAGAGCTCTTCCAGGTCGTCGACGGCCAGGCCCGCCTCTTCGTCGAGTTCGCGGACGATCGCGATGGCCTGGTCCTCGCCGGGGTCGCAGCCGCCGCCCAGCAGGCTCCAGTGGCCGGGCCAGGCGATGCCGGTGATGTCGTCGCGCAGGTGCAGGAGGAGTTCGCCGAGCCCGTTGGTGATGATCGCGACCGCTCCGCGCGGTTCGGCGGCGGACGGCTCGTCGGGGAGAGTCTGGGAGTCCATCCCCTCACCGTAGTGAGCTGACGGGCCGTCATGCCGCTGTCTCCACCGGCTGGTCGTTGAACCAGGCGGCCGCCATCAGGGACTGCATCCGAGTGCGGTCGAACCGCCCGCCGGGCCTCAGGCCGCCGGCCAGCAGCGGTCGCAGCGAGCGCGGCGCCTGGTTCAGGGCGGCACTGATCTGGGCGGTCGCCCAGGGCTCCAGTGGGCCGGTCAGCCAGCTCGGGACCGGGGAGGCGAAACCGAGCTTGTCCCGGCTGCCCCAGACCTCCGGCGGAAGCCCGAGCGCCTTCGCGGCGTCCCGCAGGATCCGCTTGCCGGCCGCCGGGTCACCAATCTTGTGCTCGACCGGCAGCCGGTAGCAGAATTCGACCAGGTCCCGGGCCAGGAAGGGCGAGCGCCGCTCCAGCGCGAACGCCGACGCCAGCTTGTCGCTCGTCATCACCAGCGGGCGCCAGGCGGTGGCCAGGTCCGCCAGCGTTAGCCCGCGCGCCAAGTCCCCGCCAGCCCGCCGGAGCGCGTCGGCAACGACCTCGCGCATGCGCCCGTCCGGGTCCGAGCCCCGCAGGATCAGCTTCACGATCGCCTCGGCCGGATCCAGCGGGCCGCCCGCCGCGTTCAGGAGCTTGGAGGCCAGCGGCCGGTAGGCCTCCAGCCCGGCGTCCAGCACCGCCTGTGGACCGAACAGGACGAGCGCGTGGCGGACGTAGCCCATCAGGAACTCGTCCGGACCCAGCCCCCCGACCACGACCCGGAGCCCTCGCTCGGCGATCGCCCGGTAGGCCATGTGCTCGGAGAAGGTGGCTGCGTTGCCCATCGGGTAGTCCAGCGCGTGCATGATCTCCGGCAGGCAGCGGGCGAAGTCGGCGGCGGTCGGCTCGATGACGACCAGCTCGGCGCCGATGTCCCGCGCGACGACGGCCGCCGTCGCGGACTCGTCCAGCCGGTCCTGGCCCTGGTAGCGGACCGTGACGCAGACCTGCGGCCGCATCAGGTAGGCCAGCACCGAGGAGTCCAACCCGCCCGAGAGCAGGAGTGCGAAGTCCGAGCCGGGGGCTCGCAGGGGGACGCTATCGGCCAACAGGGTCGAGAACCGGGCGAGTGCCGTGCGGTAGTCGCCCTTCCAGGGCTCCAGGCCCTCCAACTGCCACCAGGTCCGCTGGACGAGCGATCCGGTGGCGATCTCGAAGGCCAGCAGGCCGGCCGGCGGCAGGAGCTGGATACCTTGGAACGGGGTGTCGACGCCGGTCGGCGTCTCGATGGACAGCATCTCCGGTCGGACGACCAGGGGTGCGGTGCCGTAGCCGGTCAGGGTGGTGACCTCGGAGGCGAACGCGAGGCGGCCACCGTCCAAGCGCCAGTAGAGGGGCTTCTCGCCGAGCCGGTCCCGGGCGAGGAAGAGCCGGCCCTCACGGGGGTCGTAGGCGGCGACCGCGAACATGCCGTCCAGGCCGGCCAGGCAGCCGGGGCCGAGCTTGACCCAGGCCCGCAGGACCAGGTGGGCGTCCGTCTCGCCCGCCTCCAGCTGGATGCCCCAACCGGCTGCCGCCTGACGGTAGTTGTAGATCTCGCCGTTGAAGGTGAGGACGACACCGCTGGCCGGGTCCTGGTAGGGGCCGGGCTGGGCGGTGGTGTCGACGATCAGCAGGGTGTTCATGGACAGCACCGCCCGGCCGTCGGCCGAGGTGAGGTGGCGGGTGCCGTCGGGGCCGCGGTGGTGCTGAGCGAGCCCCATCGCGGCGACGGTCGTGTGGTGGCGGACGGCGTCAGCGCCGGCCAGTCCTGCGAGTCCGCACATCTGGTTGTCACCCCCGAGCGTGAATCGGTGGAGGCCCCCGCCGGAGGGTCTGTGGCCCGGTCCGGCGGACGCCCGGGGCATCAGACAACCGCGTCCGGTCAGGCCGGGGCAGGGCTCGCAGGGGGGCTCACAACTCGCGAAAGCGGTTCACTGCGTGCAGCGAAGGCAATACCCTCGGTGATCCGGCGTCAGGTGCCGGGTGTACGAATTCTCGTGCCCGGTCGAGTACGACTCCCCGTGCCCAGTCGGGGACCGATTGAGGGGGACGCTGTGGCGTCGACCACGCGCCGGGCCAAGCCGCCGAACGGCGCTCTGGCCCGGATGATCGACAAGTGCGAGGGCGCCAGCAACAAGTCGCTGGCCCTCCGCGTGAACCAGCTCGCCCGCGAAGCCGGGCTGACCACGACATATACGCATACCTCGGTCGCGAACTGGTGCCGCCGCGGCATGGTCCCCGAGTGGCCGGTGCCCAAGCTCCTGGCCCAGGCCATCAGCGAACGCCTCGGCCGGCCTGTGCAGTTGGCGGAGATCGGTATGGCGGATGCGGAGACACCGGACTCCGCGGTGGGGTTGGATTTCCCGCGAGACCCCGCCGACGCCGTGCGCGTCGCCACTTCGTTCTGGAGCACTGTGGACCGCCGCGACTTCCTCACCGGAACGGGCTTCGCCATCTCCGCGTTCACCACCCCGGTCACCCGCTGGCTGGTCACGCCCGCCGATGACGCTGCCGCCCACCGAGGCCGCGGCCGGGTCGGTGCCGCGGACCTCGCCGAGCTGCGGGAGGCTGCCGATGATGCTCGGCGGTGGGACTCGAAGTATGGCGGCGGGAACTGGAAGGCCACCTCCGTCACGGCCTGCCTGCAGGAACGCGCGGTGCCGCTGCTGAACGGTTCGTTCAGCGACGGGGTGGGTCGCGAGCTGTTCTCGGTGACCGCCGAGTTGTCCCGTCTGGCCGGCTGGACCGCCTTCGACGTCGGCCAGCACGACGCCGCCCAGCGGCACTTCATCCAGGCCCTCCGTCTCGCGCGGGCCGGCGGTGACATCGAGCTCGGCTGCTATGTGCTGACGACCATGGCGATGCAGACCTTGCTGCGGGGTTTCGCCAGCGAGGCTATCGACATGACTCAGGGCGCCTTCCAGCGTGCCAAGGGCCAGGCCGCCCCCAGGGTGCTGGCCTTCACCAAGCTCATCGAGGCCCGGGCCCATGCCCGGGACAGCAACGCCAAGGCGGCTTCCGCCGCGCTGACCGCCTCCGAGACGCTTCTCGACCAGGCCCGCGGCGGCGCCGACGAACCGGCTTGGATCGACTTCTATCACCACGCCCGGCTCTCGGCGGACGCCGCCGAAGTCTTCCGCGACCTGGGGAGGCCGAAGGAGGCTCTCGTCTGGAACGCGCAGGCCGCAGCCATGCAGCCGGGCGTGTTCACCCGCTCAGTGGGGATGCGTCTGGCCATCGTGGGGACCGCCCATCTCCAGGGTCGCAACCTCGACCAAGGCCTCGCGCTCGGAAACCAGGCCGTCGAGATCCTTGCCCGCGTGCAGTCCTCCCGGGCTCTGGACTACGTCCGCGAGTTCACCGCCGCCCTCGCCCCCTGGCGCCGGGAGACGGCCGTTCGGGAGTTCGTCCACCGAACGCGTCAGGAGCTCAGGGTCGCTGCCTGACCTGGCCTGACGCCGGGAGAACGCTAGGCTCTCGCTGCCAGATCCATGATCAGTACGGATGTTCGGGTGCGGCCCGGGGTGAGGGATGACCGATGAACGAGGCAAGCGAGTCCGATCCTGCGGGATCGGATGCGGAGGTCAGGCCGACGGAGGCCGCCGGGCCGGTCGCGGCGCCCGAGAGTCCTGCGGGCAGGCGCTGGGGGCGTTGGTGGCTGCTCGGCGGCGCCGCCGCGCTGTCGGCGGCCCTTGTGGCGACAGTGTTGGTGCTCGGTGAGGACGAGTCGGTGGTCGAGCAGTCGATCTGCGGGTTGGAACGGGCGGCCGGCACTCCGCTGAGCACCCTGTTGCCGCCCGGTCGTCCCGGCCTGGGGGAATGGGCGGTGGAACCGCGGGGCGACGAGGGGCGGATCCGCTGGTCCTGCCAGATCACGGTGGACGGTCAGGAGGCCCTCTCGATCTCGATGTTCGAGATGACCGGAGTCGAACCCGATCAGCCCGAGAGTGACCTGTCCCTGGAAGACCTGGTCGGACGTACGGTAGTCAGCTCCAGTGGGTCGTCGGCGATCGAGTACTGCTCCGACGACCGCACCCGGGTGGCGGGCTCTTTCGTGTACGAGAACATGGATCTGCTTCCGACGGACAGGGCGAAGCAGGACAGCCACGCCCGCGCGATGGCCGACGTGGCGGAGGCCGTACTCGCCGGGCGGGGACGGGATGTCTGCCGGTGACGGCAGAACGGGCAACGCCGGCCCCGGCCTGGTGTCACAGTGCGGACCGGCCCCGCCGGGCCGCGACCTTGCCCAGCTCCCACAGGAGCAGCAGGGCGAGGGGGGCGAGCAGCGCCCAGCCGAACTGGGCGAGGGTGAGCTCGGTCGTGCCGAGGATGCGCCGGAAGGCGTCCGTCTGTGTCACCAGGACCGCGAGGACGAATTCGCCCAGGGCCGCCAGGTTCATCGGCCTGCTGTCGAAGGTGCTGGTGCTCAGGACGGTGGCGCGTTCGCTGCGGCATTCGTAAGCCGCCACGATCAGGCAGAGCGCGAACGCGGTGAAGGCGATCGAGCTGCCGGTCTTCAGGCTTCCGTAGTGGTGTTCACCCAGTTTGATCAGCAGGAGCAGGGCCACGGTGACGGCGAGTCCGCTGAGTCCGACGGTGAGCATGACGGACCGGGTGAGCAGCGATTCGCCGCGCGGGCGCGGGGTGCGCCGCATCAGGCCGGGGCTGGCCAGGTCGAAACCGAGGGCGAAGCCGAAGGGCGCGTTGACGACGAAGTGGATCCACAGCACCTGCGGCGGGGTGAACGGTTCGCCGGCGGCGATGTTGAAGACCGTCGCTCCGAGGAAGGTCAGGACGAAGGTGACCAGGAGCATCAGGACGAACCGGATGTATTTGGTGAGGTTGTCGTAGAGCTTGCGCCCCTCCTCGACGGCGTACACGATGGTGGCGAAGTTGTCGTCGGAGAGGATCATCCGGCCGGCGTTCTTGGCCACGTCGGTGCCGCTGCCCATGGCGATGCCGATGTCGGCGGCCTTGATGGCGGGTGCGTCGTTGACGCCGTCGCCGGTCATCGCGACGACGTCGCCCTTCTTCTTGAGCGTGTCGGCGAGCAGGACCTTGTGTTCGGGCGCGACGCGGCCGACCACCCCGATGTCGTCGATCCGGGCGAGCCGTTCGTGCTCCGGCATCGCGGCGAAGTCCGCTCCGAGGATCGCGGCGCCGGGGATGCCGAGCTGCCGCGCGATGGCCTCCCCGGTGGTGACGTCGTCGCCGGTCACCATGCGGACCCGGATGTGGGCGGCCTGGGCGCTGGCCACGGCGTCCCTCGACTCCGCGCGGGGCGGGTCGACCATGCCGACCAGGCTGGTCATCCGCAGATCGGTGACGAGTGCGAGCAGATCCCCGTTCGCGTCGAACTCCGCCGGGTCGAGATCGCGCTCGGCCGCTGCCATCACCCGGCGGCCCTCGCCCCCCATCCGTTCGGACGCCGCGTCGGCACGGGCGCTCGGCGCGCCGTGCCACGGGACGGTCCGGCCGTCGGCGAGCGCGGTGCCGGCGCGGGCCATGACGGCGGGCGCGGCTCCCTTGACGAAGCAGCGCACGACTGGCCGGCCCGTCGCGTCCACGGCCGAGGTGAAGGTGGCCATCAGCTTGTACTCGGGGTCGAAGGGCAGTGTGGCGAGCCTGGGGTAGCGCTCCCGGGTCGCGTCGATGTCCAGGCCTGCCTTGTGGCCGAGGACGAGCAGCGCACCCTCGGTCGGGTCGCCGACCACCGTGCCGTCCACCAGCCTGGCGTCGCTGGCGATCAGGTACGGCAGGACGGCCTCCTCGACGCCCGCCGAGGATCCGGCCGCGTGGTGGATCCGTCCCTCCAGGCCGTAGCCGCTGCCCGAGACCGTGTAGCGGTCGGTGGGGGTGAGGACCTCGACGACGGTCATCTGGTTCATCGTCAGGGTGCCGGTCTTGTCGGAGTTGATGGCCGAGGTGAAGCCCAGGGTCTCCACGGACGGCAGTTCCTTGACGATGGCGTTTCGCTTGGCGAGGTTCAGGCTGCCCACGGAGAGGATCACCTGGGTGACGGTGGGCAGGGCCTCGGGGATGGCGGCGACGGCCAGCGACACGGCGCTGACGAACAGGGCGTCCCAGGCCTGGTCGCGGCTGCGGCCGAGGGCGAACATCACGACCATGGTCAGGCCGGCCGCCGCCGCGATCCACAGCGTCAGGGTGTTCAGCTCCCGGGTGAGCGGCGTCTGCTCCTTCTCGGTCGCCGAGAGCATCCCGGCGATCTTGCCGAGCTCCGTCCCGGCGCCCGTGCCGGTGATGATCAGCACACCGCTGCCGTGGGTGACCGGGGTGTTCATGAACGCCATGGTGGACTGGTCGCCCGGGCCGAGCCGGTCGCCCGTCAGGGTTCCCGCTCCCTTCACCGCCGGCACGCTCTCGCCCGTCAGCGCAGACTCGTCGATCTGCAGCGAACTGGCCCAGACGATCCGCCCGTCCGCGGGGACGGTGTTGCCGGCGGCGATGAGCACGACGTCGCCGACCACCAGCTGTTCGGCGGGGATCTCCGCCTCGGCCCCGTCCCGCCGGACCCGGGCGGTGGTCTTCATCATCGACCGCAGCGCGTTCATCGCGCTCTCGGCCTTGCCCTCCTGCCTCAGGCCGACGACCGCGTTGAACAGCGTCAGGACGATCAGCAGGACCGCGGTGCTCCACTCCTTGATCGCCAGTGCCACCACGGCGGAGGCGACCAGGATGATCTGCATGTAGCTGCGGTACTGGTCGAGGAATCGCAGCCAGCCCGGCCGCGCACTCTCCTCCGGCAGCGCGTTCGGGCCGTCCGCGGCCAGCAGTTCCGCCGCCCGGGCCGCGGGCAGTCCGACCTCCGGATCCACGCCGAGCCGTGCCGCCACCTCGTCCGGCGGTGTCGCGTACCAGGGCCGCATGGCCGGGCCCGTGTCGGACCGGTCAGCTTGCGGCGCCATGTCCGTACCTCCGAACCATCCCGTTCGTCGCGGAGGCGAGGCCCCTCCGGCGTTCAGTCACGGTGCTCGGCCTCGTACGGGTCGCGCTCGGCGCCTTCGGGGGCCTGCTGCTCCAGGAGCCTTTTGGCGGCCCGCAGTTCCTTGCGGGCCTTCTTGCCGACGGTCGGGTACCGGGGGTCGATCTCCATCAGCGTGTGCGCGAGGACCGCGGCGGCGCAGATGCGCGCGAACCACTTGCGGTCGGCCGGCACGACGTACCACGGCGCCCACGGCGTACTCGTGGCGGAGAGCATCTCGGAGAAGGCGTGCTGGTAGTCGTCCCAGCGCTCGCGCTCGCGCAGGTCCGCCGCGGAGAACTTCCAGTTCTTCTCCGGCAGGTCGATCCGCTTCAGGAAGCGTGTGCGCTGCTCCTCCTCGGAGAGGTTCAGGAAGATCTTCACGATCCTGAACCCGTTGTCGCAGAGGTAGCGCTCCCAGTCGTTGATCTCGCGGTAGCGGCGGTCCCAGACGTCCGGACCCTTCGCCGACCCGGGCAGCCTCTGCCGGTCGAGGTTCTCGGGATGGACCCGCACCACGAGGACCTCCTCGTAGTGCGACCGGTTGAAGATCGCGATGTCCCCGCGGGCCGGCAGGCGCCGCGCGTAGCGCCACAGGTAGTCGTGGTCGAGCTCCTCGGTGGAGGGCACCTTGAAGCTGCTGACGTGGACGCCCTGCGGGTTGACCCCGCTCATCACGTGGCGGATCGTCCCGTCCTTCCCGCCCGCGTCGATCGCCTGGAGGCAGAGCAGTACTCCGTAGCTGTCCTGCGCGGCCAGCTTCGCCTGGTACTCCGCCAGCAGGCCGACGCCGGTCCGGAGTAGCTCGACGCCGTCCCGCTTCTTCATCCGGGCCTTGTAGCGGGGGTCGAAGTCCTCGGCGAGGTCCACGCGTGAGCCCGGTTCCACGCGTAGCGGCTCGATGAACTTCGCGATCCGCCTGGCCTGCTTGTGTGTCATCGCCGACACCGCCTCCTCCAGGTCACGGTCACGGGTTCGGATCGTCCGTCCGGTGCGGGCACCGGGCCCGGCGCGTGCCGGTGCGCCGACGCCGGCACGGCGACCCGGCCGGCCGGCCGGTGGGGCACCGGTACCTGTCACCCTCCGGCGGGCCGGAGGGCCTGTCCAACCGGGCGCCGCCGTCCGGGCAGCCGCCCGCCTCACGGCCGGTCGGTGGTCCGCGGCCCGGGGTCGCCGCCGGAGGCCCAGACACGGTAGGCGGTGACGGCGGTGGGAAGCGTGGGGAAGATCCGGTCCGTGCCGACGGAGTCGGTCAGCCCGTACGCGTCCAGGTCGGCCCGCAGGTCCTGCTTGACCCGGGCCAGGGCGAAGACGACGCCGCGTCCGGTCAGCTCGGCCCGGAGCGCTTCCAGCGAGTCGAGTGCGGTGATGTCGACCTCCACGTTGGCCTCCGTGTTGAGGACGAACCAGTGGACGGTCCCGGCCTCCTGGGCGACCGCGGCCAGCGCCCGGCTGCGGAAGTCCTCCGCGTTGGCGAAGAACAGCGGCGAGTCGTAGCGGTAGACGACCAGACCCGGGACCGTGTGCGCCTGCGGGTAGTCGTCGATGTCGTGCATCCCGGGAACACCGGGCACCATTCCCTGGACGGCGTCGTGCGGGCGGGCCACCCGGCTCAGCAGCTCCGCCACCGAAAGCCCCACGGCCACCAGCACCCCGTACAGGATGTCGAGCGCGAGCACCCCGACCAGGCATCCGACGGCCAGCAGGAACTCCCGGCGCCGGAACCCCTTCAGCCGGCGCAGCCCCGCCACGTCGATCATCCGGATCGCGGCGAAGACGACCAGCGCGCCCAGCACGGCCGCCGGCGTGTACGTCAGCAGCGGGCTCAGGAACAGCAGCACGGCGAGCACCGCGACGCCGGCCGCCAGTGCGTACGCCTGGGTGCGCCCGCCCGCCGACTGGGCGAGCGCGGTGCGGCTGGCACTGCTGCTCACCGGGAAGCCGTGCAGGAGTCCGGCGCCGAGGTTGGCCCCGCCGAGGGCGAGCAGCTCCTGGTTGGCGTCCAGCTGCTCGCCCTCGGCGCGGGACTCGAAGGCCCGCGCGGTGAGGATCACGTCGGTGTAGCCGACGAGCAGCACCCCGAGCGCGGGCAGCACGAGGCGGTGCACCTCGCCCAGGTCCGGCAGGGAGGGACTGGGCAGCCCGGCCGGGATCTCGCCGATCACGGCGATTCCGTGGTCCTGCAGTCCGAACGCCGCCACCACCGCGGTGCCGGCGACCACGGCCAGCAGTGGCCCGGGGAAGCGGGGAACGAAGCGGTCGAGGGCGAAGAGGAAGAGCAGTGCCGCCGCGCTGAAGACCATGGTGGCGGTGTCCGCCTGCGAGAGGTGTCCCACGAAGTAGTTCAGCTGCGGACCGAACCCCTCGCCCTCCACCTCGACGCCGGTGAGCTTGGACAGCTGGTCCACCATCATGATCAGCGCCACCCCGGCCAGGTAGCCGATCAGGACCGGCCGCGAGAGGAGGTCGGCGACGAATCCCAGCCGCGCCAGCCACGCCAGCGCGAACAGCACGCCGACCACCACGGCGAGCGTGGCGGCCAGCGCCGCGTAGCGGTCCGCGTCGCCGCCGGCCAGCGGGCCGACCACGGTGGCGGTCATCAGTGCGGTCGTCGACTCGGGCCCCACCGACAGCAGCCGGGAGGATCCGAGGAGGGCGTACACGGCCAGCGCCGGGAGGATCGCCCAGAGCCCTGCGACCGGTGGCAGTCCCGCGACGCCCGCGTAGGCCATGACCTGCGGCACGAGGTACGCCGCGACGGTGCCGCCGGCCAGCAGGTCACCGCGCAGCCAGCCGCGCCGGTAGCCCCTGAGCACGGCGAGCCCGGGGAGTGCAGGTGCCGAGGGGCGCCGTCCGCCGCTCCGTGGACCAGGCTGCGGCATGAATCTCCCTCCGTGACCCGTTCATGATGCGGCAGAGCTTCGTGGATCTGCGGCAAGGCTCCCGCCCAGCGCGTCCGCGCCGGAGGCCGGAACCTTCCGACGTCCTCCTGACGGCCCACCGCGGAGGGCCGTACCACCGAGGCGTCGCCCACGCCGGGCTCCGGTGAACGGTGCAACTCGACAATGCGCATGACCACGCAGTGGATTGCTCAAAGTTGCTCGTAATGATTTGGATTTTATCAACTCTTGACAGATTGCCTGCGGGGGCGCTGTAGTTGCCCCACCCACTCCCGCTCTAGCTCTTCTGGAGCTCGCATGATGTCTTCATGGCGTGGGGGGATGCGGGCGGCCTCGGTCGGCACGGTCCTGGTGCTCGCCCTTGCCGGTCCCCCTCTGAAAGCGGCGGCTGTCGACATGCCGTCCGACCCCGTCTACTCGTCAGCCTCGGGTGTGCTCTTCCCCGGTGTCACACCGGGGCCGGCCACCGGGGCGGCGTCCCCGTCCGGATTCACGCTGTCGAACAACGCTCTTTCGGCCTCGTGGGCGGTGAACGGGAGCAGGGTCTCACTCTCCTCGTTCACGAACTCCGCGAACGGAACTCCCAACAGCGTGCCGGCGGCGATCGGTGAACTGTTCTCGTTCACCCTCGCCGACTCCACCGTCATCAAGTCCTCCCAGTCCACACTCACCTCCGCCCCGACCCTGAGCGCCCTGGCGGCCGATCCCTCTGCGGCCCGCCTTTCCCAGAATGTCGCCGGCAAGGCGGTCGGCATGAGGTTCCGCTGGACATCGGGCGGCAAGGTCCTGGACGTGACATGGAGAGCCGAACTGCGCGACGGCGCGAACAGCGTCCTGCAAAGGTTCACCATCACCCCGGTCAGCGGAACCTTCGACGTCACCAGGCTCCAGCTGATCGACATGACCCTGCCCGACAGCAGGGTGGGCGGCGGCGATGACGGCAGCCCGGTGGTCGCGGGCCCGCCCGGAGCGGAGACACTCTTCCTCGGTGTCGAGAACCCCATGGCCAAGCCCACGGTCAGCGGGGCGAACGTGACCATCGGCCTCACCCGGGCGGGCGATCTCACCCCCGGGAAGTCCTACGAGTACACCGCCTCCCTCGGCGTCTCCCCGGCCGGCGGTCTGCGGCGCTCCTTCCAGTACTACCTGGCACGCGAACGCGTCCACAGCCGCCACACCTTCCTGCACTACCAGAGCTGGTTCGACCTCAAGCCGCCGGGACTGGTCATCAACTCCTCCGAACTCACCTCCGCCATCAACCTCTTCGGCAGCGAGCTGACCAAACGCGGAGCCAACATCGACAGCTTCTGGGTCGACGACGGCTGGGACTACCTGCGTTCCCCCAAGAAGGCGGACGAGTCGAACCTCAACGTCTGGTCCTTCGACCCCACCCAGTTCCCCACCGGGTTCGGCCCCCAGAAGAGCGCCGCCGCCCAGTACGGCGGAGCGTCGCTGTCGGTGTGGATGTCACCCTTCGGCGGCTACGGAACCAGCGCGGACGCACGAAACCAGCTGAACAGGAGCAAGCCGGCCGCACAACAGTACGAAACCCACAGCGGCGGCAGGTTCAAACTCAGCGACCCCGACTACTACGCCCGCTTCCGCGCGGTGGCCTTCGACATGATGGACAATCAGGGCGTCAGAGGCTTCAAGTTCGACGGCATCGGCGGGGGACTCAACCAGTCCGGCCCCAACAGCAATTACCTCACCGACTACGAAGCCCTGCTCGATCTCACCACCGATCTCCGCGGCCGCAACAAGGACGTCTGGGTCAACGCCACCGTCGGAACCTGGGGATCCCCCTACTGGCTGTGGTACGTCGACTCCATCTGGCGCGACGGCGAGGACGCGGGCCAGACCGGCGACGGCTCCCCCCGGGAGAAGTACGTCAACTACCGCGACTCCCAGACCTTCCGGAACATCGCCACCCAGAACCCCCTCTTCCCCGTCCCCTCCGTGATGAACCACGGCATCGTCTTCTCCGACCGGGCCCCACAGTTCGGCGCCGACCACGACCTCTCGAAGCAGTCGGTCCGCAACGAGGTCTCCAACGACATCCGCTCCTACTTCGCGCAGGGAATGGGACTGCAAGAACTCTACGTCCGCAACACACTGGTACGCCCCGAGCTTCCGGGAGCACCCTGGTTCTGGGACACCCTGGCCGCCAACGCCAAGTGGGCCCGCACCAACCAGGACCTGCTCACCGACGTCCACTGGATCGGCGGCGACGCAGCAGCCGGCGACATCTACGGCACCGCCGCCTGGAACTCCACCGCCGGCACGTCCAAGGGCATGCTGATGCTGCGCAATCCCTCAGCCACGGCCAAGACCTTCACGGTGGACCCGCAGCAGATCTTCGAGCTGCCCGGCGGCACCCAGGGCGCGTACCGCTTCACCGAGAAGGACGGCCTGCGCGCCGCCTTCACCGCTCAACGCGGCACACCGACCGGCATCACGCTGCAGCCACACGACGTGGTGGTGTTCGAGGCCGCGCCCACCACCGGCACCGCCGCCTACACCGCCATCCCGCGCGACGGCTGGACAGCCACCGCCGACAGCACCGAGACCGTACGGGAGAACGGCCAGGCCGCCAACGCCATCGACGGAAAAAACTCCACCATCTGGCACACGCAGTACGGCACCGACATCACCCCCATGCCGCACTGGATCGACATCGACCTGGGCCGCTCCCGCACCGTGGGAAGGCTCGACTACCTCCCGCGCGAGGACGGCGGCACCAACGGCACCATGGCCGACTACCAGATCCTGACCAGTACGGACGGAAACAACTGGACCGCCGTGGCGAGCGGCACCTTCCCGCCCGGCCCGGGCATCAAGAACATCACCTTCCCCGACACCACCACCCGCCACATCCGACTGAAGACCACACGAGCCGCCAACGGCGCCGGCTACGCCTCAGCCGCTGAGATCAGCCTCTACCAGCGACAGGCCACCGCGCGATGACCGTGCCGGTACCGGCAACACCATCAGCATGACCGGAAGGCCGACCCACCCCATGGTGGGTCGGCCCCTGCCCGGGCCCACACGGTGCGCGCCCAAGAACCAGAGCGTTCCAGGAGCCCCGACCGAGCCGCCCGGGCGAGCGCCTCACGCGCATTCCACGCCGGGTGCGGCGGGCGGCGCGTGCGCGGGTGGGCGGGCGGCCGGCGGGTGGGCGGCGTGGACGCACGGGCCCGGCGGTGTGTGGTGCCGGGTGATCCGGTGTACGGTCCCGCGGGCGTCCACGGCCCACAGCACGTCCGCGGCGACCTCGCGCCGGGCCATGCGGACGATTCCGGGGCCGCCGTCGGGCAGGTCGACCGTGCGCCCCACCCAGCGGGACCAGGCCGGATCCGAGCTCGTGATCACCGCCCCCACCCCCACTGGGCGATCAGCGCAGACGCCGGGAGTTCGATCACACGGTTTCCCGAACTGGTGAGTTGGGACCAGATCGAGCGCGCTTCGAGGTCGGAGAGGGAGAAGACGAACGGGCCCGGGACGAGCACCGCGCGGAAGGCGCCCGCGGTCAGCAGCCCGATCAGACGCTGGAGGGCGGGGAGCGGGCCCCGGGAGCGGCAGCCGTTGTCGAGGAACACGGCCGGAGGCGCGAACCCGAGCTCGTTCGCGAGGTGCCGCAGTGCGTGCAGGTGCGTTCCCATCCCGCTCGGGTCGAAGGGGTAGCAGCGCAGGTAGACGGCTGCGGAAGTATCGGTACGAACCGGTTTCATGTGTCACGCCCCGGGAATCCGGATAATCCGGGACAGTGCCCCGGAATCGGTCATGACGACAGGAAACCGCTCGGCGACCCGCCGGGCCAGCCCCACCGGTTATCGTTCTCGTCACGGTTCGGCCGAGGAACGGGGCGATCGACGCGCACCGGGAGCGGGATCCGTCCCGCCCGATGCGCCCCGGCGGGCCATGGGGCGACCGGGAATCACGCGTCCTGGCGGTGCGGCGGTCCTTCGGTCCCGCTGTAGCTACCCAGAGTAACCGTCAGTCCAAGGATGCTTCGACGACATCACCACAGCCGATCCGGCGAGCTTTCAACAGGTGGCGCGGATCCGCGGCGAGGAACCTCCCGAGGCCACAGTGCACAACTTCTCGGCGAAGTACGTCGACCGATTCGGTGAGCGCACCCTTCAGACCTCGGAGAGCCGGGAGAAGTCGGGAAGGCCCGGGGGCCGACTGTGCTGCCACCCTACGTCGGTGTACGGGTCCGCAGGTGCGGCGCCGGCGGCAGAGGTACGGGTGCTTCCGTTTCGGGTGCGGCGCGGAACGCCTCGATCACGTAGGCGGCGAAGCGGCGGGAGGCCGTGAGCCGGGCAGGGCCCGGAGCATCGTGGAGGCCCCGGTGGGCCATGAGCATGAGGATCAGGTCGTCGACGACGAAGTCGGCGCGGAGCCGGCCGGTCTGTTGGGCGCGGCGGGCCAGTTCCGCGATGGCACGCTCGGCCTGCTCGCGGTCGGCGGCGAAGTCCGCGGCGTCGGGATTGGCGGCTATGAAGGCGTCGGCGAATCCCCGGCTGTACGCGTGGAGTTCGCAGATCCGCTCGATCAGGCTCCGGAGTCCGTGCCACGGGTCGGGGTCCGTGAGGGCGTCGCGGACGGCGGTGCGGCAGGCCCGGCGTTGCTCGGTGAAGGTCTGGGCGATCAGCGCCTGCTTGGTCGGGAAGTGCCGGTAGAGCGTGGCGTGGCCGACTTCCGCGTGCCGGGCGATGTCGCGCATGGGTGCGCCCAGGCCGCTCTCGCCGAACACGGTGCGGGCGGCGGCCAGGATGCGGGCCCGGTTGTCACGCGCGTCGGAGCGTGCAGCCCGAGACAAGTGGCCGGTCATCGTCTCTCATTTCGGTCGGGCGGACGGATCCGTCCGTTACGTTCCGATGGCGGTGCTGCCTCACGGTCGCAGCAGCGGTGTCCCTCCGTCCAACGGCCCGAGGAGCAGAGATGAAAGCCGTCGTCATCGAGAGGTTCGGAGACCCCAGTGGTCTGGAGGTCGTCGACCTGCCCGTGCCCGCACCCGCTCCGGGGCAGGTGCTGGTCGCCACGGAGGCGGTCGGGGTGGGTGGTGTGGACGCCGTTATCCGCCGGGGCGCGCTCGCCGCCTACGGCTTCCGGGCGGGCCATGTCCTGGGCAGTGAGGCCGCGGGGCCTGTCATCGCCGTGGGTGAGGGCGTGGACCGTGAGTGGATCGGGCGGCGTGTGTGGGCGTTCACCGGTCTGTCCGGCGGGTACGCCGAGCAGTCCGTCGCCTCGGTCGACGACGTTCTCGAACTTCCCGACGGCCTGACCGGCGTCGACGCGGTCGCCCTCGGCGGCTCCGGGGTGGTCGCCCATTTCGCGCTGGAGCGGGCCCGCTTCGTTGCCGGGGAGACGGTCCTCGTGCGGGGTGCGGCCGGCAGCATCGGGATCACGGCGGTTCAGCTTGCCGCCAGGGGCGGCGCGGGTACGGTGGCGGTCACCGCCTCGTCGGCCGGGCGCGGCGAGCGGCTGAAGGACCTGGGAGCCACGTACGTCCTGGACCGCGCGGGTGAGGGCGGCCCGGACACGCCGGCGGGCTTCGACGTCGTTGTCGACGTGGTGGGAGGCCCCCAACTGCCTCGGTTCCTGGACAGGTTGAACCCCAACGGGCGGTACGTGGCCGTCGGTGTGGTCGGAGGGCAGCCTCCGGCGGACTTCGGCATGCGCCTGATGGACGCCTTCCGCAGGTCGCTGTCGTTCGCCACCTTCAGCTCCGACACCGTGCCCGGCCCCGACCGGCAGGCCGTTCGGGCCGCCCAGTTCGCCGACGCCGCGCGCGGGGACCTGCGCACGGTCGTGCACGAGGTGCTGCCGCTGGACGAGGCGGCCCGGGCCCACCGCGCGATGGACGCGGGAGAGGTGTTCGGGAGGGTCGTCCTGGCGCCCTGAACCCGCACGGGGCGGCGGCGCTCACGTCTTGATCCGGGCCACGGGGCGTCGACGGCACCGGGCCGTCGTCCGCCGCCGTCACGGCCCTCCCGGCCGCACGCCGTCAGGACGGCGCCGACCAAGAAACCTGCTGGCCAGGTGCACGGTGACCTGTCATGGTGTCGCCGTGCCTGACGAACCGATGGAGCTACCGCCGATGCCGCCCTCGAAGTGGTCGGCCGGATCCCTGCGGATCACCAGCTGGACCATCTGTGCGAGTGAGATCTCGGTGCGGCTGGGCATCAGCCCCGACAGCGAGTACGAGCGGGGAAGCCTCTCAAGTCCACGGAACCCGCTCAGCCAGCGGCGTGAGGCCGCCGTCTGGATTCTCGCGAGTGGCCTGGACAACGACCGATGGCCCGAGGAGCACGTGGCCGAACTCCTCCGACGTCTGGCCGGCAAGCACGACGCGGTGGCGAGCCTGGCCGCCGACTGCAAGCTGGAGCTGTTCCTCGGCTTCGGCAGTGAGAACGGCCAGGGCGGATGCGCTCTCCCCTCCGCTCTCCTCCGAGAGGCCGGAGACCTCGGCCTCGACATCGCGCTCGACCTGTACCCGCGGGCACCCGACGACCACGCCGGGCCCGACGCCGCGACCGACGACCCTGATCGGCCCGACACCGAGGCGGGGTGGGACGGCCCCTACTATCGAGTCCGCAACGACGACTTCGAGGTCCGCTTCCTCCTGGATCCGTACGAGGATCTCGACGGCGTCTGCAACGCCGATGCCGAAGTCCTCCTCCCCGACGGATCACGGTGGGGCGCGACGATCCTGACCGTCGACGAAGTCGGCCGGCTGATGAACCGGTGGGACGGCACCGGAGAAGCACTGGGCGGCCGGTACTTCTCGTGCTCCGACGGCGTGATCGTCCGTTCCGCAGGCATAGCGGGGATGGTGGATGTGATCGTTGGGCTGCTGGAGACGGGAGAGCTCCGGCACACCCTCGAACGACTGGACTGATCGGCGTGACGGCTACCGAGCCTTCGACCTCCGTGTTCGCTCGGCCACACCCGTCGTGCGTCGGACGGTTCGCGGATCCGTAGGCGGAAAGCGTCCTGCGGTCACTGGGCCTCGCGCGGCGCGGATCATCTCCAGGTCCGTGTACGGGTCCGGTTCCCGGTAGCGGCGCCGCTTAGCCGAATTGATCGTAGGTCGGCTCGGGGTTTCAGAAGGAGCAGGAGCCCGGCCGCTCACTACGAGGTCTCCTGCTCGAACGGCTCGTCGCTCCAGCGGAACCAGGCACGGTCACCGTCGACATGGAGCAGGAACTCGGCCACCGGGCCTGTCGGGGCGGCCAGCTCCAGGGTCCGGCGGATCTCATCGGTGACGGCTTCCCACTCGCCGATGTCCTCCTCTTCGGCCAGCACGAGCTCGCGATCGAACAGCGGCTTCACCGCGGCGAAGCCGGGAGCGGGCAGGAACCGGCCTGACACCCAGGGGAAGTCGACGTCCTCGATCACGATCTCGCCGACAACCTCACCCTGCTTCCGCAGCTGCCAGATCTCGCCCATCAGCAACACAATCGTCGCCTCTCCCACGAACCGGAACCGTCCGAAGAAGCCTTTCACACAGCTCTGACACCCGCTGAGCACCAGGGACGGCGGCCTGACGGCCGGAAGAGGCGCCCCCGCCTGCCCCGGCACCCGCACTCCCACGCGAGCGCGTCCACTCACCCCGCCGTGCCCGCCGGTCGCGGACCGGGCGGACGGCTGACGAACCGTCTGCTCTATCGTTCCCGTACGGGTCGGGTGGGGCCGGTGAGCGGTGGTCGGCCGGAAGGGGTGCGGGGTGTCGGGGGGTTCGGGGCGGACGGTCGTGGTGCTGGGTGGTGGGGTGGCCGGGCTGACGGCGGCCATGGAGCTGGCGGAGCGCGGCTTCGAGGTGACCGTGGTGGAGCCCTCCGGGTGGGGCGGCAAGGCCCGTAGCGCCTCGGTCCCCGGGACGGGGACCGGCGGGCGGCTCGACCTGCCCAGCGAGCACGGGTTCCGGTTCTTCCCCGGCTTCTACCGGAGCCTGCCCGACACGATGCGGCGGATCCCCCTGGAGGGCTCGTCCTCGGGCGTGGAGGGCAACCTGCGGGAAGCGCCGCAGATGCTGTCCGCACGGTCGGGGCGGATCGGCGAGACGGTCGCCGACGTGTCCCTGGCCACCGGCCCGAGGACACCCCTGCAGATCCTCCGCGCCCGGGGCATGAGGCTGGGCGCCGAGGGCGAGCTGAACGAGGAACTGCTGTACTTCGCCAACCGCATGCTGGTCTACATGACCAGCAGCGCCGAGCGGCGGCTGGGACAGTGGGAACGGACCTCCTGGTGGGACTTCACGGCCGCGGACGGCGCCTCCGAGGAGTACCGCAAGGTGTGCGTCGTCGGGGCGACCCGCACGGTGGTGGCGGCCAGGGCTGAGGTGTGCAGCGCGCACACCGTCGGGGGGTTCCTGGAGGCCTTCGGCTACGGCTTCCTGGGCCGGGGCGAGGCCCAGGCCGCCGACCGGGTCCTGAACGCGCCGACCAGCACGGCCTGGATCGACCCCTGGGTGCGGCACCTGGAGCGGCTCGGGGTGCGGCTCGAACTCGGCTGGCGGGTGGAGCGCCTGAGGGTGCGGGGGCGCGCCGTAGTCGGCGCGGTGCTGCGCGGCCCGGGCACCCGGCGGCGGGAGGTGGACGCCGACTGGTACGTGTGCGCGCTCCCCGTCGACCGGATCGGGGCGCTGCTGGAACGCGGCCTGGCCGAGGCCGACCCCGAGCTCAAGAAGACGGCGGGCCTGCGTACCGACTGGATGGTCGGCCTGCAGTTCTACCTCACCGAACCCACCCCGATCACCCGCGGTCACGTCATCTACCAGGACTCCCCGTGGGCGCTGACCTCCATCAGCCAGGCCCAGTTCTGGGACACCGACTTCCGCGCCACCTACGGCGACGGGACGGTCGCCGACTGCCTGTCGGTCGACATCTCCTCCTGGGACACCCCCGGCATCCTCTACGGCAAGCCGGCCCGCGAGTGCACCCGGGCCGAGGTCGTCGCCGAGGTCTGGGCCCAGCTCACCGACGCCCTCGACGACGGGCGTCGGCGGACCCTCCACGAGGGTCTGCTCCACTCCTGGCACCTGGACCCGGCCGTCAGGAACCTCGACGGCCCCGGGCCCGCCACCAACGACGAGGCCCTGCTGATCAACACCACCGGTTCCTGGGAGCTGCGCCCGACGGCGGAGACGGCCGCGGCGAACCTGTTCATGGCCGGCGACTTCGTCCGCTGCCCGGTCAACCTGGCCACGATGGAGGGCGCGAACCAGAGCGGCCGGGCGGCGACGAACGCGCTGCTGCGGGCCGCCGGCCACGGCGGCGAGCCGGCCGTCGTCCACGCCCTGTACGAGGCGGAGGAGCTCCGCCGGCTGAAGGAGGTGGACGCCGCGCTCTACCGGCAGGGCAGGGCGCACATCCTCGACACCCCGCCGCCGTGGTCCTCCCGCACGGGGGACAGCCGCTTCAGTACGACCGGTTGACGATCAGTTCGCAGAGCGCGTCGAGGTCGTCTACGGCTCCGGGTACCGTGCCCGGTTCGTCGATGAGCTGCCGCAGCCGGCGCCGGGCCTCCTCCGCGTGCCCGGCGGCGCGCTCCACCGTCCAGTGCCGGCCGCCGGCTTCCTCCACCAGCAGGGCCAGCGCCGCCTCCTCGGCGCGGTCCGGGGCGGCCGGCAGGGAGTAGCGGCGGGCCAGTTCGTCACCTGCCGCGGTGTCCGAGGCCATCGCGGCGACCACCGGTACCGAGAGCTTGCGCGCCCGCAGGTCCGCGAAGACCGGCTTTCCGGTGACCGCATCGTCGCCCCAGATCCCCAGCACGTCGTCCACCAGCTGGAACGCCATCCCCAGGTCGTGGCCGAACGCGGCCAGGGCCTCGACCTGCGCCGGCCCGCCGCCGCCGTAGAGGGCGCCCAGCCGGCAGGCACAGGAGATCAGGGACGCCGTCTTGCCCGACACCATCTCCAGGCACTCGGGCAGTCCGATGCGCGGCTCACCCTCGAACAGCACGTCCAGGCCCTCACCCACCGCGAGCTGGACGAGCGTGTCCAACAGGGCCGCCGTGGCCTCGCCCGCGACCGCCTCGCCTGAGAACGCCCCGCCCGCGACCGCTTCGCCGCCGGGGCCTGCGAGCACCTCGAACGCCACCATCAGCAGCGCGTCGGCCGACCTGGTCGCGGCGGCAGGACCGAACACCTCCCAGGCGGAGGCGCGGTGGCGACGGACCGCATCGCCGTCCAGGACGTCGTCGTACAGCAGCGACAGGTTGTGCACCATCTCCACCGCCACGGCGGCGGGTGCCGCGAGGTCCGGCTCCCCGCCCACCGCCCGGGCACAGCTCAGGGTCAGGGCCGCCCGGACGTTCTTGCCGCCGCGCCCCCCAGCCGGGGACCCGCCGGACCATCCGAAGTGGTACGCCGCCACCTCCCCGAGCGCACCGCCCAACTGCCCGACCCAGTGCCGCAACTGCGGTTCGCAGGTGGCCGCCGCGCCCCGCAGCAGCGACTCGGCCCGCGTACGATCCGACAACACCCAGCCCACCCCGTTCCCCCGGCCGTCCCCGCCCCGGGCGGCACCCGGGCGGCACCCGGGCGAGCCTACGCGACCGCCCGGGCGTGCCGCCCCTCGCCGAGCAGGCCGGCCCGGTGCCCGGCGCTCCCGCCTCGCCCGGGGACACCGCCCCCGGTGTCGTCAGCGACCGGACGACCGGACGACCGCGCGCCGGGCGGACCCGGCGCGCGGCCGCTCGGCTCAGTGGCGCGGACGGCGCCGGGAGGCGAGGACCACGGCACCGCCGACCACCAGCAGGAACGCCGAGGCGCCTGCGACCCGGGGGAGACCGGGCCCGGCTCCGGTCTCCGGCAGTTCCCCGCTCGGAGACGGATGCGGGACCCGGGTCGGGGTAGGGGTGGGAGCCGGTGTCGGCGTCGGACGGGGAGTGGGCGACCCGGAGGGGGACGGCGACGGAGACGGTGTGGGTGTCGGTGTGGGGGACGGGCTGGGCGTGGGCGTGGGCGAGGGAGACGGCGTGGGCGTGGGGGACGGGCTCGGCGACGGCGTCGGGGTGGGTGAGGGCGTGCCCGCCCGGCAGCTGACCTCGACCTCGCCCAGGCGCAGGTTCGTCACCTCCCCCTGGTAGAGCTGGTTGCCGCCGGTGTCGTTGAGCGTGCCCCGGACGTCGATGTCGAGCCAGGCCTCCGCGGTGTCCTGCCGGTTCTGTGCGGCCGGGTCCTGGTGGGGCGCGACGGTCACGGTGAGGGTGCTGGGTCCGATCTCGGGCCTGTCGAGGTCGGCGCCGGTGACGGCGAGGGTGGAGGTGCCGATGGGGACGAGCTGCCCGAGGACGGTGATCTGGCCGGCGTCCGTCCGGTTGTAGGCCAGGGCGTAGGGCCCGACGGGCGGCGGCACGCACTCGGCGTAGGAGTCCATGGAGGCGACCGTGCCGCTGGGCGCGATGCGGATCAGGTCCTTGCTGCCGAGCCGGACGACGAGGTCGGTGAGCTGGGCCTGGGCGTAGTACTTCGCGGCGTCGGCGGCGGTCCGGGTCGTCATGGTGCTGATGGTGATGCGGCTGAGCATGCCGTCCGGGTCGCTGAAGTCCCCGTCGTCGGTGTCGCCGACGAACGTGCTGAGCGCCGTGCCGTAGGTCCCGCTGTACGGGGTGAAGCCCAGGGGCGGCACCGAGGGGGTGGTCAGCTGCACCAGCTTCGCGCCGGCGAGCGTGCCCGGTGGGAGCACTGCCGCTGCGGGGGTCTGGCCCTGTCCGAGGAGCACCACGCTGGCGAGGCCGGCGGCCGTGACCGCCCCGGCGACGGGGAACGCCGCCCTGCGTACGAAATCGTCCATGCGGCAGCAGTAACAGCCCCGCGGCGAACCGCCGGACAGGCTCGGCGTCCCGAACCCGTTCGGCCGCCGGAGCTCCCACCGGCGGCCTAACCAGGCGCGGGCCCGCGTCGGCCCGGCCCCCTTCTCCTGGCGCCCTCCCCGTCCGCCTCGCGCCCCGGAGGCCGGACGCCGCCCCGCCGGGACCGGCCGGGCCCCGGTCCATGTGCACGCCGTTCACCTGTACGGCGCAGCGCGCCCGGCCGTCGGTGGCCCGGCCGGTCCCGGCGGGGTGCGATGGCAGTACCGGAAGGACCTGCCGGCCGGCGGGGGCGAGCGGCCGTTGATCACGACCGGCGCCGAGGCGGGGTGAACCGCCCGCCCACCGGGGAAGGGAGCCGAGGATGTTCGGCGAACGACGGGCCCGCCACCGGGCCAACAACGCCTTCGACGACGGCGAGGGCGTCACCCGCTACCGCATGCAGCAGAAGGTCTTCTCCATCGGGGACGACTACTGGATCGACGACGAGGCCGGTGACCACGTCTACAAGGTCAACGGAAAGGCAATGCGCCTGCGCCGGACGTGGGCCATCGAGGACCGCGAGGGCCACCGCGTCGCCGCCGTGCAGAGCCGGCCGATGCGGATCAAGGACTCGATGGAGATCGAGGACGCCGACGGCCACCGGATCGCGCTGGTCAAGAAGGGCCTGGTGGGGCCGGTGCGGGACCACTGGCGGATCAAGCAGGAGGAGGGCGGCGACCTGACCGTCCACGGCAACATCGTCGACCACGAGTACACGATCGAACGGGACGGCTACAAGGTCGCCGAGGTCTCCAAGAGGTGGTTCCGGCTGCGCGACACCTACGGTCTCGGCATCGGTCCCGACACCGATCACGCCACCGTTCTGGCAGCCGCGATCGCCATCGACGCCATGGCCCACCCCGGCGACTGACCGCCCGCGGCCGAGGACGCTCCGAACGGCTCGGCGCGGGCGAAGAAGATCAGGGTCCGGTCGGTCGCAGCCGCCGGCGTGCGGGTCGCGCGAACGGATCACCGAAAGGGTTCGGGACGTGTTCAGAGGGGGTTCCAGGGCGCCCCCGAAGTCTCCTCCGGGCGGTGCGGTCAGGCGCGGGCTTCGGCGCGGGTCCGGCGCCGGGGGAGTTCCACGACCTGGGTGCCGGCCGCACGGAGGAACTGTGCGACGGAGTCCGCGGTGGCACCCTCCAGGGAGAAGACCCAGAGGCCGGGCACCAGCACGGTGTCGACCAGACCCTTGGAGGCCCGGGCGAGCAGGATGCGCAGCTGGGGGCGCAGCGCGGAGGACGAGGTGCCGTTGTCCAGGTAGAGCCTGGGGGTTCCGAGGCCGAGCTGCTGGGCGTGGTCCTCCAGCGCCCACCGGTGAGCGGCCATGTCCCAGTGGTCGTAGGGGTAGCAGCGCAGGTAGACCGCGCTGCTCCCGATCAGGGTGGGCTGCTCGTGGGTGATGGTCATCGTCGCTCCTCGCCGGTACGGCAGGCGTGTGGCGCACGCCGCCGGGCGGTGCCCTGGACGGCTCGGTGCGCGATGGCCGCGCATTCGTCCGGGGTGGGATCGGCTACGGCCAGGTGTCACACGGTGGCTTCGGGTGAGGATGGCGACGGGGTGTGTGCGACCTCGGGAAGTGCCTTCCATCATGGAGCGGCGGAGCGGATATGTCTATACCAATGGGGCATGCACGGAACGGTCGGTGCACACCGGTCCCGCTCCGCAGCCGCCGGCCCCCTACTGCCCGCCGGTCCATCGGCGCGGCACGCCGTCCTGACCGGACCGGCACACCCCACCCCCGGCGCGGACGCTGACATTCTCCTTCGTCCCGACCTGCTCACAGACGGGGGAGGGCCGTACCCCGGCCGGCTCGTCGTACCGGGTACTTCTGCTGTTCGGGGTGCAGCGGTGGACGGCCCCCAGGTCGGATCGCCCGAGTCCAGGGCTGTGACGAAGCAGCGGTGCGCAAGCACGCGGAGGTCCTGGCCGTCGTCGCCGCGCCGAAGCTCCTGCCGGCTGTCGGCGGACTGACCCCGCACGCCGGGCCCGACCCGTACAAGGGCCTGGCCGAGAGGCTGCTGCGCGAGCGCCGCCTCGGCATCTGACCGACGAGTTGGGCCCGGCGTGCGGGGTTTGGCATCACCCAACGTCACTCCGAGGCGGTGTCCGCCTCGTCCAGCGCAGCAGCACGCTTCTCCTCCTCCTTCTCGGAGAGGGCGTAGTCGTTGGTCGGCTTGACGATGGTGTGCGTGATGATCTGCCCGCTGATCTGCTTGGTCTCCAGCCTCTGCTGACCTTCTGCCATGTCCTCACTCCTTCTGCCGTGTCCGGTACGTCTGTCCTCCGGCATGTTCCCACCCGGGAGCACTGCGTAACGAGATGATGACGAGACACCGGTGAACCCGTCGGCTCGAACCGATCACCCGAACCGTCCGCGCAGACCGGCATCAGATAGCCGCGGGCCTCGACGGCGCGGTTCTGCGTGCTGCGGATGAGGTTCTCGCGTTCGTCCAGGGCCGTCTCGTCGAGGGTGTCGGCGAAATCCGCCGCCGTGTCGTCCTCGAAAGGGCCGATGCCCCAGGTGCCCATGCCGGTCTCCTCGTGTCGCCGTTCTGCGATCCGATCCGGCGGCCGGCGGCCGGCCGTCACGCGGTGCGGATGGCGGCCGCGGGGTGTCGCGGTGTCCGGACGAGGGTAGCGGCGGCTGCGGCGATGTAGAGGATCTGGAGGAGGGTGCGCGGGCCGAGGGGGTCTCCCTGGGCGGTGTTCCTGCGGGCGGCGGAGACGTTGGCAGGGAACACGGCGATCATGAGGGCGATGAGTCCGCCGGCGGCCCATCGCGCGGTGGCGGGGATGATCAGGCCGATCGCTCCGGCGGCTTCGAGCAGGCCGGTGATCGTCACGAGCAGGCCGGCGCGGGGCATCCACGGCGGGACCATGTCGACGAGGTCGGGCCGCAGGGCAGGGGCGAAGTGCGCGATCGAGGTGAGCAGGAACATGGCCACCAGCCCTGCCCGCAGGGCGGGCTGCCAGCCGGCGAGCGCGTCCGCTCCCAGTAGACCCGCCAGTCGGGCTGCAGTGAACCCGACGACCAGCGCGATCAATGGCTCCACCGGAGCGCTCCTTCCAGCAGGTGCTTCCCGGCGACGCGCGCCCGCCCGCTTCGTCCGTCCTCCAGTCCACCACCGGGCACGCACGCCCGCCACCGAGAGCGCGCCCGGCGCGTCGGCCGTGGTTGTTCGTCCCCGCGGTGCCGCGCTGGTCGAACATCACCAGGCGGTAGTCCTTGAGAACGGGCTCCAGCCTGATTGCCGCCCGCTTGATCGCGGGGATGCTTCTTCCGGGGCCGCCTCTTGATGACGCGCGGCTCATGTTGGTAGCGAGGGAGTAATGAGGGCGGCGAGGTGGCGCACCTTCCTTTGCGGCGAGCCCGAGGCGACCTGGCTCGAACGCGCACCGAACGCGCACCGAACGCCGAGGACGTCCTCAAGGCTCACACCGAGGTCGTAGCCCCGGCTGAGTACAGATGAACGGGGCCAGGACCGGGCGGCTCAACGGAAGGCGGAGGCATTCTCTGAAACCCACTGACGGAATGGCTTGGCCGGGGAGCCGGTCACCCGCGAGACCGTGTCGCGCACCTTCAGCAGCTCGTCGTTGACGTCCCCGCCCGTCACATCGAGCACCGCATCGGCGGCCTCGTCTCCCAGGAACGCGGCCATGTGACGGTGGGCCTCCTCCCTGTTGATCTCAACGAACGGCACCTCCCGTTCCAGTACTGCCGCGATGACCTCCACCTGCTGACGGGCGGTCACCCGCTCCGGACCGGTCAGGGCGTACGTCCGGCTCTGGTGGCCGGACTCGATCAGTGCCACCCGTGCCACCGACGCGATGTCCGCGGGGTGGATCGTGGGGAGCCCGATGTCCGCGTACGGCACCCTGACCGGTTGGTGCTCGCGGATGGACGCCGCCCACCACAGGGCGTTCGAGGCGAACTGCGTCGGCCGCAGAATCGTCCAGGCCATGCCGCCGTCCTTGAGCAGTCGCTCGACAGCCAGGTTCTCCTCGGCGGGGCCCAGGTGCGGATGGGTCTGGACGGTGATGGACGACACGAGCACCACGTGCTCCACACCTGCCTGCCAGGCGGCGTCGAGGATGTCGGCATCTGGGCCCATACGCGACACGAGGAACAGCGAGCGCGCCCCCTCCAGTGCAGGCTTGAGCGAAGCAGGTTCGGCGAAGTCGCCCTCAACGGCCTCGACCCCTTCGGGGAACGAGGCCCGCGCGGCATCGCGAGTGAGACCTCTCAACGGCCCGGCGCCGCACGCGTGCAGATCCTTCAGCAGAGCACTTCCTATGTTCCCGGTGGCTCCCGTGACGAGGATCATGAGCGCCTTCTCCCGTCGTCAGATGATCAGCTGGAGGACACGCTAGAAGCTCAATCGCACTTCAGGTCAAGGAGAGTCCTGACAGATTCGTGCTGCCGGGCACAGGCATGCGGGTCTCGGTACTCGGCTGGGCACTTCACCGAGGACGCCGGCCGTCCACCGTCCCGATGGACGGCCGACCCAGGAGACCACCGGACGAGCTCACCTGCCCGAGGTCCTCCGAGCCCGGCGCCACCTCGACCGGCTCACCCGTCGTCGCGACCATAGAATCCAGCACGCCTTCGACCTCGCCTGGTAGATCATCGACGAGTGGTCCGCCGGTGGCATGCCGTGAGAACTCGGGCGGTGGTGGACCCGCCGTCCTGACCACATCGAGCTCCACTCCGCCGGCACGAAGACCCCCTTCGAGGACCTCTTCGCCCGGTATCCTTCCCCGGGACCGCGGTGCTGACGGACGTGATCCTCGACCCGCCGACGGAGGCCGTCGATCCCGAGGAGCTCTATCTGGCCGCGACGGCAGAGCCGAGCTGAGCCGGGGATTCGTGCGGATCTGCACCACCCGCCGCCAGGACCCGCTCTGCCTGCGCTTCTGCCGGCCCCACAGAGCCCGGAAAGGCTCCCGATCAGCCGTCGGACTCGTGACGAGCTCGCTGCCAGGCACTGATTGTCCTTACTTCGGCCCCCGCGTCCGGCCCGGGCGGGTAGCTTGCCGGTATGACGAGTGATGACATTCCCGTGACGGTAGAACAGATCGGCGCTGCCCTGGCCGCGTTGGGCGTCTACGAGGGCAACAACACGCCGGTCGAGCACGCCGAAAGGGCCGCGCAGTTCGCCAGCCCCGACGTCTACCGGCTGCGTCTGCTCAACACCCTGCTGGGCGCGGTGCAGGGACAGGCGAAGCTCGCCGACGAGGCGGAGGAGGACGGCGAGGACCTCTTCACCGCATGGTTGGAGCAGCTGAACGGGGCTGGAGCCGGGGACGACCCGGTCAGGCAGATATCGTTCCTGGGCTGGCAGGTCCGGCGGGTGGGTATCCCGCTCTTCCTCCTCGCCAACGATCCGGACACCGGGGCCATCGTGGACGCGGCCGCGAAGGCTGCCGAGGCGCTGCACATCATGCTGGGCGTGATCGGCACACTTGAGGAGGCGGACCCGGCCGTCGACTTCGTCAACATCATCAACCAGGGCGGGATGCTGAGGGCGGGCCGAGAGCTACTGGTAACCGCTCTCGACAACACCGACACCGCGCTGGACACGTTCAAGTAGGTCGGCCCGTAGCGGCCCATGCCCATGCCCAGGCCCATGCCCATGCCCAGGCCCCGGCCCCGGTCGGCCGGGGCCGCCTCCGGCGGCTCGCCCCGGACCAGGTCCGGGGCGGCCGTGGCCGGGCCGTCCACGGGCCCGGAGGTCGCCCGGGTCCCTACGCGGCGGGGCCCGGGTGGAAAGGTGCGGCGACGTCCATGACGTGCTCGCCCGGCTCGGCGGTTGCCCAGTTCGGGTAGTAGACCTCCCGGTTGGAGGCGCTGCGGGTGTGCCCGTGGCCGGTGAGCCAGGCACCGACGGCGTCGTGGACGGCGGCGCCCGACGCGGGAGCGTCGTCGCGCTTCGTCAGTGCGGTGTACGCCTCGCGGTGCGCGGCCTCGATGCGAACCCCGATGTGCCCTGCCGGTTCGACCGGACCGTCGGTGGGGGCGCAGACTTCGACCGGGCCTTCGGAGTCGACGTCCACCAGTCCGTGGTAGACGGCGAAGAGCGGTCCGGACAGGCAGGCGTTGGCATGCCGCAGGTGGGTGAGGAGCAGTTCGGCCGCTTCGGCGAGGAAGACCGGCAGGTGCGCGGCGTTCACGTGGCGTTGGATGCTGAGCACCTTCTGCTCGGGGAGGTCCCGTTCGGCGATCTCGTACATGGTCTGCGGCCTTCCTGCCAGGACCGCCCGGGTGTAGGTCACCGTGTCGCGGCGGGTTGCGTGCGTGCGCGCCTGTTCGTGCCAGTACGCGTCGAGCAGGGGGACGCGATCCGCTGCGCCCGCGTCGAGTACTGCGGCGATCCGGGCCAGTGGCATCCCCAAGGCGCGCAGCAGCGCGATGTGGCGGGCGCGTTCCACCTGGGTGGGGCCGTAGCGGCGAAGCCCGGTGCGCGGGTTGACGTGGGCGGGCGGCAGCAGCCCCCGTGCGTCGTAGAGCCGCAGCGCCTTGGGGCTGAGCCGGGTCGCGGCGGCGAGTTCCCCGATGGTGATCGTCTGTTCCTGCACGCGGACCACTGTGCCCCCTGCCCCAGGGGCAGGAGCAAGTCCACCATCGGGCGCGGCGTCCCCTCGGCTCCGGACGCCCGGGTCGGGAGGCGGAGGCGTGGGATGCGGCCCCGGACGCGGGGCGTCGCCGGGCACGCTCCCAGGGGCAGGGCAGGGCAGGACGCTTGGTGACCGAATGATCGGGCTGAATGCCGGGCAGCCGGTCAAGGTGCGTGCTCTTGCGGCAGATCCGGTCAACTTCTGGCCGGCCTGCAGATCCACGGTGCCCAGCCGGTTTCCTGGTCCCGAACAGGCCACGAGGCCGGGGCCGACCGTCGGCCCAGGCTTCCGGGGCGGGAGGACGGACGCCACATGGTCGGCATCGACGGCGGCGGTCGCGCTGATGCGCACGATGACGCCCCGATCCCTCAGGATCACCAGGACCCTCCCGAGCAGGTACCCGAGGGCGGGGACCTCGTACCGAAGACCTCCCTGCCCAACGACCTGGTCGCCCTGATGGTGATGCACGGCGAGGCGTACTGGGAGTACGCGCGCCTGCACCTCGGCGATCCCGACGCCGCCGACGCGCTGGTCGACGACGTCTTCGCGGACCTCGCCGCCAACTGGGACCTGGTGCTGCGCCAGGAGAACGCGGGGCAGTTCTGCTGGGGTGTGCTGCGGGCGACGGTCGACGACACGCCGGAGCGTGTCGTCCGGCCGTCGGCCTTCACCTCCGCCGCGTTCGCGTTCGCCATGGCCGACGCCCGGGAGGCGTTCCGGGCGCTGGAGAGCGGGATCGGCCTGTTCGCGGCGATCGGCGACCTGCCGGACAGGCAGCACGACGTGGTCGTACTGACCTACGTGCTCGGCTATCCGGTCGTCACCGCTGCACGGATCATGGGTATCACCAAGAGCGGGGTGTACAGCCTGCGCCGCGATGCCCGCCGCCGGCTCGCCTCGGCGCTGGGTCTGGACGAACAGAGCGCCGAGACGGCGGAAGAGCAGTGATCGACATCCACGGCGCCGTCGACGCGCAGTCCGGCGCCGTCCGCGAGGCCTCGGACCCGGGCCCGGCCTGGTCGCCGCTCGCGGCAGTGCGTCTGCCGCAGCCCGAGGCCAGGGGCCGGGCCTCCGCCTGTCTCGACGGCGCGCCGGCCAGGGTCGCGGCGCGCCTGGCGGCGCGGACGCGGGCCTCGCAGCGGCCTTTACCGTCGGTCGCGGTCCGTCTGGACCGGGCCGGGTTCGAGCTGCTGGCGCTGTGTCACCTGGTGCTGGAGGACGCCCGGTCGCCGGGGTGGATCGCGGCGCTGACGGACGCGCCGGAGATCGAGCCGTACGGGGCGCTCGTTCTCGGAGCGCTGTGCCACCTGGCTGTCCACGAGGGGGAGGACGAGGACGGCGCGGTCATGCGCCGGGCGCTGGCGGACGGGCCGCGGACGTGGTGGCAGCTCGGGGCCGGGGCAGGATGCTTCCAGGCCGCCTACGCCCTCGCCTGTCTGTGTGCCGGGAGGGGGGACCAGCGCGAGGCGCGGCACTGGCAGGACCAGGCCCGCCGGTTGGCGGGGGTGCGGGACGTGCGTTCGGCGGTCCTGGCCGCCTTCGCCGGGTTCCGGCCCGGCCACGGCCTGTGCGCCGACATCCGCCAGGCCCTGGCGGCCCTGCCCACCAGCCACGACCCGGACTTCGGGCGCACACCCGCGATCGATCCCGAGGCGCTGGCCGCGGCACTCCGCCGGCACCGCACCGGCGCTTGCTGCCGACCCGCGCTGCCGTAGCGGGCTGAGGAGGACGTCTGGGCGGCGTTGCACGCGGTGACGCTGGCCGACCTGCCGTCCTGGTCGCGAAGCAGACCCTGAAGGTACCCGCCGACGGCGCCTCGTTCGTCAGCACCGCGACGTACACCGACTTCGGCCCCGCGGGATCTTCGCCGCGCCGATCGACGTCGACTGACCCGCCCCTACCGGGCGGGAATCCCCCGGGTGTGACTGGTCGAGGGTCGAGGGTGGATCCTGTCCCGGGGCGGGTCAGTTGATCTGGTCCGGCACACTGGCGCCAACGCCGAGGGAGGAGGCCAGATGATGCACCTGCACCCGGCGATCGTTCGCCTGACCCGGATGGTTTCGATCTCAGCTTGTGCTTTAACCAGCGATCACATCGCAGTCTGCCCTGGGCAGTTCGATGTCGTTGCACCAGCGCGAGCGGGTGCGGCCCGCCCTGGTCACACCGGCACTGCGCTGCGGTCCGGCGACGAGCCTCCTCGGACGCGGTACACGCCGGGCGCGATCTCGTCCGATTCGGCGAGCATCTGTTCGGCGATCTCTGCGGGCCACACGGTGCTGTGAAGGCTCCAGACCACCGAAGTCAGGTTGGCCCCGGTCAGGTTGGCCCCGGTCAGGTCGGCCGAAGTCAGGTTGACCCCGAACAGGCTGGCCCCGAACAGGCTGGCCCCGAACAGGTTGGCTCCGGTCAGGCTGGCCCCACCCAGGTCGGCCCCGGTCAGGTTGGCCTCGGTCAGGTTGGCCTCGGTCAGGCGGGCTCCGATCAGGCGGGCCTCGAACAGGTTGGCCCCGGTCAGGTCGGCCCCGGCCAGGTCAGCCACGGTCAAGCGGGCTCCGATCAGGCGGGCCCCGGCCAGTCGGGCCCTGCTCAGGTCGGCCCTGCTCAGGTCGGCCCCGGCCAGGCGGGCGTTCTCCAGGTTCAATCGTTCACCGGGAGCGCGAGGAAGTGTGAGGCTGACTGCGGGGGCGGGGGCCTCCTGCGGTGCTTCCTGTTCGGCGCGTTCGACGATCGCGCGCGCCGTCTCCGTCAGGGCAGCGGCGGGAGCGTCCGGGCACGCGAGGAACAGCACGCCGCGCAGTACCTCGCTCGCTCGTGTCATCTCGTCGTCGTCCACCACGGTCTCCACGGTAGGGCGGTCATGTCAGGCCTGCACAGATCGGGCACTGCGAGCCGGGGGTGCGCTCCCAGGTGAGCAGAAGGCCAAGTCCGGAGTTCTCGGTGAAGCGGAGTCTCTGCTCCGGGGTCTGCTTCTTTTTCGGTGCGGCGTTGTTCAGCAGGTAGGTCAGGAGCCGTCGCCAGTGGTCTTCGGCGCGTTCCCAGTCCGGCACCGGGCCGGGGCCCGTCGCCGTCCCGGGCGGGTGCAGGTCGCCGAAGGCCAGGACGGCCTTCTCGACGTCGCCGCCGCGCTTGTGCAGTTCGTGGAGGCTGATCACGGGTTGCTCCCGCCCGGCGGCGGGGGCGCGGGCATGGAGAGCTCACGGACGCGGTCGAGGACCTGCTCCATCGGCAGGGCCTGGCGGGCCTGGATCTGCGCGGTGACGAGATACCCGGCCATGCCCCCGACGAACGACGGGATCGCGGCCCAACCGGTCACCGCCAGCAGCCACGCACACCACTGCGGCCGCACCGCGGCGGGCGACGTGATGCCCACCATCACGTTGTACGCGTTCACCCACCCCGTCAGGAAGCCGTTCAGCACGAACAGCGCCACGCACAGGGCCAGCACCCAGCTCGCCCGTGTCAGCAGCCAGTAGGGCAGCCGGCCCAGCGCGTGCCGCTGCGCCCACCAGTCGCGCAGCTTCCGGGCTCGGCTCGGGGCCGGTGGGCCGGGTCTCTGAGGGGGAACGGGCGGGGCCGCAGGCGGTGGTGCGGGCGGCGGTGGTGGTGTCGGCGCGGGCACGCCCACACGCTAGCCCTTGCTGGGCCGCCCGCGCGGCCTAACCGGAGGATCCGCCAGTGCGCGCGACGGGCCCCGGCCGGGGCGCGATCCACCAGATGCGGTGGGGGTAGGGGAGGTAGACCTTCCAGGCACCGGTGCTGCGCTCGCGCCAGTACGGGGGCCGGCCGGGGTCGCCGGCGTGGTCAATGATCCGCAGCAGGGTCCGGCCGATGTCGGGGCCGGGGCGGTGGGTCCAGGCGGTGGCGGAGCGGTGGAACTGGCTGCTTGTGCGACCTAACGGCTTGGTCCTCGTCAGCCTGCCCATCAGCCCTTAGCTTGTGATCTATCCATCGGCGTCCTGGCCCACTGAAGTTGGGCCACTGCATGGTTGGTGCCACTTGACCTTGAACCGCCCAGACCAGGGCCTGACGGGGCAGTGTCAGTATCGTGCTGGATGATCCGGCCATGCTGATTGCGACCAACGAGCGTGGCCACGTGGTGAAGCACGCCACCAAGCCCGCCATCGGGACGATGCTGGCCAACCTGCGGCGAGGCAACGCCCACATGGTCGTGGAGCGGGTGGACGGGGAACGGTCCGGCGACTGGTACATCCAGGTCCTGCTGTGCGAGAACAACACCTACCAGCTCGAATACCGGAACGGAGTGGCCGAGCAGCACTTCCAGACCCTGACCGTGTCCCAGGAGAAGGTGCTCACGGCGTTGCTTGGCTGGGCTGCCGCGAAGCCGGGCTGGCAGGACGGCTTCATGTGGAACAACATCGGCGAGCAGTTCAGCTCCAAGGGCCACGCAGCGCCGGAGTCGACCGACGGCATGAAGCAGGCAGCGAAGCCCAGAGCCGTCTGACCAGGGCGGTCAAGATCCGGTGGCACGAGACGAGCGGCCTTGAACAGGTCGATCTGGCAATCACTCGTCCGGGTGTTTTCGGGACAGCGGAACGGTCCTCGCGTGACCCTGAACTCGACCAAGAGTTTCGGGACTTGAGGCAAAGGCCGCGATGGTGAGTCTGGTGGAACAGGGCTGGGTGGACGAGCCGTTCGCCGCAGCGTCTCACTTCCGGGAGGACTTCTACGGCTGTCTCACTGCCCGCCGGGACGAGCTGTTCGAGCTGACGGACGCGTTGCTGTGTGCGGACGGTCCGGTGACGTCGCCGGTGGAGCTGACGCTGGTGGCCGAGCACCGGCGTGGGCACGGGGCGCTGTACGACGCGCTCAACCACGGCAGCCTCGACGTGGTGCGGCTGCGGAGCACGCTGGCCGCGCTGCCCCAGCCGAAATCCGCCGACGGCCGGCTCGTCTTGGCCGTCGACGTGAGCAACTGGCTGCGGCCGGACGCCGAGTGCAGCCCAGACCGGCTGTTCTGCCACACCTTCGGCCGCGGCCGCGACCATCACCTGATGATCCCGGGCTGGCCGTACTCGTTCGTCGCCGCCCTGGAGGCAGGCCGCACCTCCTGGTGCCAGCTTCTCGACGCTGTCCGCCTTGGCCCCGCGGACGACGTCGCCGAGGTCACCGCGGTCCAGGTCCGCCGCGTGGTCGAGAACGTCATCGCCGCAGGGCGCTGGGGTGAGGGCGATCCGGATGTCCTAGTGGTCTTCGACGCCGGCTACGACGCCCCACGCCTAGCCCACCTGCTGAAGGATCTGCCGGTGGAAGTGCTGGGCCGGATGCGCTCCGATCGGGTCATGCGACGGCCGACACCCACACAGTTGGAGTACTCCCTGGCCTATCCCCAGGGCGGGCGCCCCCCGAAGCACGGCAAGGAGTTCCGCTTCGCCAAGCCCGAAACCTGGGGCGCACCCGACACCGTGACCGTCCAGGTCACCGACCGCTACGGCACGGCGTCCGCGATGGCCTGGGACCGCCTGCACCCGCGACTCACCACCCGCTCCGCCTGGATCGACCACGACAGCGAACTCCCCCTCATCGAGGGCACGCTGATCCGCCTTCAGGTCGACCACCTACCCGGCGGAGGCGACCCGCTACCGCTCTGGCTCTGGTCCTCGGCCACCGGCCTCAGCGGCCCCGCTGTCGATCTGCGCTGGCAGGCGTTCTTACGGCGCTTCGACCTGGAGCACACCTTCCGCATGATCAAGCAGACACTCGGCTGGACCCGCCCCAAACTCCGCACACCAGAAGCGGCGGACCGCTGGACCTGGCTGATCATCGTCGCCCACACCCAGCTCCGCCTCGCCCGGCCACTCGCCGAGGACCTACGCCGGCCGTGGGAGCGGCCCGCCGAACCGAACAGACTCACCCCGGCCCGGGTCCGGCGGGGGTTCAGGAACATCCGCCCGACCTTGCCCTGCCCCGCCCGAGTTCCCAAACCCAACCGGCCAGGCCCCGGCAGACCACCCGGCTCGAAGAACCGGCAGCCCGCCACCCGCTATGACGTGGGCAAAACCGTCCGACGTCCCGAAACCATCAGCGAACGCGACCGAACCAGACCATAAAGGACAAGCTCAGACCGCGTTTGAGATCTGACGTGGGACGATCGGTCGGTGACTCGACTCGTGGACCGTGACCGCTCTCTTGAGGAGCTTGAGTGTGACCGCTGGCTGGCCCCATCGGGCGGCGAAACCCGCCTGATCGCGACCGCTCGCGAGCTTCGGCGCAAGCCGATCGGCGGCCTGACGGTCGAGGACCTGCGGCTGCTGATCAGGCAAGACATCGGTCTTGCCTACCTCCTGCCGCTGGCGGTGGAGGTCCTGTGGGGCGACCCACTGGCGGAAGGCGACATGTACGAGGGCGATCTGCTGGCAGCCGTGCTCACCAGGAGTACGAAGGCCTGGACCGAGTGCCCCGAACTCCGGCGGGATGTCCGCCTGATCGTCTCGCAGTTGGCCGACGTGCCGCCTGCCCTGAAACGCGAGGTTGAGGAGTTCTTGGCTCTGTAGCTCGCCGACAGCAGCTGCCGTCAGTGCGGTGCCGACAGGCTGTCTACGAAGGTTGCGGCACGAGCGGTCGAGGGCCGGGACTCGCCGCGGCCCGGCCCGGGTGAGTCGGCGGACCATGATGCCGATCATCGCCCAGCGGATCATCGTCCCGGAGTGGGCCGGGCTGGTCTCGTAGTCGCGGGCGAGGCGCCGGTGGGCGGTGAGCCATGAGGTGTGCGCTCTACCGCCCATCGCTTGGGCTTGACCTGGAAGCCGTGCCGGTCGGGGTCCTTGCGGACGATCTCCAGGTCGCGGCCGAGGACCTGGGCGGTCCATTCGACCAGGCGGCCGGCGAAGCCCTGGTCGGCCCAGACCTTTTTGACGCCGGGGTGGTCGAGCCGGGTCCACAGCAATGGCTGCTTCGCGCCGTCGCGGTCCTGGATGCTCGCCGCGACGACGTGGACGGCCAGCAGCAGGCCGAGGGTGTCGGCGACGATGAACCTCTTGCGGCCCTTCACCTTCTTGCCCCCGTCGAAGCCCCTGGTCTCGACGGGGACCGTGTCGGCGGTGCGGACGGACTGCGGGTCGATCAGGCCCGCGCTCGGCTCCACGTCACGGCCGTCCGCCTCCCGGACACGGCCGCGCAGAGCGTCATGGATCCGCTCGACGGTGCCGTCGTCGTGCCACCAGGTGAAGTACCAGTACACCGTCGGCCACGGCGTTCTGTGGAATCTGCGTTGTCAAGCCTGTCCGGATGTGACGGTGGCTCAGCCTTGGTAGTGCTCAGCGGGGGAACGCATCTGCGTAAGGATCGGGCTCGTTAGTGAAGGGGTCTCGGCGGGCCTTCCAGCGGATCTGCTGCTCGCGCCAGTGGACGAATCCCGGCGAAGGGTCTCCCCAGAGGGAGGCGTCGCTCAGGGGGCATGCAGCGAGGTCGGCAGTGAAGATCCGCAGGAGGAAACGGGCCATGCCGCAGTCGAACAGGGTCCAGTCTGCGGACCTGCCACAGACCAGGACCGGCCAGCGGTCGGGATCGGGGTCGGTGGTGATCCAGCACAGGAGATCAGGCCCGACGGTTGTGCCCCAGGGGAGGATATGAGCCGGGTCCACGTCGGGACGCCGTTGCGCCGGCGTGCTCTCCCAGGTCCCCTGACCACTGGAGACGCGGTCTTCAATGGCATCGGGCTCCCATTGGATGCCGTCCTGGTGAAGAGGAAGGAAGACGTCGAGCACGCCGTCGATGCCGCCGCCGCCGTAGACGGACATGAACGCCTTGTAGTCGCTGGGCAGTGCGATGCCCAGCCGTTCCTCGACTGAGGGCCAGTCCATGGCCTCGTCGACGCCGAACGTCGGAGCCATGAGCTGGGTCAATGCTGCGATATCCGGGTGTTCAGTCACGGCCTCAACCTTCCAGTCGGCGGGCTCAACCTAGCGGCTCCCGTCGAGAACATGACCGGCGGGTGCTCCCCCCGTTCCACGGATCGGCCTCGATGATCGGTAGTCGTATGGCGCCGGGAGGAAGGTCGAGCTCGCGTGGTGTGGGCCCAGCCGGTGTCGGGACATCAGCAAGGCGTTCGAGAAGGCGGTCGAGTGCGGCTTGCCCGTCGTTGACGGCAGCGCGTTCGTCGTCGGTGAGCGGGATGGCCGCGAGCATCTTCTGCAGGTTGTCCTTGGCCTCCAACAGTTGGCCTTTGCTGGAGGCCTTGGGCGTGTAGAAGTCGCAGCGCGCGCAGGCCATGTGGTGCTGGCACTGTTCGAAGAAGGTGTGAGTGCACCAGCCGTGGCCGAGGTCGTAGTACTGCCAGGGCTCGCCTGCGGCCGCAGCGCCGGAGGCGACAGCGTCGCGGTCGACGAGGACCTCGATGGTGCGGACGTTGCGGGCCAAGTACCCGGCGTCGTTGTAGGCCCTGGCCAGGGTGTTCGGGGTGATCTTCGCGTAGTGGGCGGTCGCCTCGGGAGTTCGGTGACCAAGCCATTCCTGCAGCTCGAAGAGGGTCATGGGCTCCTTGGCGTTGTAGAGCTGGCTGGCGATGGTGGACCGGGCCCGGTGGCTGGTGATGTTGCCCCGGACGTCGGCGGTGGGGACCCCGGCCTTGCGGCAGAGCATCGGAATGACCGCTGTGTTGATGTAGTGCTTGGCGACCCGGCGGGCTCGGTGGGCGAACAGGAAATCCGCGAACTCGCCGGTCTTGGGGTCAAGCATCGGCGGCTGCACGGGCCTGACGGCTTGCCATGCCTCGATGGCCTTGCCCAGGAGCGGGTCGACGGGTTTGGTGAAAGCAGTGCCGGTCTTGTGAGTGGGCACGTCGAGCAGGCAGATCGCGTCGCGGGCGAGAACCTCGCCCGAGTCGCCGGGGATGGGCATCCCATCGTGCTGCCAGCGGATGCAGCCGACCCGGAGCCGGGTAATCTCGTCACTGCGCTGGCCAGCGAACAGCCAGACCAAGGTGATGGCGCGGATCAGCTCGACCGGGTAGGTGCGGCCGTCTGCGGTCGGCAGGTCACCCGGCTCGACGTTCAGGCCGGCCCACATCAGCTTGGCCCAGATGTCGTCGGCGATCACCCGCGGGTCCGGGCCCATCAGCGTGCGGACGCTTCGGGGCGTCCGAAGGGATGGGCGGGGTCGAACCGGCGCGGGATCCACTCCCATTCGTGCAGGTCGCGGAAGAACGCGCGGGGCACCTTGAGGTATCCGGACTTCGACTCCGCAGTGAGCGGTTTGCCCAGGCGGCCCTGCGAGCGCATGCCGTGCGTCCACTGGGAGAAGTCGCCGACGGCCATTCGGTCGACTGCCGCGACCCAGGATGCGCAGGTCTGCCGGGTCCACTGCGCGGGCTCGGTGATCTCGGGGTGCTCGGCGGCTAGCCAGCGGCCGATCTTGGCGAGCACGCTGCGGTAGCTTCTGCGGATCTTCGGGGTCAGCGTTGAGGTCGTGTACCAACGCTCGACCCACCCGGCCCACGCGGCCGGCGCTCCCTCCAGCGCTGCGGGACCGGCTTCGTGGACGGATGGCGGCGGATCCGCGTGGCCTAGCGCGGCGACGGCCCGGTGGATACCGTGGAGATCGGTGCCCCACTGCCCGCTCATGGCCGGGCTTTCGCGCAGTGCGGCCAGGGCCTCGGTGGACAGATCCTCCAGCTGGGGGCTGCGGTTCAACAGCAGCACCTGGCTGATAGCCGCGGTCAGTTTCTCGGCGTCGCGGCGATAGCCCCAGTCGGCCAGGACCGCGCAGATCTGCTGGATCGCCGCGTCGACGACCTCCGCCCCGAAGACCCGGCGGGCCAGGCTCGGCCGCATGAACCGTCCGAGCCGGTCGAAGGCGGTGAACTCGCCGATGAGATGGGCGTAGGCGATCACGAACGGCCGGGCGTTGGGGCCGATCTGCCCGCCCCACGTTCGACGGAAGTTGGCACCGTCCGTGTCTATCAGGTCAACCCAGTCGTGCACTGACCAGCCCCAGAAGGCCCGCCGCAGTTCGCCGCAGCGCAGGAGCACGAGTCCTGCCGCATCCCGGGCGTACCGGCCCTGATGCCGATCGCCGGGCGGCCAGTGCAAGGCGTTGAAGGCGTCAATCAGCGGCCTGACCAGCCGGGCGATCGGCCGCAGCGGCACCGCCTCGGTGAGATCGTGCTGCCGGAGCTGATCGATGCCGAGCGTCCGCAGTGTCTCCGCCTCGGCCTCTGTGAGCAGGCCGTGTCGGTCGTAGCGCGCGGGGTCGATCGGCCATGCCCACGCCGGAGTGCCGGTCGGCCGTATGCCCGTCGGGCCCGGTCGCGCGGTCACTTGGCGACCCTCCCTGCGTCCTGGGCGGCCCGGGTGAGCATGTCCACGCGCCAGGAGTGGATCTGCTGCATGCCTCGGTTCAGCTTCTCCGCCAGGTCCCGGCCGGAGAGGTGGATGTAGGCCAGTGTCGACTCGGTGCTGCGGTGGCCGGCGAAGGTGGCGATGGCGTGCAGTTCCCAGCCCATCCGGGCCAAATCGGTCAGGCACAGATGCCGCGTGGTGTGGGTCGAGAAACGGGGCAGGTCGGCGGCGAGCGCCACGCGACGGATCACCTTGGACCAGGTCCAAAGGGTCAGCGGCTGGCCATAGTTGCGGCGCGACTCCGACAGGAACAGCGGTCCGCGGGCCCTGCTGATCGTGGCCCGGTGCGCGAGGTAGCCGGACAGCAGCACCCCGGTGGCGGCCGAGTACGGAACGACGCGCTCGCGCCGGGTCTTCGTTGTCTCGGCGCGGACCCGCAGCGTCCGATGCGCGGGATCGAGGTCGTCGGTCCGCAGCGAGCACAACTCCTCGCGCCGCAGGGCCGCGTCGTAGGCGAGGGCGAGCATCACGCGGTTCCGGACCGGCTCGTCACGCACGACGTCCAGCAGATCGAGCCACTGCTGTTCGCTCGGAATCCACGGCAGCTTCGTCAAGCGCGGGACCAGGCCGCGCTGATGACCGCCGAACTTCCGGCCTGGTGTGTAGCGGCCGCGGCCGACCGGGTTGGACTCCCGCAGCCCCTCCTCGATTAGGTAGTCGTAGAACAGCCGCACCGGCACCAGCCGCTGCTGCAGGGTCGCGTTCGCCAGGCCGACCCCGGAGTCGATCGCGACGACATTAGGCCCGCGACGGCTCGGCCGTGAGCTCAGGTCTTTCACGAACGCGGCCACATGCAGCCGATTCGCGGTGACCGGGTCGACCTCATCGCGCTCGCAGACGAGCAGGTACTCGGCCAGGCCTCTCGCGTACGCGTCGATCGTCCGCGGCGCCCGCCCCAGATCCGTCCACACCTTCAGCCACTCAGCCGCCCGCCCATGCCGGCCCAGGACCGGCCACTTCTCCTCCAACACCACCGCGCCGCCCAACAGGTCTCCTCAGTACGTGGAAACGCCGCAGGATACGAGGCGCACCCTGTAGCGCTTGATTCCACGTAACTACTAGGAGGTCCTTCGGCAACTGCCGCCAGGCACACCCGGTGCGGACCACGTAGAAGATCGCGTCGACGATCCGCCTCCGCGGGTGCTTCTCCCGTCGACCGCCCTTCGGACCCACCCGCGCCGGCGGCAGCAGCGGCTCCACCAGCGCCCACTGCTCATCCGCCAGGTCCGACGGATACCCCACCCTCAACACCACTCACGGTGAGCTCAACGAACCCCAGCAAGGGGACACGACAGATCTCAAACGCGGTCTCGATCCGGCGGGGCCGGCGGGGGTCAGAGCGGGACGCTGGCGAGCATCCGGAACCGGCCCGTCCCGGCGTCCGGGACGGTCAGCTCGCCGTCGTGGGCGGCCAGGCGCTCGCGCAGTCCGCGCAGCCCCGTCCCGCTGCCCTGGGACGGGATCGGCACGGCCGGCACCCCGTCGTTCTCCAGCTCCAGCACCGCCCGGTTCCCCTCGCGCCGCAGCCGGATCGAGCAGTGGGCGGCCTCGCTGTGGCGCAGTATGTTGGTGGTGGCCTCGCGGATCACCCAGCCGAGCACAGACTGCACGGGCAGCGGCAGTTCGTCGGCGTCCTCGCCCAGGTCGATCGCGCAGGCCACGTTGGCGGCGCGCAGGACGGCCCGGGCGCCGATCGCCTCGGCGTGCAGGTCCGCCGTGCGGTAGCCGCGGACGACGTCCCGGACCTCGCGCTGGGACTCCTGGGCGATCCGCTGCACCTCGGTCATCTGGTCGGCGGCCTCCGGCCGGCCCCGGCGGGCCAGTTGGACGGCGAGCTCGCTCTTCAGCGCGATGGTGGTGAGGTTGCGGCCCATGACGTCGTGCAGGTCCCGGGAGAACCGCAGCCGCTCCTCGGCGACGGCCAGCCGGGCCTGGGCCTCGCGGGCGGCGTCCAGCTCCCAGACGACGGACTGCAACCAGGCGAAGCTGCGGCAGCTGAAGCCGACGGCGGCGAGCGTGATCAGGTTGCCGAGCAGCAGACCGGCCGTGGTCGGGGCGCTGAGCCCGGCCAGCAGGGCCGCAGGGACGATCAGGAGCTGGGCCACCGCCCCGGCGAGGCACGCCCGGCCCACCGGCAGGCCCACGCTCGCCGGGCAGAAGGCGCTGGCCAGCAGGGCGGAGACGACCACGGCTGTGAACGGCGGCGCGTACGGACTGCCCGGCCCGCCGCCGGCCGGGCCGAGCAGCAGCACGGCCCAGGAGCCGGCCACTGCCACGACGCCCACGGCGACGAGCCAGCGCAGGTGGTCGGTGGGCCGCTTCAGGTAGTGGTCGAGTGAGGTGCGCAGGGCCCGCAGGGTCAGCAGGGTGGTGCCCAGGACGACGACCAGGCAGACCCGGGCGATGCCGTCGGTGTCCGGTTGGACGTCCGGGGCGGCGGCGATGGCCAGCATGATCAGCGGGAGCATGACCAGCGGCACGAGGTAGAGCGACCAGCGGAGGTAGAGCTCGGTGCGCTGCGGTTTGCTGTATCCCTTCCAGAGGCGCCTCGGCGTCAGGACGGCCATCTCTTCCGTGCCCCCTTCGATCAGGATTGTGCCGTGCTCTTCCTATCAGTCGGGGGAGCGGGATTTGCCGCGGTCAGGGCCACTCGCTCCGAGTCGCTCAGCACCGGGCCCCGCTTCCCGGCCGGCATCCGCGACCACGCCCCGGCGTCGTGAACCTGCCGGGCCCCGCTGGGTGGGGCAGGAAAGCCTGTCAAGGAGAGCGCGGACTCTTGGGCGGTCGAAGTCTGCCGATCGTTGCCAGGACGAACGTGACACTGATCAGCAGCGTCCATGCGCCGATCTTCGCGGGAGCGACGGGCTCCCAGCCCTGTAGCTGGTGGGGGTACCGCCAGGCACCGGAGTAGGTGGCCAGGTTCTCCGCCAGCCAGAGGAAGAAGCCGATGAGGAGAAACGACAATGCGAGAGGCATGCGTCGCCGGTCGCCGCGGACGCGGTAGCTGACCGTCGTGCCGGCGGTGACCGCCAACAGCATGGCGGCCAGTGGCCAGCGCGCGTCGGGCAGCCAGTGATGGGTGAAGAAGTTGACGTAGATCAAAGCCGCAACCACAGCTGTCGGCCAGCGGCGGTAGCGGGTGAGCCGCAGGTCGAAGAGGTGCCAGGCACGGCACACGTAGCTGGCGACAGCCGAGTAGAGGAACCCCCCGTACAACGGGACGCCTCCGATCTTCAGTACCGCCGGCTCCGGATAGCTCCACGAGCCGAGGTGCACCTTCACCAGCTCGAATACCAGTCCGATGACGTGGCAGACGGCGATGACGGCGACGTCGCGACCAGTCTCCCAGCCGCACCGCCAGAACGTCAGGGTGAGCAGGATGCCGTAGACGACGAGTATGTCGTAGCGGGCCAGGGGCAAACTCGGCAGCGCGGTGGAAGCCGCCACACCTGCGAGCAGCGCGATGGCGTAGGCACAGGCGCGGGTCTGTCTCCAGGCGAAGTCGGTGAGCTCTCGACACAGCTGGGCCAGGTAGCTGGCGGGGGTGGTCACGTGCATGGGTGGCGGTCCAGAGTCGTTGGTCCGACGCGTCACCGGGTACTCGGGGACGGCGGCGCTTCACGTGCCGAGCCCGCAACGCGTACCAGCGGCCTGCGCTTCCGTAAGGTCTGCTGCTCCAGGGCTCGAACAGGCGGGTGGGTCATCGGGAGGGCCGCGGCTCCGCAACCGGTGCTTCGAGGCCTTGGGGTGGTCACATCCTCCGGTGTCAAGCGGCGGGCGTCGTCAGACTCCTTGCCGATCAGCTGTCATCCTGAAGTCGTACTGAACGGAAGCGCGCCCTGCCGGCGGCGGTTGAACCGCCAGGCACACAGCCGCGACCCGGTGGACCCGACCGTCCAGGAGGTCCGCCGCCTTCTCCGGGCGCAGGCGAATCCTCCGAACGCAACGCCGAGCGGACTGCTTCACCGGCGGCCGGAATGCCGCAGTCGCCACCAGGCCGCCGCCCGCCGCCGTCACTACCGGCGGCGTCTCAGCCGGGTGGGTCGGTGAGGTCGGCGCGGGTGGTGCGGAGTTTGGCCAGGACGCGGGCGACGTGGTTCTCGACGGTGCGGGTGGAGAGGAAGAGTGCGGCGGCGATGTCCTTGTTGGTGGCGCCGGTGGTGAGGAGGTCGCGGATCTGTTCTTCGCGGGGGGAGAGGCGGTCGCCGTAGCCGGCCCGGCCGCGGGGGTTGGAGGTCGCTTTGCCGAGTTCCCGTAGCGTGCGGTGGCAGCGGGCGGCGTCGGAGGTGGCGCCGAGGTGTTCGAAGGTGGTGATCGGTGCGGTGAGGCGGGCGGAGACGTCGTCGAGGTCGGTGCGGGTGCGGGCGGCGCGTTCGGTGGCGAGGGCGGCGGGGTAGGGGCGGCCGATGGCGGTCCATCGTGCGGCCGCGAGGTCGAAGGCGGCCATCGCGGCGCCGGGGTCGGTGGCGGCGAGCAGCAGGCCGTGGCACAGGTGGTGTTCGGCGACGGCGCCGGGCGCGTCCCGGCCCTCGGCCCCGGTGGTGTGGCGCGCGGTCAGGGCCTCGGCTTCGTCGGTGCGGTCGAGGGCGAGGAGGGTTTCGACGGCGGTGGGGACGAGGTCCCAGGCGTGGGCCCAGGCCTCCTTGCGGTCGAGGAAGGCGAGGAAGTCGTGCGGGTCGGTCAGAGCCCGCCAGGCGGCCTGGGGGTCGTCGCGGTTGAGGTGGAGGCGGGCGGCGCCGGCGGCGGCGCCGAGCGAGTCCAGGTGGACGCCCTCGCGGATGAGGACCTGTTCGAAGGCGTCGGCGGCCTGCGCGGTGCGGCCGCGGGCGGCGGCGACGAGACCGCGGACGGTCGCCAGCAGCCCACCCGCGTCCAGCGGACGATCCGGATAGCGCTCGTGGAAGGATTCCAGGCCCCGTTCGGCCTCGTCCCAGCGCCCGGCCTGCCAGTCGAGCACGACGCGGAAGGTGCGAAGATGCAGGTCCAGCGTCTGCATGTTGGTGCGTGCCACCAATGCGGTCGCCTCGGCGAGGGCCTGCGCGGCCGACCGGTCGTTGCCGACGGGGAGAGCGCCCCCGACACTGGCCGTGAGGAAGATCGCCGTGCCCTGGAGTATCTGCACGTCGTCACTCTCGCGGGGCAGCATCGCCACCAGCTCGGCGGCGGCGGGATCGGCGGCCACGCACTGCTGGCCGAACCTGGCGAGGTGGAGCAGCATCTGCGCGTAGTGGTCCTCGCCGGCCGCCGGCAGGGCGAATCCGCGTTCGACCATGGCCCGCTGTTCGGCGAGTGAGAACCGGCCGGTCCTGGAAACACCCAGCAGGCCGAGCATCCTGGCCGTGGAGACCGGGTCGCTCTCCTCCACCTCGGACAGGGCGGTCAGCATCTCCTCCTCGCCCCCCGGATCACCCTCCTGGTACATCAGCGCCATCGCGACGGCCGATCGCATCTGGCCGCGAGCCGCAGTGGGCAGGCCGGGCAGCAGCATGATCCGGCGCAGCGCCGCCACGGAGGCGGTGCGGTCCGTACGGAAGTGTGCGGCCACGGCCATGGCCAGGGCCGCGCGGGTGAGCTGTTCGGAGGTGAGGCCGGGCTGGTCGAGGATCTCCTGGAGCAGTGCGGCGGCGGTGCCGTGGTCGCCGACCGCGGTGGCCTGGTCGGCGGCTGCCTGGGCGCGGGGCAGCCAGGCCGCCAGGTCGCCCAGGGCGCGGGAGTGGTGGGCGATCTGCACGAGTGGTGGCGGCTCCTGGGACAGCAGCACCTGAAGGATCCGCCGGTGGGCCCGGTTGCGTACCGGCCCGGGGATTGCGCCGTAGACGGCCTCCTGGGCGAGGGCGTGCCCGAACCCGTAGGAGTCCGGGCCCACCGGTCGCAGCACCGCCCCGCCCAGGGCCTCCAGCAGGGCCGCCTCGCCCCGGTTCCCGTCCAGGCCCGCCACGTCGGCCAGCAGCGACTGTCCGGCCGGGACCGCCAGGACCGCCGCAGCGTTCACCAGCGCGGCGGCGTCCGGGCCCAGCCGGGCCCTGCGTTCGGCCAGCACCTCGCTCAGGCTTCGTGGCACCCGTAGCACCGTCAGGTCCGTGCCGCGCGGCACGGCGGCGAGGGTGACCAGGTCCTCCTCGATCACCAGCGGCAGACCCCCGCTCCGCTGCAGAAGGGCCCGCACCAGGGTCGGCTTCGGCCGGTCGCCGAGTACGTCCCGCGCCATGGCCCGCAGTTCCGGTTCGCCGAGTGGGCCGAGCCGGATCTCGGCCCCGCCCGTGCCCGGCGGACGGCGGAACGCGGCACCCAGCACCGGCCGGCCGACCGGGAGGTCCTCCGCCCGGTAGGTCAGTACCAGCGCGGCGTCGGCGGGCATGTCCCGTGCGAGCAGGAGGAGGAGCTCACGGGTCGCCTCGTCCGCCCAGTGGACGTCTTCGACCACCAGCACGGTCGGGGCCACCGCCTCCAGCAGCGTCCGTACCCCCGACGCCACCCGGGACCGCTGCCCGCTCGACCCGGGGGAATCCGGCGGTGCCGGCGGTGGGGGAGGCAGCGCGCCGGCCAGGTCGGGCAGCAGCGGCGCCAGCGCCCCCGCCGACACGTCCAGCCGCTCCACGGACGGCAGCCACGCTCCGACCCGGCGCAGTGCGTCGACCACCGGCCCGTAGGCCAGTGGTTCACGCAGCGGATGGCAGCCGCCCACCAGTACCCGCAGGCCCTCGGTGCCCAGCACCGTGGACGCCTCCGCGACCAGCCGCGACTTGCCGATCCCCGCCTCGCCCTCCACCAGGACCACTGCCGGGCGTTTCCCGGACACCGCGCCCAGCAGTGCCCGCATCTCGCGTTCGCGACCCGCGAACGCGTACCCGCGCACACCGCTGGAGGCCTTGCCGTCACCGAGGTCGTTCACAACCGGCTCCTGTCAGACCTGCGGCCTCCCCACGTGGGGAGGAGTTCGGCCTCTTCGTCCACGGTAGTCACTGCCGCCCCGGCCGGGACGGGAGGGACCGCCGTACCGGATCACGTCCACCGTAGTTCGGCCTGTAGCAGACCGCCGAGACCTCCCGTTTCCGCCGGGCGCACCCGTCGACCGCTGACGGCCGCACGCGACCTGCTGCTGCGCGGCATGCCCGACAACGACGCTCACCGCGAGCTCGACGCGAACGTCTTCGGCGACCTCGGGAAGCCGCAGCGCGGGACGGTGCAGGCGGATGTGTGACTGGTGGACGGCAGAGGATCGGACGCCGGCCGGCTTGCTTCGCCGGGGCCGCCTGACATGCTCTGTGGCGCACCGGAAAACCGGGTGACGCCCGGTGGGGCCGTGCCGCAGAATCAAGGCACGCGGCCACCAGGGCCGACAGCCCGTAGCTCAGTTGATAGAGCACCGCCCTCATAAGGCGTAGGTCGCCGGTTCGAGTCCGGCCTGGCTGAGCGGGTGTAGCTCAACTGGACGAGCAGCCGTCTCCAAAGCGGCAGGCTGGGGGTTCGAGTCCCTCCACCCGTGCACACGAGCCCGTGCTCCCGGCCCCGGCGGGTTCGCTGCGCCGCTCGTCGGGCCCCCTGCCGCCGGCGTCGACCCGGGTCGGGGAGTGTGGGTTCCCGGTCGCGGTGGCGAGACGCGGCCGTCTGCATTCCGGGGTGGCGGCGGGGCAGCCATGTCATTCCGGGGTGGTGGCGGGCAGCCACGTCCGGATTCGACGGCGGCCCCGGCCATGGTGCCGTCGGCCCTCGTCGAGGCCTGGTGTCGGACGACACTCCTAGACTCCCCGGCTATGGAAGAGATCTTCGAGCTGGGCCGGATCACGTGCCCGTCCGGTGACCTGGTGATCATCGACGGCGGTTACCTCGGCATGTGGAGCGGGGACGAGTCTCCCGCCGGGATCGATCCCGAACAGTTGGGTGTCCACGACCCGGCCATGGCTGACGACATCGTCCGCGCGGTGGACTTCGAGATAGTGGGGCCCGACGCCGAGGCTGCCGCGAGGTCCTTCGACCGGCAGCCGGGAACGACGCTGTACGACATTCCGGCGTCCGGAGTCGCGGAGGTGGCGGGGCACTTCGAGGCGCACTGCCGTGAACGTGGCCTCGATGCCCGGGTGGAGGCTTTCGACGGCCGGGTGCCGCATCGGGAGCGGGTCCGCCGATGTGGGGTGGCAGGCGGCGGGAGCTTCCTTGCCTTCGGCGTTCCGGCCGTCGCGCTCGGTGGTCTGCCCCGCGATCGGGCTCTTCCCGTGGAGGCGACCCGCGTCGGCGACGGATCGGGGTGGGCGGAGATGCGGGTCAGGGTCACCGATGTGCCGGTGGCGAAGTCGGTCCCGCTGGGGGACATCTGCGTGGACTGGGCGCGAGTGGCTTTCGGCGACGCCGACTCGCTCGGGGCCTGGGAACACGACGAGCCGTTGGACGGTCTGGCCGATGTGGCCTTCTGGGGTGGCGCACAGGACGAGGTGGCCCGAGATTTCGGTGCTCCCCGGCTCGGCGCGACTGGCGAGGAGGATCTCTACGGCTGGGCCGACCTGGAGATCGCCGAAGCAGTGGAGAAGGTCGAGGCGTTGCTGGCCTGGAAGGACGCGCATCCCCGACATGGCCTGGTGTTCGACTTTCGGCCGCACTCCCACCACTGGCAGGCGATGCGCGAGGTGCGTTCCTCGGCCCTGGAGGCGGGCACCGTCGAGGTGGGCGGCGCCCAGGTGCTGTTCTCGATGACCAGTTGGGGTGACGGATGGTTCCCCGTCTTCGCCGACCTCGACGAGAGCGGCGGTCTTGTGGCGGTACGACTCTCCTTCACCGACGAGGACGCCGAGTGAGGCGCTGCCCGGACACCCGCTTCCTTTGCTGACGAGGATCCGTGAGCGAATTCCCCGAGCGTGCTCGTCGCGCTGGTTTGTTGACTGCCGGCCGGGCCCGCGTTGTGTCGGAGGGAGGGACGTGTCGCCCCGCCCTCCGGGGGCCAAAGGAAAGTTAGGGCAGCCTACCTAAAGTTTGCTTGGCCGTATCCGCCAGTACCTGCCCGGGAGATCGAGGTTGCCCAGGTGCGGTCACCGGAATTGCCCGGACATAACGATCCTCCTCCGAGACTGTCCGAAATTCGACTGTCGGCCTAGGCTCTGGCCCGTGTCGATCCTTCGAAGACTTCGCGCTTCAGGCCCGCGAGTGCGGCCGGAACTCGACGACGCCGCCCTCGGTCGCGTGCGGCGCCAGCTGAATTCCGCCGCTATGCCGGGCCAGGATGCCATTCGCATCGAGCAGGTCGAGCGGCTTCTCCAGGAGGCCGGTACGGACTGGGACCGTCGCGCACACCGGTTGGCCGTCCTCGCCGAGGCCGCCGCGCCCTCGTCGCTCGCCCGCTTCTGGCGGCTGCGCCGCCCGAACAACGCCAACCCTCAGGTCTTCGAGGCGTGGGTAGAGCTGGTCCGCGGCCGGTACACGGGACGGATGGAGGACGCCCGCGCCGCCACCGACCACTGTTACGGTGCCGCCGAAGCGTCGCCCGACGACCCGACCCCCTGGGTGGTGCTGCTCGGGATCCTGCGCCTGACGCGCGCGGAGTCGCGCGAGCTGTTCGCCGTCTTCCACGAGGTGCGCGCACGCGACCCCTGGAACCGCGAGGCGCACCTGCAGATGCTGCGCTACCTGTCGCCGGAGGAGTGCGGTTCGCGCAGCAGGCAGTCGGAGTTCATGGACGCGTTCCGGGCCGTGGTGCCCCCGAACACGCCGGCCGTGGGCGTGGAGCTGACCGCACTGGTCGACGAGCACGCCCGGATCGCCGCCCGGGGTGGCATCGAGGCGCTGCTGGTCCGCCGCCAGTGGACGAACGAGCGTGCCGCCCGGGTGCTTGACGCGGCCGTGGCCGACTGGCCCCGCCCCGGCCACCTACGGCACGCGGCCGCCCTGGCCGACCTCAACGTGCTCGCCTTCGCCCTGGTCCAGGCGGGCCGTTCGCGTGAGAGCGCAGACACCTTCGACCTGCTCGGTGACGTGGCCACCGCCTGGCCGTGGTCGCTCGACGGCGACCCGCTCCGCCAGTTCGGTTACTGGCAGTCCAAGCGCTGACCCGGGGTGTCCGCCCGGAGGTGGCCTCCGCGTCCGGTACGGGGTGGCCGGCCCGGCCCCTACTCGGGGTCGGTGTCCTCGTCGAAGTCTCCCAGGTGCAGCACGGGCTCCGGGTGGGGCCCGCCGACTGCCGTCAACAGCCTGGTCAGGTGGGAGGCCATCCCTTTGGGACGGACCGTCTCGGAGGTGGCTCCCAGTTCCTCGGCAGCCCACCAGCGGTACCCGTAGCAGGCCTCGGCCGTGTCGATCCTGATCGTGCTCGCCTCGGCGGCAGTGACGCGGGCCAGGCGGTACTCCTCGTACTGGTCGAAGCGCTGCCCGTCGACGGTCAGGAGCGACTGCCGTGTCCAGACGACCGTACTCAGCCGCTCGACGGGCAGGGACAGCGCCGTCTCCTCCCGCACCTCGCGCACCGCGGCCTGGGCGTAGTCCTCCCCGTCCTCCACCCCGCCGCCGACGGTGAACCACCACTGCGCGCCCGGCCTGCGGGGGTCCCGGCCGCAGAGCAGAAGGAGACGATCACGCTCGTCGATCAGAAGGACACGGGAAGTCCACCTCTTCAGCATCATGGGCACCGACCCTACAACCGTGGACCCGAGCACCCCCCCAGAGCCCCCTGCGAGTGCACCGGTCGGTACCGGTCGGCACCGAGAGCGTGAACTGCCGGGCGAGGGACACCCCTCGGGCGGTACGGGCGGGTCGCCTTCTCCGAGGTCGCCCGGAAGGTGACCGCGATCCGGGCCTTCTCCGCGCGGGACTTCCGGCGGACCGGCTCAGTCGCGGTCGGCGAGTTCCTGGGCCAGTTCCGCGCAGCGCACCCGGGCCGGGGAGAAGCCGTGAGGCAACCTGGTGACGGCCTCGAACACGCTCATGCCGCCCTCCTCGGCCTCCGTTTCCGCAGTGTCCTCGGCGGCCTCCGGGTGAGCGGCGTCCAGGGCGTCGAGGAGGGCTGCTTCCTCCTCCTCGATCCCCGACTCCTCGATCACCGCCATCAGGGTCTTCTCGAACGCGTGGCGCCGGGCGGCCGTCTCGGCAACACGTGGGTCGTCGACGGCGACGGTGTCGTCGAGTGCTTCCTCGGCAGCGTCCACGCGGTCGGACTCGGCCCGGAGCTCGGGGTGGGCGGCCAGCGCCATGAACCGGGATGCCTGCACGGCCGCGCCGAGCGAGCCGAAGATCCGCTCGGTGACGAGTAGCGTGTCCAGATCGTCCTGGCGCAGCGAGCCCTCGGGGAGGTTCTTCAAGCGACCGGTGACTGCCTCGGAGAGCAGGCCCATCCGGCTGCCTTCGGCACGCATCCGCTGTACGCGGGCCTGCTGGCGGGCGAGTTCTGCCGCCCGGGCGGCAAGGTCCTCCTCCAGCCGAGCCAGGGTGGCCTCTATGCCGCCCCCCTCGCTCTCGCCGGTCTCGGAGACGGTCTCGGAGACGGTTGCGGTGTTGGTGAAGGCGTCACGGATGTCGTCCAGGGTGATTCCCGCTTCGGCCATTTTCCGGATCCACAGGAGGCGGACCACGTCCTGGAAGCCGTAGCGCCGACGGCCGTCGCTGCCCCGTCCGGGCTCGGAGATCAAACCCATGTCGTGGTAGTGCCGGATCGCTCGCGGTGTCGTGCCTACGAGGGCCGCCACGTCACCGATCCTGGCCTGACGTGAAACGAAGAACGACGTGGGCATCGGCGGAGGGCCTTTCGCGAACGAATGAGGACGGCTCCACCTGACCACATGACGCTACGGAAGCTGCAACCCTGCGCGAGCCTCCCGCCGGTCGTACAGACCGTCTTGGTTCGTACGAGAGAGGGCGGGCACACCGGAGCGGCCTTGACGGCCGGGGCGGGCCCGTGGATTGCCCACCTGGAAGCCTCCGCATCATGCGTTCATCTCCCCGGGCTCCTGCGCGGATGAATGGTGCGTATGCGGGCGACCCTTTGGTGCGTGCTTTCGTCGATGTTTGCAGGGTGTTCGCGTCGTGCAGAGAGTAACGATTTGATAACGCAGCGGGATGAAAGCGCGGGGGGCGCATCTCTAGAACGTGCCGGGCCTGTTGGGGCCGGTGGTTTTCGAGAGTGGAGGGGGGTTCCATGATGTGGGAAGCATGCTCCGTCGGCAGGTCGCCGGTGTCGACTCTGCACGAATTACTGGTGTCCGAATGGCGCGCGGGCGGAACGGCGGCCACCGGGTCGCGGCGCGTCGGGTCGCGCTCCGCCCGGGCCGCCCGGGGCGCGAGGTTCCGAGCGGTTCTGGTAGCGGGAGTCGCGGCGTTACCGGAAGGGGGTGCGGTGCGTGATGTCGCTTCGCCGGGGGGCGCCGGCCGCCGGGAACCCGCGCGCCGCCGGCTCGGCGGCCGCGACGGCGCGGCAGGCCGAAACGGCGTGAAGGGCCACGAAGGTCCGACCGGCGACGGCGGTACAACGGGACGGCCATGGCCCGGTCAGGGCCCGCACGGTGACCGGGTGCGGCGTCGCAAGCCGATCACGGTCCAGGTGGTGGCGCTGTACGCGTTACCGGGGGTGCCCCCGCCCGGCCTGCCCGGAGCAGAGGTTGCCGGCGGCATCGAGGGGAAGGCGCTGCTCGCCCGGCCGGGGGGTGGTGTCACACTCCCGGCAGCCCGCCCGTTCCGCACCGACGCGCAGATCGTCCGGAGCCGGTCGCGCACCCTGGGAACTTCCGACAGGCCGGACGGCTCTCGCGAACGGCACCACCTCCGAAGTCACGGCGGCCGGCCAGCACCTGGTCGAGGGCCGCACCGACCCGGATGTGGCGGTGTCGGCGGCCGTCCGGACCCTGAAGCCGGACGTCCCCACCGGGCCGTCGACGCAGCAGCAGGAGTGGCTCAAGCAAGGGACCCGGCACGGATCGGGGAGTTCGACGAGATCTTCGCGGACACCCTGCACAGTGCCCACGGGCAGGTGTTCGTGGTCGTCGCCCAGACGCGCCCCGGCGCCGGGAACTCCACGGTCCGGGATCCGGCCGCCACGGCCGACAGCAAGGCGCCCGACCACACGGGAGCCCTGGGGGAGACCCGGCTCGTCGACTTCGACGAACTCGCCCCGCTGCAGAGCGGTTCGGACCCGCCGCCCGCGCGCCGCCCGTCGGATCCTGCGGATCGACCCGTAGGACGACGAGCGAAGAGGAAGGCTGTGCGTCGCCTGCTCGGCAGGCCTGATCCCGTCGCCCTGTTCTGCCGCCATGAATCGAGGCCGTCTGTGCAGTTCGGTATGCTCGGCCCGCTGTCCGTCCGGGTGGACGGAGGGGAGCGTGAGGTGCCCGCGCCCCGGCAGAGGGTGGTGCTCGCCCTGCTCCTGATCAACGCCAACCGCGTGGTGTCGGTGGACCGGATCGCCGCGGCGGTCTGGGACGGCGGCCGGCCGCCGAGCGCCGCGGCCACCGTCCGCACGTACGTGATGAGGCTCCGCCAGGTCCTCGGCGGTCAGGCCGGCAGACGGATCCTCACCAGCGCCCCCGGCTACCGGATCGAGCTGGACGAGGACGAGACCGACCTCGGACGCTTCACCGCCCACCGCGCGCGGGCCGCCGCCCACATCCGGGCCGGCGAGCTGGAACCGGCCTCGGCGGAGTACTCCGCCGCCCTGGAGCTGTGGCGCGGGGAACCACTGGTCGACATCCCCTCCCGCACGCTGCGCGAGGTCGAGGGCCGCTACCTGCACGAACTACGCCTGCAGACCGTGGAATCACGGCTGGACGTCGACCTCGCGCTCGGCCGGCACGCCGAGATCATGCCCGAGCTGTGGCGCGAGGTCCAGGAGAGCCCGCTGCGCGAAGCCCTCGTCAGCAGACTGATGCTGGCGTTGTTCCGGGCCGGCCGACAGTCCGAGGCGCTCGCCCTGTTCCAGCTGACCCGCACCGCGCTGATCGACCAGCTCGGCGCCGAACCCGGCCCGGAACTACGGGAGATGCAACGGCGCATCCTGGCCGCCGACGACTCCGCGGGTACCGAGGCCCCGAAGGCCGACACCGCCGGGCCGGAGCCGCAGCGCCCCGGCCCGTACCCCGGCGAGCCGCGCCGGCCCCGCCCCGCCCAACTGCCGGCCGGCCCGCCCGAACTGGTCGGCCGGAGCACGGAGGAACGCGAACTCGCCAACCGGCTGCTGGCCGAGTTGCCGACCGCCGCGGTCACCGTGGTCACCGGCAGCGGCGGTATCGGCAAGAGCGTGCTCGCGCTCCGCGTCGCGCACGGTGTCCGGGACCAGTTCGGCCACGGGCAGCTCTACGCCGACCTCGGCGGCACCGAGAATCCCGCCGAGCCCGGCGAGGTGCTCGCCCGCTTCCTGACCGACCTCGGGGTCGCCGCCGAGGCGATCCCCGCCGACCCGGACCAGGCCGCCCTGCTGTACCGCTCGCTCACCGCCGACCGCCGGGTCCTGGTGGTCCTCGACGACGCACGCGGTGCGGCGCAGGTCCGGCCGCTGCTCCCCGGTGGCCGGGCCGGCCGGGTGATCGTCACCAGCCGCGACCGGCTCGCCGACCTGGACGGAGCCCACACCATCCTCCTCGAACCCCTGGACGAACCCGCCTCCCTGGAACTCCTCGGCTCGATCGTCGGCCATCGGCGCGTCGAGGCCGAGCCGCAGGCCGCCCGTTCCGTCGTCCGGCGGTGTGCGGGCCTCCCGCTCGCCGTCCGCATCGTCGGCGCCCGCTACCTGGGCCGCCCGCACTGGGACCTCGGCCGGCTCGCCGCCCGGCTGGCCCGCTCCGCCCGCCTGCTGGACGAACTGCGGGTCGGCGACCTCGGCGTCCGGATCGGCCTGGAACGCGACTACCGGACCCTGCAGCGGGACGCCCCGCGGCTGCCGTCCTTACCCGACCCCGCCGCCGCCTTCCGGATGCTGGGCGCCGTCGGGGCCGAGCACACCGACGCCCGCATCGCGGCCGTCCTGCTGGACTGCCAGGTCGACACGGCGGAAGCCGTCCTGGAGACCCTCGCCGACGCCCACCTGCTGCACGCCCGCGGCTTCGGCCGCTACCATCTCGACGATCTGCTGCGCGCCTACGCGAGGGAGCGGGCCGAGGCGGAGGACCCGCCCGAGCGCCGCGCCGAGACACTGCGCCGGCTGCTCGCCTGCTACCTGCGGATGGCCGAGGAGCAGCTCGACCCGGCCGCCGGCCACGACGAGGCGGGCCCGGTCCGCGGCCCGTCCTTCGGACCGTCCTTCGTCCCCTGGGCGCCCGCCCCCGACTGCCACCCCGACGCCGAGGACTGGTGGCGCGCCGAGCAGGCCAATCTGAGGTCCGCGCTGGAACTGGCCGCCACCGCCGGACTCGACCCGGTCGGCCACCGGCTCCGCTCGGTGCTCGGGCGGACGTCGCCGAGTCTCCGCGGGGCATAGCCCCCGCCCGTCCTTCCCGCTCCGCACCCCGCCGGGCCCGCCGAGCCCGCCGCACCCCGCCGACCGGCGTCCGGACCCGGACGCGCACCCGACAAGGAGTCCCATGGCCCAACAGGTGACACCCACGCAGGAACTGCTCGACTACATCAGGGGGACGTCACTCAGGGACGACGAGCTGCTGGCGGGACTTCGGGCCGAGACCGCCGCCCTACCGGCCGGCGAGGCCATGCAGGTGATGGCCGAGGAGGGGCAGCTGCTGGCGCTGCTGGTCGCGCTCACCGGGGCCCGGTCGATCCTGGAGATCGGCACGTTCACCGGGTACAGCACCCTCTGCATGGCCCGCGCCCTGCCGCCCGGCGGGGAGCTGGTGACCTGCGACCTCACCGAGCGCTGGCCCGCCATCGGGGCCGGGTACTGGGAGCAGGCCGAGGTCGCCGACCGGATCGAGCTGCGGATCGGCGACGCGGTGGAGACCCTGGCCAAGCTGACGGCGGAGCGCGGACCGGAGTCCTTCGACCTCGTCTTCATCGACGCGGACAAGGCCAACTACCCCCGCTACTACGAGGGATCGTTCGCCCTGTTGCGGCCCGGCGGCCTGCTGGTGGTGGACAACACGCTGTTCTTCGGCCGGGTCGCGGACCCGGCCGCACAGGACCCGGACACCGCGGGCGTCCGCGAACTGAACGCCGCTCTGTACGCCGACGAACGGGTGGACATCTCCCTGCTGACCGTCGCCGACGGCATCACCCTGGTCCGCAAGCGGCCCTGACGCCGGAACGGGCGGCCGTTCCCGGCCGGAGGCGGCCGTTCGTTCCGACGTCACCCGGCGCCCGGATGCCGGGCTACCTGGTATTCATCAACTTCCTTTCCGCAGCTCAGAAATGATGATCCATCAAACAACCTGTTCGCCGGTCACCGTCAGGGCGGACCTTCCCGGTCGGTGATGACCGGCAACATCCCATGTTCGCCGGGGGCCCGCCAACCTCGGCCCTATGGTGAGGAGATGACATCATTCCGTGCCAGGGAACGCCGCATGATGGGAGAGATCGACGATCTGGCGGCGGCGAAGCTTCCGTTGGAGCAGTTCTTCCGGCAGCTCCTCACCGTCCTCGGACCCACCCTCGGGTCCGAGGCGGGCTGCCTGCACGGGGCCGATCCGGTCACCGGCTTCCTGACCTCCACCGTTGCCGACGGCCTGCAGCCGACCGCCTTCGAGCACGCCATCTGGTTGGAGATGTGGTCCGACGACACCACCCGGTTCGCCGACATCCGGGCCGCCGGCCGCGTCGTGGAGACCGTCCACCGGGCCACCGGGGGCCGTCCCGAACGCAGCGTGCGCTACCGGGAGCTGCTCGCCGAGAACGGACTGGGCGACGAGCTGCGGATGAACTTCGATGTCGGCGGCGGGCGGTGGGGAGCCGCCGCACTGATGCGCGAGGCCGGATCGGCACCCTTCGGCGCGAGCGAGCAGAGACTGGCCGAACGGGCCGCCCGGGCCGTGGCCGCCACCCTGCGCGACTACGCACTGCCCACCGCAGGCACCCCCGACGGGCAGGACGTCCGAGCGGACCCGCTGGACGGACCGTACTGGCTCGGGGTCGCCGTCATCGGCCCCACCGGTCAGCTCGCCTCCGCGGACTCCGGGGCCCGGCAACTGTTCGAGGAGCTCGCCGAGTCGCAGTACCGCCCCGCCGGAGTACCGACGGCACTGGTCTACCTCGCCGAGCGGGCTCGCACCCACGCGACCTCCGCGAACGCGGGCGCCCACGCCTGGACCCGGCTGCGCCGCCCCAGCGGCCAGTGGCTCACCGTCCGCGCCTCGCTGCTCGACCAGTGCCCGCGGGGCAGCGTCGCCCTGGTCGCCCAGCCCGCGAGCCCGGTCGACGTCATCCCGCTGTCCCTGCTGGCACACCGGTTCTCCCCCCGCGAGCAGGAGGTGGTCCTCCAGGCGGTACGGGGCCTGAGCACCAGGGACATAGCCCACCGGCTCTTCCTGAGCCCGGCCACCGTCCAGGACCACCTGAAGTCGGCCTTCACCAAGACCGGCGTGCGCAGCCGCCGCGAACTCGTCGCACTTCTCGCTGCCCCGTACACCGCCGGACTCGGCCGCCCCCCGGCCTGACGCCCCCGCCCGACCGCCCCGCTCCCGTCCTCGTCTCGCCACCGCCCCGACCCGACCCGCCCCGACCCGGAACCCGGTGCGAGCCCGGACAGCACGAAGGCCCCAGGTCGCCGGCCTGGGGAAATGCTGTGGAGCGGTCCGCAACAGGCCGTCTCCCTACCACAGGGAGGAGGTCGTCGCGCCTCCCGCAAACCTGGGATGTCACCGGTCGCCGCCGGATGGGAAGGTCTGTCCCGGTGCCGCCCCTGAAGGGGGGTCCGCCCCGCACCCATGACGCCCTCCCGGCAGAGGAGTTCCTGCCCCATGCCACGCGCCCCTCACCCCGGAGTACCCGCCGACCGACGAGACCCCCGCCCCGCCTCCCGCAACGCCGAGGACCCCGAACGCCGGACGGCCCGGCCGTCCGAGGGTGACCGGGCCGCTCGTACCGGAGCCCTCGCGCCGTGCCCCGAGGGCTCCGGTCCGGAACCGGAGGAGGAGGCGGTTCGGCCGGGCGGACTACTCGCCGCCCCGCCCGGCCGTCACCACCGCGCCGCCGTCAGTTCCAGGGGTTGGCCTGCTGGTCGTTGATGGCGGTCCAGAAGCGGGCGTTGGGGGCGATGTTGCCGTACGCCCAGAAGCTCCACCCGCCGACGTAGTCCAGGTTCGGGCCGTAGCGGCCGTCGTGGAACTCGGCCTGGCGCCAGCCGGTGCCGAAGGCCGCCTGGCAGACGCTGTTCGCGGCGGCCTGGCTGTTCAGCCGCGAACCCTTCACCGGCTGGCTGAGCGCGACGGTGCCGCCGGACCAACCGTTGTAGAAGCCGATGCTGATGCCGTCCGGCGCCGGGCTGCCGTCCACGGTGATGCAGAGGACCGGCAGCGAGACGGACGGGAGGGTGTCGCCGTTGTACGGGTCGCTCGGCGTCGAGTGCGCCGGGCCGCCGACCTGGACGGTCCCGTCAGGGCCCGACGCGAGCACCTTCCAGGTCATTCCCTTGTGGGTGGCCGGCCCGGCGGCCTGCGCGGTGCTTGCCGAGAGGGGGACGAGGGCCAGGCCGAGTGCGACGGCCAGGGCTGCGGCCTGCTTCATGCGCTTCATCCAGCTGCTCCTTGAGTGTGGGGGAGCCGGCCCCAGCGGGGCCGGTGAGAGAAGACTCCCAACCGGATGCACAAAGTTGACACGAGTCCGTCATTGAGTGGTCACGAGCTTCGAAGGTATCCGGGTCGGCTCGACGTCGGCCATCCACGGGAGGGACGCATGGAGTTCAGGATTCTGGGGCCACTGGAGGTGTGGACCGACGACGGTAGGCGAGCCCGGACGGAAGGGGCCAAGCAGGAGCGGATGCTCGGCACCCTGCTGCTGAACGCCGGGGCCGTCGTCCCGGTGGCCCGCCTGGTCGACGCGGTCTGGGGCGACGAACCGCCGGCCACGGCCCACCGCCAGGTACGGAACCTCGCCGGGCTGCTGCGGCGCAAGCTCGCCGCCGCCCAGGACGGGCCGCCGGTGCTGCTCACCGACGGCCCCGGCTACCGGATCGCACCGAACGGCCACCAGGTGGACGCCCTGACCTTCGCCCACCGGGTGTCGGTGGCGCGCCGACTGGCCGAGCACGGCGAACCCGCGGCAGCCGTCGAGGAGTTCCGATCGGCGCTCGGCCTGTGGCGCGGCCCGGTGCTGGACGGGCTGTCCGGCAGCCTGGTGGCCGCCGGCTCGGTGGCACTGAACGAACTGCGGCTCACCGCCTGGGAGAACTGCCTGGACCTGGAGGCCGAACTCGGCCGGCACCGGCAGACCGTCCCGGAGCTGACCGCGCTGGTCGCCGAACACCCGCTCCGGGACCGCCTCGTGACGCAGCTCGTCCGGGCCCTGCACCGGGCGGGCCGGCAGGCCGACGGACTCGCCGCCTACCGCCGGTTCGCGCGACAGCTGGCTGACGAACTGGGCCTCGACCCCGGGCCGGAACTCCAGCTCCTGCACCAGGAGTTGCTGAAGGACGGGCCCGCCCCGGCCGCCCGCCCGCCCCGCACCCGGCAGCAGGTGCCCAGGCCCGCCCAACTGCCGCCCGCGCTGGCCACCTTCGTCGGGCGGAGGGCGGAACTCGGCGCCCTGGACGGCCTCGCCGACCCGGCCGGATCGGCCGGCTCGGTCGGCGCCGCCGGCATCGGCGTGGTGACCGGCGGTGCCGGGACGGGCAAGACCGCCCTCGCCGTGCACTGGGCCCACCAGGTCCGCGAGCGCTTTCCCGACGGTCAGCTCCACGTCAACCTGCGCGGGTTCGCCTTCGGCTCGCCGCTGGCTCCGGGCGAGGCGCTGGCCCGCTTCCTGCGGGCCCTCGGCACCGATCGCGAGCGGATACCCGGCACCGTCGACGAGAGCGCCGCCCTGTACCGGTCGCTGCTCGCCGACCGCAGGGTCCTGGTGCTGCTCGACAACGCCCGCAACGCCGAACAGGTCCGCCCGCTGCTGCCCGGCTCGGCGGGCTCGCTGGCCCTGGTGACCGGTCGGGACGGGCTGGCCGGGCTCACCGCCTGCGACGGCGCCCGGCGGCTGGTGCTCGACGTCCTGCCCCAGCCCGACGCCGTCGAACTGCTCGCCCGGATCGCCGGCGCCGACCGCACCCGCGCCGAACCCCGCGCCGCCGCCGAACTCGCCGCCGCCTGCGGCCACCTGCCGCTCGCCCTCGGCATCGCCGCGGGCCGCCTCGCGGAACGACCCCACCGCACCCTGGTGGAACACGCCGCCGAACTGCGCGACGCGGAGGACCGCTTCACCGCGCTCCAGATCGACGGCGACGCCACCTCCGCCGTCCGGGTCGCCTTCGACCTCTCCTACCGCGCCCTGCAACCCACCGCCCAGCGGCTCTTCCGACTCCTCGGCCTGGCCCCCGGCAACTGCGTCAGCACGGCCGCCGCCGCCGCACTCTCCGGCTCGGCCACCGCCGCGACCAGACCGGTACTCGAACACCTCGCCGCCGCCCACCTGCTCAACCCCGCCGGCCCGGACCGCTACCGCCTCCACGACCTGCTGCGCTGCTACGCCGCCGAACGCGCCACCGCCGAAACCGGCCCCGCCGACCGCGCCGCCGCCCGGGAACGCCTCCGCTCCTGGTACCTGCACCACGCAGAGGCGGCGGCCCGCCTGCTCACCCCGCAGCGCCGGCGCCCGCCGCTCACCGCCGCGGGCCCCTGGTACGAGCCGCCGCGCTTCACCACCCCGGCCGAGGCGCGGCAGTGGTGCGAGAGCGAGCACTCGTACCTGTCGGAGACCGTCCGGTACGCCGCCGAGCACGGCCTCGACGCGCGGCCCGTGCCGGCGCCGGGCAGCGCGACCGGCTGACCCCGGCGCCGCCACGGGCGGTGCACCTCGGGCGGTGCACCTCGGGCGGTGCCCGCCTGGCCGCTGCCGGCCGCGCCGGCCGGGCTCGCGGACAACGCGTTGCGGGCCTCGGACGGTGCGCGCCGATCCCGGGCGCGTCCTATCCCAGGCGGGTGCTGAGCAGGTCGATGACCTCGGCGGCCCGGTCGACCAGGTAGAAGTGGCCGCCGGGGAAGAGGGTGAGGTCGAACTCGCCCGAGGTGTGGGCGGACCAGCGGCGGACCTCGTCGACCGCGGCGCGGGGGTCGTTGTCGCCGAGCAGCGCGCTGATCGGCGCGGAGAGGACGGCGTCCGGACTGCCCCGGTAGCCGGCGACCGCGCGGTAGTCGCCGCGGACGGCGGGCAGGATCATCTCCAGCAGCTCCGGATCCGCCAGCATCCAGGCATCCGTGCCGTTCAACCTCTTGATGTCGGCGACGAGTTCCTCGTCGGTGGGATCGATCGGCACCCCGGCCGGCGCGGTCGGGGCGGAGCGGCCGCTGACGAGGAGCCGGGCGGGCGGGCGGCCGGCCCGTTCCAGGCGCAGCGCGACCTCGAACGCGACCAGGGCCCCCATGCTGTGGCCGAACAGGGTCAACGGGGCGTCGCTCCACGGGTCGAGGGCCGCCGCGATCTCCTCGGCGAGGCGTCCTATGTCGTCGATGACCGGCTCCGTGCGACGGTCCTGGCGCCCGGGGTACTGCACCGCGACGACCTCGGCCCGCAGGCTCAGCGCGGTGGCGAGGGGACGGAAGAACGCCGCGGATCCCCCGGCGTGGGGGAAGCAGACCAGTCGGTGGGCGCCGGCCGGTGCCGGCTCGAAGCGCCGGCACCAGAGGCTGTCGAGGGTCTCGGGGAGTGTCATGCCGGGGGGTCCTTCCGGTGGGAGTGGCGGCGCGGACGCGGCGAGGCGGCGTGCCGCGAGGAGCGAGCAGCGGGTGTGATGAACGGATGTCAAGCCAGCTCAGGAGGGCCGGTCGTGATCGAGTGCCGACTTGTCATGCATGGCTGACGGTGGATCACCGCAAACCCGTCTCCTCACGATCAGTCAGAATTGGCTCGTTTCCGTGATCTGCGGCCGGCCATCCCGAGAAGCGGTTGTGGACGATAGGGCGCCCCCATACATTCACTTGAGTCATCCCGTTGATACTGAGCGCGACCGTCGGGGGAGTCCGGTCGCCGCTTCGGGCGGGGCTATTTCCCTGTGCCAGGAAACGAGGCCACTCGTGCAGTTCAGGATGCTCGGACCGCTTTCCGTCCAGGTGGACGGGCGTGAGTGTGCGGTGTCGGCACCGCGCCAGCGGGTGGTACTCGCGCTCCTGCTGATCAACGCCAACCACGTGGTGTCGGTGGACCGGATCGCGGCGGCGGTCTGGGACGGCGGACCGCCCCCGAGCGCGTCCGCGACCGTGCGCACCTACGTGATGAGGCTCCGTCAGGTACTGGGGGCGGTCGCCGGGCGGCGGATCCGGACGCAGGCGCCGGGGTACCTGATCGACCTGGCCGAGGACGAGACCGACCTCGGCCGCTTCACCGCGCACCGCAGCCGGGCCGCCGCGCACGTGCGGGCGGGCGAGCTGGAACGCGCCTCGGTCGAGTACGCGGCGGCGCTGGCGCTGTGGCGCGGCGACCCGCTGGTGGACATCCCCTCGCGCGGCCTGCGGGACGTGGAGGGCCGCTACCTGCAGGAACTGCGCCTGCAGACCCTGGAGTCGCGCCTGGACGCCGACCTCGCGCTGCGCCGGCACAACGAGATCCTGCCCGAGCTGTGGCGCGAGGTCCAGGAGAGCCCGCTGCGCGAGGCGCTGGTCAGCCGGTTGATGCTCGCGCTGTTCCGGGCCGGCCGGCAGTCGGAGGCGCTGAGCCAGTTCCAGCTGACCCGGGCCGCGCTGATCGACCAGCTCGGGGCGGAGCCGGGCAGCGAGCTGCGCGAGATGCAGCGCCGGATCCTGGCCGCGGACGACCTGCTGGGCGGCGAGGGCGGCGGCTCCACGGCCGACGGCCCGCCGCCGTGGATCGGGCGCCGCCCCCGGCCCGCCCAACTGCCGGCCCGGATAGACGTGTTGGTCGGCCGGGACGGCGAGCACGCGGACCTGGCGCGGCGGCTCACCGCCGACGCCCTGCCGGGCGGCGCCGCCACGGTCACCGTGGTCACCGGCGCCGGCGGGGTCGGCAAGAGCGCGCTGGCCCTGCACGTGGCCCACGCCGTGCGGGAGCGCTTCGGGAACGGCCAGCTCTACGCCGACCTGGGCGGGCGGGACCACCCGGTGGAGCCGATCGAGGTGCTCGGCCGGTTCCTGGTGGACCTCGGCGTGCCCGAGGCGGAGGTGCCGGCCACCGAGGAGCAAGCCGCCCTGCTCTACCGCTCGATCACGGCCGACCGCCGGGTGCTGGTGGTGCTGGAGGACGCGCGGAGCGCCGCGCAGGTGCGCCCGCTGGTCCCCGGCTGTCCGGACAGCCGGACGCTCGTCACCAGCCGCGACCGGCTGGCCGACCTGGACGGCGCCCACATCGTCACCCTCTCCGCGTTGGACGAGGCGGCTTCGCTGGACCTGCTCGGCTCGATCGTCGGTCGCCGGCAGCCGGAGGCGGAGCCGCGCGCCGCCCGGGCGGTGGTGCGGTACTGCTCGGGCCTGCCGCTGGCGGTGCGCATCGTCGGGGCCCGCTACCTGGGACGGCCGCACTGGGACCTCGACACGCTGGCCCGGCGGCTGGCGGGAGCGCCCCGGCTGCTGGACGAGCTGAGGATCGGCGACCTCGGGGTGCGGGCCGGCCTGGAGGTCGGCTACCGCGCGCTGGGCGAGGACGCGCAGCTGCCGCCCGAGCTGCCCGATCCGGCGGCGGTGCTGCGGCTGCTCGGCGCGGTGGGTGCGGAGGACGTGGACGCCACCGCGCTGGCGGCGCTGCTCGACTGCGCGCCCTCGGCGGCCGAAGCCGTTCTGGAAGCACTGGCCGACGCACACCTGGTGCGGGCCTGCGGCGGCGGCCGGTATCACCTGGACCACCTGCTGAGGGCCTACGCCCGGGAGCGGGCGCTCGCGGAGGACCCGCCCGAGCGGTGGACGCAGGCGAAGTGCGGCGGGCCGGTCAGGCCCCACCGGCACGTCGTGAGCAGGCCGGCCGGCCCGGGCCGGCCGGATCCGCGGCCGGTCAGGTCGTGACGGCCCGACGGCGGGCCGCGGCCCGCGTTGACGTACTTGACGCATCAGGTCCTCCGACCCTTCGACTTTCCGACCCATTCCACTGAGGAGTCCCATGGCCCAGCAGGTGGCAGCCACCGACGAGCTGCTCGACTACATCCGTCAGGTCTCGCTGAGGGACGATCCGCTGCTCGCCGAGCTGCGCGCCGAGACGGCCGGCCTGCCGGCCGGCGAGGCGATGCAGGTGATGGCCGAGGAGGGACAACTACTCGCCCTGCTCGTCGGGTTGACCGGCGCGCGGTCGGTCCTGGAGATCGGTACCTTCACCGGCTACAGCACCCTCTGCATGGCCCGCGCCCTGCCACCCGGCGGAACGCTGGTGACCTGTGACATCACCGAGCGCTGGCCCGCGATCGGTGCCGGCTACTGGGAGCGCGCCGGGGTCGCGGACCGGATCGAGCTGCGGATCGGGGACGCGGTGGAGACCCTGGCCAAGCTGACGGCGGAGCGTGGACCGGAGTCCTTCGACCTCGTCTTCATCGACGCCGACAAGGTCAACTACCCCCGCTACTACGAGGATTCCCTCGCCCTTCTGCGGCCGGGCGGGCTGCTGGTGGTGGACAACACGCTCTTTTTCGGCCGGGTGGCGGACCCGTCCCACCGGGACGCGGACACCCTGGGCGTCAGGGAGCTGAACACGGCGCTGCACACCGACGAACGGGTGGAGATCTCGCTGCTGGCGATGGCCGACGGCATCACGCTGGTCCGCAAGCGCCCGTAGCGCGACGGCCCGGGCGGCGCCCTGCGGGCGGCCACCCCGAACCACGGGGGGCCGCCCGCGGCGGGCCGCGCCGTCAGCCGGTGGCCGCCAGGTCGGCGGCGACCAGCTCCACCGTCGGTGAACCGGCCCGGGGGCCGGGCACCAGATGCAGGAACTGGACGTCCGCCGCCGCGGAGTCCCGGTCGGCCGCCGCCGTGCAGCCGCAGTCCGACTCCTCGAAGCCGGCGAATCGGTAGGCGATCTCCATCATCCGGTTCCGGTCGGTGGCCCGGAAGTCGGCGGTCAGGTGGACCCCGGCCCGGGACGCCTGGTCGATCAGCCAGTCGAGGATGGTCGTCCCCGCGCCGTAGCTGACCACCCGGCAGGAGGTGGCCAGCAGCTTGAGGTGCCAGCTCCCGGCCCGACGCTCGACCAGGAGCACGCCGACCGCGCCGTGCGGCCCGAAGCGGTCGGCCATGCTCGCCACCAGCACCTCGTGCCCGGGATCGGAGCGCAGCTCGCGCAGCCGCCGGTCCGAGTAGTGCACGCCGGTGGCGTTCATCTGGCTGGTCCGCAGCGTCAGTTCCTCCAGCCGGGCGATGTCCTCGGCGCCGGCCCGGTCGATCCGCATCACCAGCTCCAGCGAGCGCAGGAACTCCGTGTCGGGTGCGGTGGACGCGGCCCGCTCGGCGTCCCGCCGGAAGCCCGCCTGGTACATCTCGCGCCGCCGGCGGGAGTCGGCGGTGCGGTGCGCGGGAGTGAACTCCGGCAGGTCGAGCAGGTCGGCGGCCCGCTCGGCCGGGTAGCAGCGCACCTCGGGCAGGTGGAAGGCCACCTCGGCCCGCTCGGCCGGCCGGTCGTCGACGAACGCGACGGTCCCCGGCGCGAAGTTCAGCCGGTCGGCGATCGCCCGCACCGACGCCGACTTGGTGCCCCAGCCGATCTGCGGCAGGACGAAGTACTCGGCCAGGCCGAGCTGTTCCAGCCGGGCCCAGGCCGGCTCGTGGTCGTTCTTGCTGGCCACCGACTGCAGGATGCCGCGGGCGTCCAGCTCGACGACGACCTTGCGGAGCTCCTCCGGCACCCTCACGTCGTCGCCCTCCGACAGGGTGCCCTGCCAGAGCGTGTCGTCCAGGTCCCAGACCAGGCACTTGACGGTCGCCCCGGTAGCTTCGGTCGCCTCTGTCACCTCGGTCGCCTCGGTCACTTCGGTCACCGCTCCTCCCTCCCGTACGAGGCCAGCACGTGTTCGGCCAGCAGCAGGCGGCACAGTTCGCTGCTGCCCTCGATGATCTCCATCAGCTTGGCGTCCCGGTAGGCGCGCGCCACCACCGTGCCGTCGCTCGCACCGGCCGAGGCCAGCACCTGCACCGCCGTCGCGGCGGCCCGGGCGGCCTGTTCGGCGCTCACCTGCTTGGCCAGGACGGTGGCGACCACCTGCTCGGCCGAGCCGGAGTCCCAGCAGCGCGAGGCGTGCTCGCAGATCCGGGTGGCGGTCCGCTCGGCCACCAGCAGGTCCGCCAGGTGGCCGGCCACCAGCTGGTGCTCCCCGATCGGGCGGCCGAACTGCTCCCGCCGGGCGGCGTGCCCGGCGGCGGCCCGCAGGCAGGCCCGCAGGATGCCGACGCAGCCCCAGGCCACCGACATCCGCCCGTAGGAGAGCGCGGTGGTCACCAGCAGCGGCAGCGGCAGGGCTGCGCCGCCCAGCAGGTTCCCGGCCGGCACCCGGACGCCGTCCAGCTCGATGTCGCAGTGACCGGCGGCCCGGCAGCCCAGCGGGTCGGCGATCGGACGGATCCGGACCCCCGGGGTGTCGGTGGGCACCACGACGGCCGCCGCACCGTCCTCGTAGCGGCCGAAGACCACCAGCAGGTCGGCGTAGCGGGCGGCGGTGATCCACTTCTTCCGTCCGTCCAGCACGAGACGGCCGCCGCCCGCCCGGACGGTGGTGGACATCGCGGACAGGTCGCTGCCCGCGCCGGGCTCGCTGAACGCGACCGCCGCCAGCTGCCCGGAGGTCAGCCCGGGCAGCCAGGCGCGCTCCTGGTCCGGCAGCCCGAACCGCGCGATGGTCCAGCCGGCCATCCCCTGGGAGGTCTGCACGCTGCGCAGTGAGCTGCACAACGCGCCGGTTCCGGCAGTCAGTTCGCCGTTCTGCAGGCTGCTCATGCCGAGTCCGCCGAAGCGCTGGGGCAGCTGGGCGCAGAGCAGTCCCTCCGCGCCGAGTTCCCGCAGCAGCGGCTGCGGGATCAGCCCGGCCAGGTCCCAGCCCTCGGCCCGGTCGCCGACCGCCGATTCGATCCGGGCCAGCGCCCGGGCGAGGTCGTCAGCCATCCTGGCTCCCGGCGGCCTGCCGCAGACGGGTGACCAGGGCGGTCATCACCGTGACCGTGCGGAAGTTGTCCAGCCGCAGGTCGGCGCCGCGGATGCTGACGTCGAACGACTTCTCCAGGTGCACCACCAGCTCCATCGCGAAGAGCGAGGACTGACCGCCGTCCTTGAAGAGGTCGGTGTCGGGCTCCCAGGTGGTGCGGGTGCGGCTCTCCAGGAAGTTCAGGATCTCCTGCTGGACGGCCTCGGTGTCCTCGACGGTCCGCTCGCTGCCGACGGTGCTCATCAGTTCTCCTTCTCGTAGGTGTAGAAGCCCGAGCCGCTCTTGCGGCCGAGCTTTCCCTCGCGGACCTTCTCCAAGAGCAGGTCGCAGGGCCGGCAGCTGTCGTCCCCGGTGCGCTCCCAGAGCACCTGGAGCGAGTCGACCAGGTTGTCGATGCCGATCAGGTCCGCCGTGCGCAGCGGTCCGGTGGGGTGGCCCAGGCAGCCCTGCATCAGCTCGTCGACCGCCTCCACGCTCGCGGTGCCCGCCTGCACCACCCGGGCCGCGGTGTTGATCATCGGGTGCAGGACCCGGCTGGTGACGAAGCCCGGGGAGTCGTTCACCACCACGCTTTGCCGGCCGAGTGCGCCCAGCAGCTCGCGGACCGCGGCCATCACGGCCTCCCCGGTGCGGGGGCCGCGCACCACCTCGACCGTCCGGATCAGGCTGGGCGGGTTCATGAAGTGGGTGCCGAGCAGCTCGGCCGGACGGGCGACGGCGTCGGCCAGCTCGTCGATCGGGATCGACGAGGTGTTCGAGATCAGCGGCGTGCCGGGGAGCACGGCCGCGGACACCTCCTTGAGCAGCACGGCCTTCAGCCCGGCGTTCTCCGTGACGGCCTCGATCACCGCCCGCGCCCCGGCCAGCGCCGGGAGCGAGTCGGTCGTGCGCAGCTCGCCGGCCTCGACACCGGACGGCAGCCGGCCCATCAGTTCGGCCAGCCGCAGGCCCCGGGCGATGCCCTCCTCGGCGCGGACCAACTGCCGCGGATCGGTGTCGACCAGCGTCACGGGGACGCCGTGGCCCAGCGCCAGCGTGCTGATGCCGGTGCCCATCACACCGGCCCCCAGGATCACCAGCCCGGCCGGCGGCGGCGGTGCGGTGTCGTTCATGAGTCCTCCCCATCGTCGTGCCCGGTCCCGCGCAGGACGGCGCTCAGCCACTCCCGCACGGTGTTCGCGGTGGTCTCCACGTGTTCCTCCATCAGCGACCAGTGGTCCCCCGGGACGTCGGCGACGGTGTGCGCGCCGGGCCAGGAGGATCGCCAGTCGACGGTGCTGCCGGGGGCCGGCTCGGCCAGCGGGCTGGAGGCCCGCACCAGCAGGACCGGCGCGTCGATCGCCGGCGGCCGCCAGCCCTCCAGGAGCTGGAAGTAGCGGCCCATCGCGGTCAGCCGGGTGTCGTCCAGCGGCGCGGCCCGGTCCTCGCGTGCGAACATGCCGCTGATCAGGACGTCGTTGAACTGGGTCATCGCCCGGTCGCCGGACAGGTAGGTGTCCAGCAGCACCACGGCCGCCGCCGGGGTGCCGAGCTGCTCCAGCCGGACCGCCGCCGCGTGCGCCAGGGTGCCGCCGGAGGAGGAGCCGACCAGGACCAGCGGCCGGCCCCCCGCGCCCTCGCGCACGGTCCGGGCCTGGAAGTCGATCAGGGCGGAGAACTCCTCGGGCAGCGGCTCCCCCGGGGTGAAGCCCGGCGCGTCCAGCGCGCTGACGCCGTGGTGGCCGCGGAAGTGCGTGCCGAAGCGGGCGTACTGGTGGGCGCCGCCGAGCGCCACGATCGAACCGAAGCAGACCAGCTGCGCCCGCGCGGTGTCCTCCCGCGGCGGCTCGACCAGGTCGAGCAGCACCGGCCGGTCGGCCGCCGCCAGGAGCTCCGGGCCGGTGGCGCAGGACGGGCGCAGCGCGGACGCCAGCCCGAGGAGCCGGATGCCGGTGTCGATCCGGCCCAGCTCGCAGGCCTGTCGGAACAGCGTGCCGACCGGTTCGGCGCCGCCCGCGCCCGCCGGGCCGCTCGGGTGCCCGGCCCGGTCGGCGGCGGGTCCGGTGGCGGGGTCGGACGGCGCGAGCGCCGAGGCCAGGTCGGTGAGCAGCCGGTCGGCCAGCCGGGTCGGGGTGCCGGTGTCGAAGACCAGGGTGGGCCGCAGCGGCAGGCCGGTCGCGCCGGCCAGCCGGTTGCGCAGCTCGACCGCGGTGAGCGAGTCGAAGCCCTGCGCCAGGAAGGCGGTGTCCATCACCACGCCCTCCGCGTCGGCGTGGCCCAGCACCTCGGCGGCCTGCCGGCGCACCAGCTCCGCCAGCAGCGCGGCCCGGTCCGCCGCGTCGGCGCCGGCCAGTCGCAGCCGCAGCTCCGCTCCCGCGTCGGCGGCGCCCCGCGCGGTCCCGCCGGGGTGACGGCCCGGGGCACGGGGCGACCGGCGCACCAGCGCGCGCAGCAGATGGGGGACGGGGGCGTCGGCCGGCGCGGTGAGGTCGAGGCGGATCGGCACCAGGGTGGTGGCGTCCGTCCCGAGCGCGGCGTCGAACAGCGCCAGCCCCTCGGCACTGGACAGCGCCGAGGCGCCGCTGCGGGTGATCCTGCGCAGATCGGCCTCGGCCAGCGGGCCGGTCAGGGCGCTGCGCTGCTCCCACAGGCCCCAGGCCAGCGACAGCGCCGGCCGGTGCTCGCGACGGCGCAGCGCCATCAGGGCGTCCAGGCCCGCGTTGGCCGCGGCGTAGGACGCCTGGCCCGGGCTGCCGAAGACGCCAGCGGCGGAGCTGAAGGCCACGAAGGCGGTCAGGTCGGCCTCGGCGGTCAGCTCGTGCAGCAGCCAGGCACCGCCGAGCTTCGGGGCCAGCACGGTGGCCAGCCGTTCGGCGGTCAGTGACTCCAGCACGCCGTCGTCCAGGACGGCGGCGGTGTGGACCACGGCGCGCAGCGGGTGCGCCGTGGGGATCGCGGCCAGGGCCCGCGCGAGGTCCCGGCGGTCCGTCACGTCGCAGGCGGTGAGGGTGACCTGCGCCCCCGCCGCGGTGAGCTCGGCGGTCAGTTCGGCGGCGCCGGGGCCGTCCGGACCGCGTCGGCCGAGCAGCAGGAGGTGCCGCACGCCGTGTTCGGCGGTCAGGTGGCGGGCCAGCAGACCGGCCAGGGTGCCGCCGGCGCCGGTGATCAGCACGGTGCCGTCCGGGTCGAACGCGGCGGCGGGTGCGACCGCTGCGGTGGGCGCGGACTCCTCCGGTTCGGTGCTCGCGGATTCGGTGCTCCTGGGCTCCGCGCCCGTGTTCTCCGTGCTCGCGGGTTCGCCCGCGGGTTCGGCGGGCCTGGCGAGCCGGGCCGCGTACAGCACGCCGTCGCGGACGGCGAGTTGCGGCTCGCCGTCGGGCAGGGCGAGCGCCGGGAGTGCCAGGGCGGTGCCCTCCGGACCGTCGGTGTCCAGCAGGACGAACCAGCCCGGGTGCTCCAGCTGGGCGGCGCGCAGCAGCCCCCAGACCGCCGCGCCGGCCACGTCCACCGGCTCGTCGCCGAGGTCCACCGCGCCGCGGGTCACCACGACCACCGGCGCGTCGGCCTTCGGGGCGGCCAGGTGCTCCTGGAGAGCGGCGAGTACGGCCGCCGTCGCGTCGAGGGCATGGGCGGCGGGGTCGGCGGCCGCGTCCGGCGCGGGGCAGGGGAGCAGCAGCAGCCGGGGCGCGTCGCCGGACGGGGCACCGGGCGGCAGCAGGTCCCCGTCCGGTCGCAGCGCGGCCCAGCCCGGCGCGGCGGCGGCCGGGGCGGGCAGCCTGGTCCAGTCGAGCCGGAACATCGACCGGGCGGACGGGCGCAGCGGGCCGAGGGCGGCGGCGCGCATGACCAGCGAGCCGACCTCGGCCACCGGCCGGTCGTGGCGGTCGGTGATCCGCAGGCCGACGCTGTCCGTGCCGTCCGGGCGCATCCGCACCCGGAGCACCTGGTCCTCGCTGGGGCGGAGGGTGACCCGCTGCCAGCTGAACGGCAGCGGGACACCGGCCGTCCCGTTCCCGTTCCCGTTCCCGGGGCCGGAGTCGCCCCCGGCGGTGCCCCGGGGGCGCACGCCGACGCTCTGCAGGGCGGCGTCCAGCAGCGCCGGGTGGAGGGTGAAGCCCGTCTCCGGGGCGACCTGTTCGGGCAGCGCGACCTCGGCGAACACCTCGTCGCCGCGCCGCCAGACCGCCCGCAGGCCGCGGAACGCGGGCCCGTAGTCGATCCCGCGGGCCCGGAAGCCCGCGTAGCAGTCGGCCGGGTCGACCGGCACCGCGCCGGCCGGCGGCCAGCTCCCGCTCGCGGCGCCGGACGGTTCCGCCGGGCGGTCGCCGTCGCCGTCGCGGTCGCCGTGGCTGTCGCCGTCGGCCGGGCCGAGCAGACCGCTCGCGTGCAGGGACCACGGCTCGTCCGGCTCGCCGCCCTCCTCGCGGGAGTGCAGTTCGACGGCGCGCTCGCCCTGTCCGTCCGCGTCTCCGACGGTCAGCCGCAGCTGGACCGCGGCGTCGGGCCCGAGGACCAGCGGCGCGGCGAGCGTCAGCTCCAGCACGCGCGGGCTGCCCAGCCGGGCGCCGACCGTGGCCGCCAGTTCGAGGTGGGCGACACCGGGCAGCAGGACGGTGCCCGCGACCGCGTGGTCGGCCAGCCAGGGGTGGGTGGCCAGGGAGAGCCGGCCGGTGCAGACCAGCCCTCCGCTGTGCGGCAGTTCGACCAGGGAGGTCAGCAGCGGGTGCCCGAGCGGGCTCTGCCCGGCCGAGACCGGGTCCCCGTCGGCCGCCGGCGCGTCCAGCCAGTACCGCTGCCGCTGGAACGGGTAGGTGGGCAGTGCGTGCGGGCCGGCGGGGGCGTCGGCGACCACCGGCCGCCAGTCCACCGGGAGCCCCCGGACGTGCGCCTCGCCGAGGGCGTGCAGCAGTCGTCGCTGCCCGCCGTCCTCGCGGTGCAGCGTGCCGAGCACCACGGTCTGCCCGACACCGACACCGACACCGACACCGACACCGGCGCCGCCGCTGGCCTCGGCCTCGGCCTCCGCGGCGGTGGCCTCGATGCCGAAGGTGAGGGTCGGGTGCGGGCTGATCTCCAGGAAGCTCCGGTGCCCCTCGGCCAGCAACTGCCGGACGGCCCGGTGGAAGTGCACGGTCCCGCGCAGGTTGCGGAACCAGTAGTCGGGCGTCAGCGCGTGCGCGGCGACCCGGCCCACCTCCACGGTGGAGATCATCGGCACACCGCCCGCCAGCGGGGTGATCCCGGCCAGCGCCGAGTGCAGACCCTCGCGCAGGCCGTCCACGGCCGCCGAGTGCGCCGCGTACTCCGCGGGCAGCCGCCAGCACGGCACGCCGTCCTCGGCCAGCTCCGCCAGCAGGGCGGCCACCTGCTCGCCGTCCCCGGCGACCACCACCACCCGGGGGCCGTTGACCGCCGCGACCTCCACCGTCGGCCGGGTGGCCAGCCGCCCGGCCAGCTCCTGCGGCGCCAGCAGCACGGTGGCCATCGCGCTGCCGCCGCTGACACCGGCCAGGGCCCGGCTGCGCAGCGCGACCACCCTGGCCGCGTCCTCCAGCGACAGCAGGCCCGCCACACAGGCCGCCGCCACCTCGCCCTGGCTGTGCCCGACCACCGCGGCCGGGCGCACCCCGTGCGCCAGCCAGAGCGCGGCCAGCGAGACCAGCACCGAGAACAGCACCGGCTGCGCGACCTCCACCCGGTCCAACGGGTCGCCGGCGCGCAGCAGTTCGCTCGGCGAGAAGTCCACGTACGCGCTCAGCGCCTTCTCGCAGTCGGCCATCCGCTCGGCGAACACCGGCGAACTGTCGAGCAGCTCGGCCGCCATGCCCGGCCACTGACTGCCCAGGCCCGGGAAGACGAAGACCGGCCTGGACGCCCCCTGCGACGCGCTGCCGCGGACCACCCGGGGGTCGGCCCGGTCCTCGGCCAGCGCCGCCAGCGCGCCGAGGAGGTCCTCGCTCCCCTCGCCGACCAGCACCGCCCGCTCGGCGAACCGGCTGCGCCCGAGCGCCAGCGCCCGCCCGACCGCGTGCGGGTCGACCGGCGGCGCGGCGGACAGGTGCTCGAACAGCCGGGCCGCCTGGGCCCGCAGCGCCTCCGGGGTCCGCGCCGACAGCGGCCAGCCCGCCGGCCGCCCGGACGGCGCGACCGGTCCGGTGGCGGGCTCCGGCGGCGCGGCCTCCAGGATCACGTGCGCGTTGGTGCCGCTCGCCCCGAAGGAGGAGATCCCCGCGCGGCGCGGCCGGCCGGTCCGGGGCCAGTCCCGTGCCTGGGCCAGCAGCTCGACCGCGCCGTCGCTCCACTCCACCTGGGCCGAGGGGCGGTCCAGGTGCAGGCTGCGCGGCAGCCGGCCGTGGGTCATCGCCAGCACCGTCTTGATCACCCCGCCGACGCCCGCCGCGGCCTGGGTGTGGCTGATGTTGGACTTCAGCGAGCCCAGCAGCAGCGGTCGGTCCGCCGGGCGGTCCTGCCCGTAGGTGGCGAGCAGTGCCTGGGCCTCGATCGGGTCGCCGAGCCGGGTGCCGGTGCCGTGCGCCTCGACCGCGTCCACCTCGGCCGCCGTCAGGCCCGCGTCCGCCAGCGCCGCCCGGATCACCCGCTGCTGGGAGGGGCCGTTGGGCGCGGCGATGCCGTTGCTGGCACCGTCCTGGTTGACCGCCGAGCCGCGCACCACGGCCAGCACCGGATGGCCGAGCCGCCGGGCGTCGGAGAGCCGCTCCAACAGCACCAGCCCCACGCCCTCGCCGAAGCCGGCACCGTCCGCCGCGTCCGCGAAGGGCTTGCACCGGCCGTCCGGGGCCAGGCCCCGCTGGCGGCTGAAGCCGACGTACAGGCCCGGCGTGGACATCACGGTCACCCCGCCCGCCAGCGCCAGGCCGATCTCACCGGCCCGCAGCGCCTGGCAGGCCAGGTGGATCGCCACCAGCGAGGACGAGCAGGCGGTGTCCAGGGTCACCGCCGGGCCCTCCAGGCCCAGCGTGTACGCGATCCGGCCGGAGGCGATGCTCGGCACGCTGCCGGTGCCCAGGAAGCCCTCCAGCTCGGCCGGGACGCTGCGCAGCCGGGCCGCGTACTCGTTGTACATCACCCCCGCGTAGACGCCGGTGGCGCTGCCGCGCAGGGTGTGCGGGTCGATGCCGGCCCGCTCGACCGCCTCCCAGGAGGTCTCCAGGAGCAGGCGCTGCTGCGGGTCCATGGCCAGCGCCTCGCGCGGGCTGATCCCGAAGAAGCCGGGGTCGAACGCGGTCGCGTCGTGCAGGAAGCCCCCCTCGCGGGTGTAGAAGGTGCCGGGGGTGTCGGGGTCGGCGTCGAAGAGCCCCTCGATGTCCCAGCCGCGGTCGGTGGGGAAGCCGGAGACCGCGTCGCGCTCGGCGAGCAGCAGCTCCCACAGGTCCTCCGGCCCGCGCACCCCGCCGGGGTAGCGGCAGGCCATCGCGACGATCGCGACCGGCTCGCCGGCCCGGTCGGTCAGCCGCCGGTTCTCCTCGCGCAGCCGTTCGTTGGCGAGCAGGGAGGCGCGCAGGGCCTCGACCACCTCGTCGGTCTGCATGGTCTTCTGCTCCCTCTCGGACGTCGGCCGCGGGTCGGCCGGTGGTACGGGTGCCGGTGGCACGGGTGCCGGTGGTACGGGTATCGGCGGGATCGCCGCCGCGGGGCTGTCAGGCACGGTCGCCGTCCATCGCGAGGCGGACCAGGTCCGCGACGTCCATGGCGCGGATCGCCTCCTGCTGTCCGGGATCCCCGTCGGCCGGATCCCCGTCGGCCGGGTCGGCGTCCGGGGCGGGCTCGGCGGACGCCGGCTCGGCGAGTGCCAGCAGGCTGTCCAGCAGCCCGGCCGAGCGCAGCCGCTCCAGCGGGACGGCGGCCAGCAGCCGGCGGACGTCGGCCTCCCCGCCGGCCGGGGCACCGGCCCCGGACGGCGCCGGGACGGCGGGCAGCAGCCGCTCGGCCAGGTGGTCGGCCACCGCGGCCGGGCTCGGATAGTCGAACACCAGCGTGGCGGGCAGCCGCAGGCCGCTGGCCGCGTTCAGCCGGTTGCGCAGCTCCACCGCCATCAGCGAGTCGAAGCCGACCTCCTTGAACGCCCGGTCCGGGTCGACCGCCTGCGGGCCGTCGTGGCCCAGCACCTCGGCGACCCGGGCCCGGACCAGCTCGACGAGGGCGGTCAGGCGCTCGTCGGCGCCCATCACGGCCAGCCGGCGCCGGAGCGAACCGGCCTCGGCCGCGTCGTCCCCGGCGGCGATCCGCCGGGGCAGTGCGCGCACCAGCGCGCGGAACAGCGCGGGGACACCGGCCGCGCCGGTCTGCGCCCGCAGCTTCCCGAGGTCCAGCTTGACCGGCAGCAGCAGCGCCCGGGCCGAGCCGAGCGCGGTGTCGAACAGCGCCAGGCCCTCCTCGGCGGAGATCGCCGCCACCCCGCCCCGGTCGAGCCGGCGCAGGTCCGTCTCGTCCAGCCGGCCGGTCAGGGCGCTGCGGGGCTCCCACAGGCCCCAGGCGAGCGACTGCCCGGCCAGTCCGGCGGCCCGGCGCTGCTGAGCCAGGGCGTCCAGGAAGGCGTTGGCCGCCGCGTAGCTGCCCTGGCCGGCGCTGCCGACCGTGCCGGAGGCGGAGGAGAAGAGGACGAACGCGGACAGGTCCAGCCCGCGGGTGAGCTCGTGCAGGTGGAGCGCCGCGTCGACCTTCGGCCGCAGCACCGGGTCGATCCGCTCCGGGGTCAGCGACTCGACGACGCCGTCGTCCAGCACGCCGGCCGAGTGCACCACGGCGGTCAGCGGGTGCTCGGGCGAGACGCCCGCGAGCAGCTCGGCCACCGCGGCGCGCTCGCCGAGGTCGCAGGCCGCCACCGAGGCCCGCGCGCCGAGTCCGGCCAGTTCGGCCGCCAGCGCCACCGTCGCCGGGTCGTCCGTGCCCCGCCGGCTCGCCAGCAGCAGGTGCCGCACACCGTGCGCGGTCACCAGGTGCCGGGCGACCAGCGAACCGAGCACCCCGCCCGCGCCGGTCACCAGGACGGTGCCGCCCTCGGCGGGCGTGAAGGCCGCAGGTTCGGCCGCCGGTACGCGGGTCAGCCGGGCGGCCAGCACCGTGCCCCGGCGCAGGGCCAGTTGGGGCTCGTGACCGGCGGCGAGCGCGGGCAGCAGGGCGGGCAGCGCGGCCGGGTCGTCGGTGTCCACCAGCACGAACCGGTCCGGGTGCTCGGACTGCGCCGAGCGGACCAGTCCGCGCACCGCCGCCGCCGCGAGGTCGGCGACGCCCTCGGCCTCGTCGACCGCGACGGCCGCCCGGGTGGCCAGGACCAGGGTCGACTCGGCGCGGTCCTCGTCCGCCAGCCAGGTCTGGAGCAGCCGCAGGGTGTCGGCCAGCGCGGCGCGGACGCCCGCCGGGTCCTGCCCCGCCGGCGCGCAGTGCACCAGAACACCCGCGGGCGCCGCGGCGGCCGGCGGCAGCGCCGCGCCCAGCTCGACCGCCGCCCAGTCCGCGGCCGGCGCGGCGGCCGGCTCCAGGGCGACCTGCTGCCAGTCCAGTTGGAAGAGCGAGTCGCCGGCCGGTCGCGCGGCGCGCAGCGCGGCCAGCTCGACCGGGCGGATCACCAGCGACTCGACCGAGGCCACCGGGCGGCCGGTCGGGTCCGCCACCGTGATCGCCACCGAGCCGGTCGCGTCGTAGGAGAGCTTCACCCGCAGCACGGTGGCGCCCGCCGCGTACAGCCGCACGCCGGTCCAGGCGAACGGCAGCCGTGCCGTGCCCGGCTCCTCCTGCTGGTCGGCGCCGTCCTTCGGCACCAGCCACAGGCCGTGCAGCGCGGCGTCCAGCAGGGCCGGGTGCAGGCCGAACGCGGCCGCCTGGCCGTGCTGGTCCTGGGGCAGCCGCACCTCGGTCCAGACCTCGTCCCCGCGTCGCCAGGCGGCGGTCAGGCCCCGGAAGGCGGGGCCGTAGCCGTAGCCGAACGACTCGAAGCGCTCGTACAGGCCCTCCACCGGGACGGGCTCCGCGCCGGGCGGCGGCCACGCCGCCAGGTCCTCCTCCGGAGCGCTCGCCGGTGGTGGGGTGGTGAGGGTGCCGGTGGCGTGGAGGGTCCAGGTGGTGGTGTGTTCGGGGCGGGAGGAGATGGTGAGGGTGCGGTGGTGGGTGGTGT
>NZ_JBHXDN010000034.1:87700-102190 GCF_042726075.1 Kitasatospora sp. NPDC127035 | reverse complement strand
CCTCCGGGCGCTTCGTTCTTTCGTGTTTCCAGCTTACCAGACGTTTTCCGCTCCGTTTTCCGGAGTTTCACTCACCTGACTCGCTTTCGTACTTTGAGCTTATCAGACGCTTTCCGCTCCGCTTCCGGCGCTTCCTTCGTCCAACTCGCTGGCGTCTTCTGCGGCTTGACGCCCCGTCCGACGTTTCAAACTCTAGCCGACCCCCGCTCCGAAAAGCGAATCCGGCCGCAATCCCCTGAAATGAGCACACCGAATAAGACCTGCGCCGTGAAAGCCGAAAGGCATGACGCGACACGATCCGCACGGGAAGTGGTGTTTCAGAGGATTGGCCGCCCCGGGACCGTCCGCGCTGATGCGTGTCCGGTGCTCCCTGCCGAGCGACTAGAGAACACTACGCCCGATGGGGTGGAGGTGCAAACCCTCCCGGGCGGCGCCGGCCGCGGAAAGCCCGCAGGCCGGTCCGCCGGGGAGCGGACCGGCCTGCGGGGCCCGGCGACGGACGGGGGAACCCGCCGTCGGGAGGCTCAGCTGTTGGTCGGGAAGCCGAGGTTGATGCCGCCGTGCGAGGGGTCGAGCCAGCGCTGGGTGACGGCCTTGCCGCGGGTGAAGAAGTGAACGCCGTCCGCGCCGTAGGCGTGGGCGTCGCCGAACAGCGAGGCCTTCCAACCGCCGAAGGAGTAGTAGGCGACCGGAACCGGGATCGGCACATTGATACCGACCATGCCGACCTCCACCTCGTACTGGAAGCGCCGGGCGGCGCCACCGTCGTTGGTGAAGATGGCGGTGCCGTTGCCGTAGGGGTTGTCGTTGATGAGCGCCAGACCCTCCTCGTAGGAGGCGACCCGCACCACCGAGAGCACCGGGCCGAAGATCTCGTCGGTGTAGACGGACATGCCGGGCTTCACGTGGTCGAACAGCGTCGGGCCCAGCCAGAAGCCGTCCGCCGTGGGCGCGCCGTGACGGTCCTCGACCGTGACCGGGTGCTTGCGGCCGTCGACCGCGAGCTCGGCGCCGTCCGCGAGACCGGACTCGACGTAGGACGTGACCTTGTCCCGGTGCTGGCCGGTGACCAGCGGGCCCATCTCGGACTCGCCGTTGCAGCCCGGGCCGACCGTGAGGGTGGCGATCCGCTGCTTGATCTTCTCGACCAGCTCGTCGCCGACCGGGTCGACCGCGACCAGGACGGAGACCGCCATGCAGCGCTCGCCGGCCGCACCGAAGCCGGCGTTGACGGCGGCGTCGGCGCTCAGGTCGAGGTCGGCGTCGGGCAGGACCAGCATGTGGTTCTTGGCGCCGCCGAGCGCCTGGACGCGCTTGCCGTAGCGGGTGCCGGTCTCGTACACGTACCGGGCGATGGGGGTGGAGCCCACGAAGCTGACCGACTTGATGTCCGGGTGCTCCAGCAGGCGGTCGACGGCCACCTTGTCACCGTGCACGACGTTGAAGACGCCGTCCGGCAGGCCGGCCTCCTTCCACAGCCCGGCCAGGAAGTTGGCGGCGGACGGGTCCTTCTCGGAGGGCTTGAGGACGACGGTGTTACCCGCGGCCACCGCGATCGGGAAGAACCACATCGGCACCATGGCCGGGAAGTTGAACGGCGAGATGATCGCGACGGGGCCGAGGGGCTGGCGGATCGAGTAGACGTCGATACCGGTGGAGGCCTGCTCGGTGAAGCCGCCCTTGAGCAGCTGCGGGATGCCGCAGGCGTACTCGACGACGTCCAGACCGCGGGCGATCTCGCCGAGCGCGTCGGAGTGCACCTTGCCGTGCTCGCCGACGATGATCGACGCCAGCTCGTCCCGGCGGGCGTTGAGCAGCTCGCGGAAGGCGAAGAGCACGGAGGTGCGCTTGGCGATCGACGCGGTGCGCCACTCGGTGAACGCCGAGGCGGCGGCGGCCACCGCCTGGTCGACCTCGGCGGTCTCCGCGAAGTCGACGTGGCCCGTGACCTGGCCGGTGGCCGGGTCGAAGATGTCACCGCGACGGGGCGCGGCACCGGCGGTGGCGACCGGCCGGCCGCCGATCCAGTGGGTGATGTGCTTGCTCAAGGTCCGTCTGCCTCCGAAGTCCCGGGCGGCATCAAGCCACCGGTCCCTTGTGTGACGCCGCCCGCGCGGTGGCCGGGCGACGGGGTCACGGGGCTACCGCGCTCGGCACCCAGTCTGGTCGCCCTCGCCGACGGGCTCAACGAACAGGCTGACGGGTATCGACGGTTCAGCCTTACAGGTCGTCGGGCGGGCGCCCGGAGAGCAGGCCGGAGTGGCTCCCGAGGGCCGGGAGGAGGGGGCGCGGGGCGGACGACGGAGGGCGCAGGGCGGGAGAGGTCACGCCTCCTCCTCGTCCTCCAGGTACGGGTCGTGCAGGCCGTCGGCCGCCTCCTGGGTCTCCAGCAGGTCGAGCCTCAGGTCCTGTGCCCACGCGAGCGCCCACCGCTTCAGCGCGTCGACCTCCTCCGCGGGACAGCCCCGGGCCCGGAACCGGCCGTCGGCGGCCTCGGCCAGGGTCTCCAGCCGGTCGGCGAGCACCGCGGGCTGGAAGTCGGCATCGAGCGCGGTGGCCAGCGCGAGGAGCTCGCCCTCCCGGTACCAGGCGGTCAGCGCGTGCACGTCGATGAGGTCACGGGGCAGGGCCCGGTCGGCGAGCAGCGCCGTGGTGAGCGCCGCAGCGTCCTCCAGCGCGACGGCCGTCACCGCCAGCGGGGCCTCGGGCCCGCCCAGGCCGACCCGGACCGGCCGGTGGCCGAGCGGTTCCTTCCGCAGTTCGACGGCGTGCGACCTCCCACCGAGGGTGAGCCGGACGGAGAGCTGTTCCATGCGCGGCGTGCCCGGCCGCTCGGCGACCCCGCCGCCGGCCGCCCGGTAGGTGGCGGCCAGCTCGGCGGCGGCCTGCGGCAGGTCGGTGGTGCCGTCGGCCACCAGGGTGAGCCCGTCCTGGGGGCAGGCCGGAACGCCGTGGGCGCGCAGGGCGTGCCCACCGGCGAGGGCGAGTCCGGTCCGGTCGCAGACGGGCCTGGCCAGTTCGGCGAGACGCAGCTGGGCCGGGTCCGGGCGGAGGGACGGGTCGACGGCGTCCGGGGCAGTGGTCACCCCTCCAGTCTGGCGCGCCGCGCCATCCCGTGCGCCGCTCCCCCGCACCGTTCCGGGCGGGTGGCTGCCGGGCCGCCGAGCCCGACCGGCAGGGGGACGGCCCGGAGACGGCCCGGGGACGGCCCGGCGGTTCACCCGTCGCTGAGCCCCGCGGCGGCCTCGTGGAGGACGAGCTCCAGGACGACCGGGTCGTTGAGCCGTCCGGTGCCGTCGGGCGGGACCAGCCAGCGGACGCCCCGGCTGCGCCGGCCGGGGTGCGGCACGACGATCCAGGTCCCCTCGCCCGCGCAGCGCACGCCGGTGCCGACCCACCGGGCGGCTGTGCCGACGGGGACCAGGAACCCGATGTGCTCGTCCCCGAAGTCGGCCAGGACCGGTCCGCAGGACCGGGCGCCGAGCAGGTCCACGGCGGGCCGGCCGAGCCGGCCGGGCACCGAGAGAAGGTCCCAGCGACGCCCGGCGGGGAGCAGCATCAGGCCGAAGCCGGTGCGTTCCCACTGTTCCCGGAAGGCCTCCGGGTCCGGTGCCGCCTGGGCCAGCCAGTGCAGTCCGGTGTGTTCCATGTGTGGTCCCCGCTTCTTCGCGTCGGTGCTGTCCGAGACACGGCGGGGGACAGTGAGACCCGCCGTCACCAACGAGAGGCGGACGGCGGGTCTCTCTTACACAGGTCCAAGGGTCGCCCGGGTCACACCTGGGCGACCCGACGGCCGCGGCCGTCGGCTACCGGCTACCGGTCAGCTGTCGAAGCCGAGCCCCATCCGGTCGAGGGCGCGCAGCCAGAGGTTGCGCCGGCCGCCGAGGCGGTCGGCGCGCTCCAGCGACCGCGTGGTGATCTCGATGCCCGCCCAGCGGACCGGCTCGGGCGGGAAGGGCAGCGGCTTGCGGCGGACCATCTCCAGGTCGGTGCGTTCGGTGCGCTCCCCCGACAGCAGGTCGAGCATCACCTCGGCGCCGAAGCGGGTGGCGCCGACGCCGAGGCCGGTGTACCCGGCGGCGTACGCGACCCGGCCGCGGTGGGCGGTGTCGTAGAACGCCGAGAACCGGCTGCAGGTGTCGATGGCACCGCCCCAGGCGTTGGTGAAGCGGACGCCGTCCAGCTGGGGGAAGCAGCGGGCGAAGTTCTGCGCCAGGGTGTCGAAGGTCTGCGGCCGCTGGTCGTACTCCCGGCGCAGGTGTCCGCCGAAGTGGTAGACGGCGTCGTAGCCGCCCCAGAGGATCCGGTTGTCGGCGCTGAGCCGGAAGTAGTGGAACTTGTTCGCGCTGTCGCTGAGGCCCTGCCGGCCGCGCCAGCCGATGGCGGCGAGCTGCTCGTCGGTGAGCGGCTCGGTCATCAGGGCGTAGTCGTACACGGGGACGATGTACGGACGGACGCGCCGGAGCAGGGACGGGAAGGCGTTGGTGCCGAGGGCGACCTTGCCCGCGAACACCCGGCCGTGCGGGGTCCGGACGCTCATACCGGCGCCGTCGTCGTTCAGGTCGAGCGCGGGGGTGTGCTCGAAGATCCGCACCCCCTGGGCGAGGCACGCGGCCCGGAGGCCCCAGGCCAGCTTGGCGGGATGGACCATGGCCACGCCGTCCCGGTCCCAGACGCCGCCGAGGAAGGTCGGCGAGTCGACCTCGGCCCGCAGCGCGTCGGCGTCGAGCACGGTGAGGTCGAGGCCGTACTCGGCGACGGCCTCGGCGAGCTCGTGGAGTTCGTCGAGCTGGTGGGGCTGGGTGGCGATGTCGATCTCGCCGGTCCGCTCCCACTCGGCGTCGATGCCGTACCGCTCCAGGGTCGCCTCGATGCCGTCCAGGTTGGCGGCGCCGAGGCGTTCCAGCCGGCCGAGTTCGGCGGGCCAGCGCTGCAGGCCGTTGCCGAAGCCGTGGGTGAGGCTGGCGGCGCAGAACCCGCCGTTGCGCCCGGACGCGGCCCACCCGATCTCCTGCCCCTCGACCAGGACGACGTCCAGCGAGGGGTCGCGTTCCTTGGCGATCAGGGCCGTCCACAGGCCGGAGTAGCCTCCGCCGACGACCAGGAGGTCGCAGGTGGTGGGACCGGCCAGGGCCGGCAGGGCCGGGGGGCGGCCGGGGTCCTCCAGCCAGAAGGGGGTGGGCCTGGCGTCAGCGAGCGCGCGGGCGGAGTCCATGCATTATCAGCCACTTTCTGCACGTAGAACGGTACGGAGGGTTGGTCAGGCGGCGGCCTTGCGACGGTTGCCGAGCCACTGGCCGGCCACCGTGAGCACGACCGCGGCGGCGAACATCGCGGTGCCGATGACGTTCACCTGGACCGGGATGCCGCGCTGCGAGGCGCCCCAGACGAACATCGGGAAGGTGACCGTGGTCGGTCCCGAGTTGAACTGGGTGATGACGAAGTCGTCGAAGGAGAGCGCGAAGCTGAGCAGCGCGCCCGCCGCGATGCCGGGGGCGGCGAGCGGCAGGGTGACCCTCAGGAAGGTCTGGACGGGGGTCGCGTAGAGGTCCTGGGCGGCCTGTTCGAGCCGCGGGTCCATGCTCATCACACGGGCCTTGACCGCCGTCACCACGAAGCTGAGGCAGAACATGATGTGCGCGATGAGGATGGTGGTGAAGCCGAACGGGATGCGCATGTTGAGGAAGAGCGTGCCGAGCGAGGCGGCCATCACCACCTCCGGCATGGCCATCGGCAGGAAGATCATGGCGCTGGTGGCGCCCTTGCCGCGGAACCGGTAGCGGGCCAGTGCGAAGGCGACCATGGTGCCGAGCACGGTGGCGCCGACGGTGGCGGCCACCGCGACCTGGAGGCTGAGCGACAGCGAACCGCACATCTCGGCCACGCCGCAGGGGTCGGTCCAGGCGTCGGTGGAGAACTCGTTCCACTCGTAGTTGAACTTGCCGACCGGCTTGTTGAACGAGAAGGCGAGCACGACCAGGTTGGGGAGCACCAGGTAGGCGAGGGCCAGCAGGCCGGCGAGCACCACCAGGTTGCGGCGGATCCATGTGATCACTCTGGACATCAGACCAGTTCCTCCGTCCCGGCCTTGCGCATGTAGACCGTCACCACGCCCAGGATCAGGGCCATCAGGATGAAGCTCAACGCGGCTGCCGTGGGGTAGTCGAGCACGTTCAGGAACTGCTTCTGGATGCCGTTGCCGACCATCTGCTCGCTCGGCGAGCCCAGCAGCTGCGCGTTGATGTAGTCGCCGGACGCCGGGATGAAGGTGAGCAGGGTGCCCGCGACGACGCCGGGCAGCGAGATCGGGAAGGTCACCTTGCGGAAGGTCGTGAACGGGCGGGCGTAGAGGTCGCCGGCGGCCTCGTGCAGGCGCGGGTCGATCCGCTCCAGCGAGGTGTACAGCGGCAGGATCATGAACGGCAGGAAGTTGTAGGTGAGACCGCAGACCACGGCGAGCGGGGTGGCGAGCACCCGGTCGCCGGAGGTGAGGCCGAGCGCGCCGGTGACGTCGAGGACGTGCAGCGCGTCGAGCGCGCCGACCACCGGGCCGCTGTCCGAGAGGATGGTCTTCCAGGCCAGCGTGCGGATCAGGAAGCTGGTGAAGAACGGCGCGATCACCAGGATCAGGATGACGTTGCGCCAGCGCCGGCCCGCCTTGAACGCGATGGTGTAGGCGAGCGGGTAGCCGATGGCCAGGCAGAGCACGGTCGCGGTGGCGGCGTAGCCGAACGACCGGACGAAGTGCCACCGGTACTCGACCAGGGCGTCCCAGTACGTCGCGACGTGCCAGGTGACCCGGAAGCCGTCCTCCAGCGAGCCGGTCTGGAGCGAGGTGGACGCCTGGTACACCATCGGCACCGCGAAGAAGACGACCAGCCAGGCGATGCCGGGCAGCAGCAGCCAGTACGGGGTGAGCCGTCGCCGGGGGCGCGGTCCGGGACCAGGGGGGCGGGCGCCGTCGGGGGGTATGGCCTCCGCGGGGGCCGCCGGGATGGTGGTGGTCATGCCGCCGCCTCCCCGGTGCCCGCGTCGATCGCCTGGGCGGCGTCCAGGGCGAAGGAGTGCGCCGGGTTCCAGTGCAGGACGACCGGGGCCCCGGGGACGATCCGGGCGTCGCGCTCCATGTTCTGCTCGAAGACGGTGACCTCCTGGCCGCCGTCCGTGCGCACCAGGTACTGGGTGGAGACGCCGATGAAGCTGGAGTCGACGACGGTGCCGACCAGGCGGTTGCGCCCGTCGGCGACCTCGGCGGAACCGTGCTCGATGGTGATCTTCTCCGGCCGTACCCCGAGGTGGACCCGCTTGGCCTCGGAGGCACAACGGGCCCGGGGCACGGTGAGCCGGGTACCGGCGGCGGTGAGCAGCAGGTCCTCGCCGGCGCTGCCGGTGACGTCGGCGGGCAGCAGGTTGGACTGGCCGAGGAAGTTGGCCACGAAGGTGGTGGCGGGGTTCTCGTAGAGCTCGGCGGGTGCGCCGAGCTGTTCGACCCGGCCGCCGTTCATCACCGCGATGGTGTCGGCCATGGTCATGGCCTCCTCCTGGTCGTGGGTGACGTGGACGAAGGTGATGCCGACCTCGGTCTGGATCCGCTTGAGCTCCAGCTGCATCTGGCGGCGGAGCTTGAGGTCGAGGGCGCCGAGCGGCTCGTCGAGGAGCAGCACCTGCGGGTGGTTGATCAGGGCGCGGGCCACGGCGACGCGCTGCTGCTGGCCGCCGGAGAGCTGGTGCGGCTTGCGCCGGGCGTACGCGCCGAGCTCGACCAGTTCGAGCATGTCCTCGACCTGCTTCCTGACGTCCTTCTTGCCGCGCCGGCGCAGGCCGAAGGCGACGTTCTCGAAGATGTCGAGGTGCGGGAAGAGCGCGTAGCTCTGGAAGACCGTGTTGACCGGGCGCTTGTACGGGGGCAGCGCGGTGACGTCCTGGCCGCCGATCAGGACGGTGCCGGAGGTGGGCTCCTCCAGACCGGCGATCATGCGCAGGGTGGTGGTCTTGCCGCAGCCGGAGGCGCCGAGCAGGGCGAAGAAGGAGCCCTGCGGGACGGTCAGGTCGAGCGGCTGGACGGCGGTGAAGGCGCCGTAGGTCTTGCCGATGCCGGTGAGGCGGACGTCGCCGCCGGCCGGGGTGCGCAGCTGGTCTGTCATGGGGGTCTCTCTGGTCGCGGCCGTCGGGGGTCAGGCGCCGATGAGCTTGGAGAACTTCTCCTCGAAGGAGCTCTCCTCGGCCTCGGTGAGGGTGCGGAAGACGTGCGCCCTGGCCGCCATCTCGGGGGTGGGGACGACCAGGGGGTTGGCCGCGGTGTCGGGGGAGAGTGCGGCGAGCTCGTCCTTCATGCCGGTGACGGCGGAGACGAAGCCGATGCCGGCGACCAGCTGCGCCGCGATCTTCGGCTGGTAGTAGAAGTCGATCAGCTTCTCGGCGTTGGTCTTGTGCTGGGCCTTGGCCGGGACCAGCAGGTTGTCGGTCGAGGAGACGAAGCCCTTCTCCGGTATGACGAACTCGATGTCCGGGTTGTCGGCGCGCAGCTGGATCAGGTCGCCGCCCCAGGCGACGCAGGCGGCGATGTCGCCGGAGGACAGCTCCTGGCCGTAGTCGTTGCCGGTGAAGCGGCGGACCTGCTTGCTGTCGACGGCCTTCTGCAGCCGGGCGATCGCGGCGTCGTAGTCGTCGGCGGTGAATTTCGCCGGGTCCTTGCCCAGGTCGAGCAGGGTCATGCCCACGCTGTCGCGCATCTCGGAGAGGAAGGTGACCCGGCCCTTGAGGTCGGGGTCGTCGAGCAGTTGGGAGATGCTGCCGACCTCCTTGCCCCTGGTGGCCTTCCGGTTGTAGGCGATGACCGTCTGGATGCCGGCCCAGGGGTACGAGTAGAGCCGGCCCGGGTCCCAGTCGGGGGCGCGGAAGCGGGACTCGACGGTGGTGATGGCGGTGGTGACGTTGGCCGGGTTGAGCTTCTGCGCCCAGCCGAGGCGGATCAGCCGGGCGGCCATCCAGTCGGTGAGCACCACCAGGTCGCGGCCGGTGTCCTGGCCGGCCGCGAGCTGCGGTTTGACCTTGCCGAAGAACTCGACGTTGTCGTTGACGTCCTCGGTGTACCTGACCTTGATGCCGGTGGCGGCGGTGAAGGCCTCCAGGGTGCCGTGCTTCTCCTTGTCGTTCTCGTCGGCGTCGACGTAGAGCGGCCAGTTGGAGAAGTTGACCTCCTTCTCGCCTTCCGAGAGGTCCTCGGCGGCGTTGGCGGTGGAGTCACCGGTGCCGGCGGTCCTGGCCGGCGGGATACCGCAGGCGGCCAGGGTCCCGGCGCCGGCGGCCAGGGCGGCGGCGCGCAGTACGGTGCGGCGGCCGACCGCGGCCCGGCCGCTGGTGAGGCTGCGTTCCCAGGCCTTGCGGACCGGATCGGGCAGACCGTCGGTGAGCTCGTTGAACGCCATGGAACGGGCCTCCTGGGGCAGGGGGGTGGGGGTCCCCGGGGGTTATCTGTCTCCGAAGACGGTGCGGTGCCAGTCCTTGCGCGCCACAGCGGTGGTGTCGAACATGACGTGCTTGACCTGGGTGTACTCGTCCATCGAGTACTGGGACATGTCCTTGCCGTAGCCCGAGGACTTGTAGCCCCCGTGCGGCATCTCGCTGATGATCGGGATGTGGTCGTTCACCCAGACGCAGCCGGCCGCGAGCTCGCGGGTGGCGCGCAGCGAGCGGTGGACGTTGCCGGTCCAGGCGGAGGCGGCCAGGCCGAAGGGGGTGTCGTTGGCCAGCCGCAGGCCCTCGTCGTCGGTGTCGAAGGGCAGCACCACCAGCACCGGGCCGAAGATCTCGCCCTGGACGACCTCGCTGTCCTGCGCGGCACCGGTGATCAGGGTCGGCAGGTAGTAGGCGCCGGGGGTGAGGTCGGTGCCGTCGTGGCCCTCGGTGCCGGTCGCGCCGCCGGCGACCACGGTGGCGCCGGCCGCACGGGCGCGCTCGACGAAGCCGGCCACCCGGTCCCGGTGGGTGTGGGAGACCAGCGGGCCGAGGTCGGTCCGCGGGTTCAGCGGGTCGCCCACCCGGACGGCCCGGTACAGCTCCGCGACGCCGGTCACGAAGGCGTCGTAGAGCGGCCGCTGGACGTAGGCGCGGGTGGCGGCGGTGCAGTCCTGGCCGCTGTTGATCAGCGAGGCGGCGACCGCGCCGTGCACGGCGGCGTCCAGGTCGGCGTCGTCGAAGACCACGAAGGGGGCCTTGCCGCCGAGCTCCAGGTGGGTCCGCTTGACGGTCGCGGCGGCCAGCTCGGCGACCCGGCGGCCCACCGGGGTGGAGCCCGTGAAGGAGACCATCGCGACGTCCGGGTGGGCGACCAGGTGCTCCCCGGCGGTCCGCCCGGCGCCGGTGACCACGTTGACCACGCCGTCCGGGATGCCGGCCAGGGTGCAGGCCCGGGCGAACATCAGCGAGGTCAGCGGGGTCAGCTCGGCCGGCTTCAGGACGACGGTGTTGCCCGCCGCGATCGCCGGGAGGACCTTCCAGGCGGCCATCTGCAGCGGGTAGTTCCACGGCGAGATCGAGCCGATCACGCCGATCGGCTCGCGCCGCACGTACGAGGTGTGGTCACCGGAGTACTCGCCGGCCGCCCGGCCCTCCAGGTTGCGGGCGGCGCCGGCGAAGAAGGCGGTGTTGTCGATCGTCCCGGGGACGTCGAACTCGGTGGAGAGCTTGATCGGCTTGCCGGTCTGCGCGGTCTCCACCCGGGCCAGGTCGTCGGCGGCGCCGGTGAGGACGGCGGCCAGCCGGGTGAGTGCCTCGGAGCGTGCGCCGGGGGTGGCACCCGCCCACTCCGGCAGCGCGGCCCGGGCGGCGGCGACGGCCTCGTCGACCTGCCCGGTGGAGGCGAGGGTGACCTGCTCGACCACGCTGCCGTCGGCGGGGTTGACGACCTGGAAGGGCTCGCCCCTCCCCCGGTCCGACCGGCCCGCGATGTACTGCGCGCCCGCGCCGAAATCGGTCAGGTCCATCTGGTTCCTCCAAGTTCCCGGTGGTTCGACCGCCCGTACGGCGTCCTTGATCATCCCTGCGGGGCCGCACGCGCCGGTGGACGAGGGGCCCGTTCGGCGTGGTCGGACTGGTCGAGTCGCCGCGCCCGCGGTCCAGGGGAATCCGTTCCGACAGGTCGCCGGGATCCGCGATCCTGGCAAGACCGATGGGGGTCCGGCAAGGGATTCCGCTGTTGCTTTCTGGTTACGCCACGGATTCCGGGGGTGATGCCCGTGTTTCGCCACAGCCGACCCGCTGACCATGCCCAATGCCGCAGGGGCGTGACAAGGGTCACTCCGCCAACCTCGAAGCTCAGGGCCTTACAGGGTGCAAAGGTTCGGTCGGGGTGACAGGTCGTCGCCGGGATGGATGATTTACCTGACACTCTGAACCCTGGAGGCAGCGATGCTCCCCACCGTCGCCCATGTCCTGGACCTGGAGGTGATGCGGCGCGGCCTGCCCCAGGTGGTCGCCGGCGCCGCCCATCTGGAACGCCCGGTCCGCTGGGTGCACGTCAGCGAGCTGCCCGACGTCGCCGGCGTGCTCCAGGGCGGCGAGCTGGTCCTCAGCACCGGCATCGCCCTCCCCGAGGACCGCGAGGGACTGGCCCGCTACGTCCGCGACCTCGCCGACGTCGGCGTCGCCGGGCTGGTCATCGAGTTCGGCCGGCGCTACTTCGACACCCTGCCGCGGGCCCTGGTGCACGCCGCCGAACAGCGGGGCCTGCCCCTGATCGCGCTCCGCCGCGAGCTGCGCTTCGTCGCCGTCACCGAAGCGGTGCACGCCCTGGTGGTCAACGCCCAGCTGGAGCAGCTGCGCACCTCGGAGGCGATCCACCAGGTCTTCAACGAGCTCGTCGTGGAGGGCGCCGAACCGGTCGAGGTGGTCCGCCAGGTCGCCCGGATAGCGGGTGCCCCGGTCGTCCTGGAGAACCTCGCCCACCAGGTGCTGACCCACGACCCCGCCGGCCGGCCCGAGGCCGACCTGCTGGAGGACTGGGAACGCCGCTCGCGCGGGGTCCGCCCGCCCGGCCGCACCGGCCACGACCCGCGCAGCGGCTGGCTGGTCACCACGGTCGGCGCCCGCGGCCAGGACTGGGGGCGGCTGGTCCTGGTCCAGGACCCCGGCCCGCTGTCCGACGACGGCCCGCACCCGAACACCATGCTGCTGGAGCGCGGCGCCTCGGCCCTGGCCCTCAACCGGCTGGTGGTCCGCGACCGGGAGAGCCTGGAGCGGCAGACCCACCGCACCCTGCTCTCCGGCATCCTCACCCATGCCCTCACCGTCTCCGAGGTGGCACTGCGCGCCCAGGCGCTCGGCGTCCCGCTGGAGAGCCGCCGACTGGTCGGCGTGGTGCTGCGGCAGCGCCGCGGCCCGATCCCCGCCGCGCTGGAGGCACAGGCCCGGCTGCGCGACTTCACCGAGCTGGCGGCGAGCGCGGTCCGCGCCTGCCGGCTCTCCGCCCTGGTCGGCGCGCTGGACGACGAGGGCGTCGGCGTCCTGATCGCCCTCGGCCCCCAGCAGGAGGAACACGCCTCGCTGGACGCCTTCGCGGCGGCGCTGCGAAGGCTGGCCGCCGAGGCCGCACGCGACGCGGCCGCGCCGTCCCCCGTCGTCGCGGTCGGCTCCTCGGTCGGCTCGGTCCGCGACGCCCGGCGAACCCTGCTGGAAGCCACCCAGGTCGCCGACGCCGCCCTGCACGACGCGCCCGGCGGCCGGGCGGCGGCGTACTACCGGCTGCCCGACGTCCGGCTGCGCGGCCTGCTGCACCTGCTGCGCGACGACGCCCGGCTGCAGACCTACGTGGAACGCGAGCTGGGCCCGCTGCTCGCCTACGACGCGGAGCACAACGGCCAGCTGGTCCGGATGCTGCGGATCTATCTGGAGCAGGGCCGGAACAAGTCGGCGGCGGCCGACGCCGCGCACCTGTCCCGGCCGTCCTTCTACGACCGGCTGCACAAGGTCGAACGGATCCTGGGGGTCGACCTCGACCAGGTGGAGTCCTGCCTGTCGCTGCACGTCGCCCTGCTCGCGCTGGACGCCGTCCGGCGCTGAGCGTGACCCGCCGCGAGGCGGGCCGCCCCGTACGGCCCGCCTCGGCGCCGGGTCGGTGGGGGTCGCCGGTGCGGTGGGTCGCCGGGGCGCTGGGTGTCAGGGTGTCAGGGCGCCGGGTGTCACAGTGTCAGACGCCGGTGATCCGGCCCCAGACCTTGTGGAGGACCGGCCGCTCCGCCGAGGTGACGTCGCGCATGGTGTGCAGCCGCGCGCGCATCTCCTCGGTCGGGAAGACCAGCGGGTGCTCGGCCAGCTCCGCCTTCTCCTTCTCCCCGCTGGCGGCGAGCACCTCGCGGGCGGCGGGCACCGGGCAGATGTACTGCACGGCGGCGGCCAGCTCGGCGGCCACCTCCGGCTGGTAGTAGTGGTCGATCAGCTGCTCCGCGTTGCGCTTGTGCCCGGCCCGGTTGGGGACCAGCAGGCTCTCCGCCCAGAGCTCGCCGCCCTCCTCCGGCACCACGAAGTCGAGGTCCGGGTTCTCCGCCATGAGCTGGACGGCGTCCCCCGAGTACGCCTGGCAGGCCAGCGCGGCGCCGGAGGCCAGGTCGCTGGTGTAGTCGTTGCCGGTGAAACGCCGGACGTGCCGGGTGTCGACCATCTTCTGCACCTGGTCCATGGCCCGGTGCGCGTCGTCCGCGGTGAACGCGGCGATGTCGGCGCCGTGGGCGAGCATCAGCAGGCCGAGCGCCTCGTCCAGTCCGGCGAACAGGGTGACCCGGCCCTTGAGGTCGGGCGCCCAGAGGTCGGCGGTGGAGCGCAACTCGCGGCCGAGTTCCTTGCGGTTGTAGGCGATGCCGGTGATCCCGGACTGCCACGGCACGCTCCGCCGCCGTCCGGGGTCGAAGGCCGGCGCCGCCAGCTGCGGATCCAGGTGGGCGGTGACGTGGGGCAGGTTGGCCCGGTCCAGGGTCTGCACCCAGCCGAGCGAGACGTACCGTCCGGCCATCCAGTCGCTGACCACCATGAGGTCCCGGCCGGGGTCGGTGCCCTGGGTGAGCACCGGGCCCATCTTGCCGAAGAACTCGTCGTTGTCGTTGATGTCCTCGGTGTAGGTGACGGCGATCCCGGTCCGCTCGGTGAAGGCGTCCAGGGTCGGGCGCCGTCCGTCGTCGTCGGCGTCGATGTACTGGGTCCAGTTGGAGAAGACCAGCCGCGGCTCGTCCCCGGAGCGGTCGGGGGCGGACCGGCGTTCCTCGGCGACGTACGCGGACGGGATTCCGCAGCCCGTGAGGGTGCCGGCGCCGAGCAGCCCGGCGGTGCCGAGCACGCTGCGGCGGGTCAGGGCACGGCGGGTCGGGGTGGTGGGGGACATGGGGGCCTCCGGGGCGTGGGGCGGGCCCCGGCGCCCCGGGCCCCCCGGGCGCCCCCGCGGGTGTGGTGGGGGCGAGGGGCCGGGGGGCGCCCCCCCCCACCGGCAGGGGGGCCGCCCGC
>NZ_JBHXDN010000034.1:0-87690 GCF_042726075.1 Kitasatospora sp. NPDC127035 | reverse complement strand
CACTTTTTTTTATGTTCTTGATGGTTTACGATTTTTTTTTTTGTCTGGTGGGCTCGTTTTTTTTTTTTTCTGCGCGCCGCGGGGGGGGGGGGGGGCCCGGGGCGCGGGGGCACCCGGGGCCGCCCGGTCGGTTCTGGTGCTGCCGTGTGCCGTGGTGCCGCCCCGCCGAACGGGCTGCGGCTCGGCCGGCCGCCCTACGGGTCAGACGGTGTGCGCGTCGGTCAGCGAGAGCACCTCGTCGAGCACCGCGAGACCCGCCTTGGCCTCCTCCTCGGTCACCGTGCACGGGGGGACGACGTGGAAGCGGTTCATGTTGACGAACGGCCAGAGCCCGCGCCGCTTGCAGGCGGCGGCCAGCTCGGCCATCGGCGCGTTGGCCGCACCGGCCGCGTTGTACGGCACCAGCGGCTCGCGGGTGGCGCGGTCCTTCACCAGGTCGAGCGCCCAGAACACGCCGAGCCCGCGCACCTCGCCGATCGAGGGGTGGCGCTCGGCCAGCTCGCGCAGGCCGGGGCCGATCACGGTCTCGCCGATGTGCCGGGCGTTCTCGACGATGCCCTCCTCGGCCATCGCGTTGATCGTGGCGATCGCCGAGGCGCAGGCCAGCGGGTGACCGGAGTAGGTGAGCCCGCCGGGGAACGGCCGCTCGGCGAAGGTCGCGGCGATCTCCGCGCTGATCGCCACGCCGCCGAGCGGGACGTAGCCCGAGTTGACGCCCTTGGCGAAGGTGAGCAGGTCCGGGGTGACGTCCCAGTGGTCGGCGGCGAACCAGGCACCGGTACGGCCGAAGCCGGCCATCACCTCGTCCAGGATGAAGACGATGCCGTAGCGGTCGCAGATCTCCCGGACGCCGGCCAGGTAGCCGGGCGGCGGGACGAGGATGCCGGCGGTGCCGACCACCGTCTCCAGGATGATCGCCGCGACGGTGCCCGGGCCCTCGAACGCGATCACCTGCTCCAGGTGTGCCAGCGCGCGCTCGGACTCCTGCGCCTCGTTCTCGGCGTGGAAGTTGGAGCGGTAGGCGTACGGCCCCCAGAAGTGCACGATGCCGGAGACACCGGTCTCGTTGGCCCAGCGGCGCGGGTCGCCGGTGAGGGCGATCGCGTTGGCGGTGGCGCCGTGGTACGAGCGGTAGGTGGCGAGCACCTTCTGACGGCCGGTGTGCAGCCGGGCCAGCCGGATGGCGTTCTCGTTGGCCTCGGCGCCGCCGTTGGTGAAGAAGATCCGGTCGAGGTCGCCCGGGGTCCGCTCGGCGATCAGCCGGGCGGCCTCGCTGCGGGACTCCACCGCGAAGCCGGGAGCGATGGTGCAGAGCTTCGCCGCCTGCTCCTGGATCGCCGCGACCACCTTCGGGTGCTGGTGACCGATGTTGGTGTTCACCAGCTGCGAGGAGAAGTCGAGGTAACGGTTTCCGTCGTAGTCCCAGAAGTACGAGCCCTCGGCGCCGGCCACCGCGAGGGGGTCGATCAGGGCCTGGGCGGACCACGAGTGGAAGACGTGCGCGCGGTCGGCGGCCTTGACGGCCTGGCCGGCGGCTGGGTCGGCGGTGGGGATGCTCATGCGGCAAGGCTAGGGAGTCCGGCCGCCGAAGTGCAGGCGCATCCTGTCAGGCGGTCACCCGAACGGCCGACAGGGTGCAAAGACACAGGGCCCGGGTCTCAAGGACCCGGGCCCATCGTCGGATCACCCGAACATCAGATCGCAGGCATCCTGTGCCCGACCGTCACGACCCGCTAGATCGCGGTCATGACGTGCTTCACGCGGGTGTAGTCCTCGAAGCCGTAGGAGGAGAGGTCCTTGCCGTAGCCGGACTTCTTGAAACCACCGTGCGGCATCTCGGCGACCAGCGGGATGTGGGTGTTGATCCAGACGCAGCCGAAGTCCAGCCGGCGGGACATCCGCATCGCGCGGGCGTGGTCCTTGGTCCAGACCGAGGAGGCCAGCGCGTACTCGACGCCGTTGGCGTAGTCGACGGCCTGGTCCTCGTCGGAGAACCGCTGCACGGTGATGACCGGGCCGAAGACCTCGTTCTGGATGATCTCGTCGTCCTGGTTCAGCCCGGAGACGACGGTCGGGGCGTAGAAGTAGCCCTTGTCGCCGACCCGGTGGCCACCGGCCTCGACCTTGGCGTGCTCCGGCAGGCGCTCGATGAAGCCGGTGACCTGCGTCAGCTGGTTGGCGTTGTTCAGCGGGCCGTAGAGCACGTCCTCGTCGTCCACGCCGCCGGTCTTGGTCTCGGCCGCGGCCTTGGCCAGCGCCTCGACGAACGCGTCGTGGATCGACTCGTGCACCAGCACGCGGGTGGCGGCGGTGCAGTCCTGGCCGGCGTTGAAGAAGCCCGCCACGGAGATGCCCTCGACCGCCTCGGCGATGTCGGCGTCCTCGAAGACCACGACCGGGGCCTTGCCGCCCAGCTCCAGGTGGACGCGCTTGACGTCCTTGGAGGCGGACTCGGCGACCGAGATGCCGGCCCGCACCGAGCCGGTGATCGAGGCCATCGCCGGGGTGGGGTGCTCGACCATGGCCTTGCCGGTCTCCCGGTCGCCGCAGATCACGTTGAAGACGCCGGCCGGCAGCTCCAGGTCCCTCAGGACGCCGCCGATGATCTCGGCCAGCAGCACCGTGGAGGCGGGGGTGGTGTCGGAGGGCTTCAGCACCACGGTGTTGCCGGCGGCGATGGCCGGGGCGAACTTCCAGACGGCCATCATCATCGGGTAGTTCCACGGCGCCACCTGGGCGCAGACGCCGACCGGCTCGCGGCGGACGATCGAGGTCATGCCGTCCATGTACTCACCGGCGGCCTTGCCCTCCAGCAGGCGGGCGGCACCGGCGAAGAACCGGATCTGGTCGACCATCGGGCCGATCTCCTCGGAGAGCGTCAGCGACCGCGGCTTGCCCGTGTTGCGACACTCGACGTCGACGATCTCGTCGGCACGCGCCTCGACCGCGTCGGCGATCTTCAGCAGCAGCTTCTGCCGGGTGCTCGGAGTGGCGTCGCGCCAGAGCGGGAACGCGGCTGCGGCACTGGCCATGGCGGAGTCCACGTCGGAGGCACCGGACAGCGGGGACGTCGCGTAGACCTCGCCGGTGGTGGGGTCGACGATGTCGAGCGTGCGGCCGTCCGCCGCCTCGACGAACTCACCGTTGATGTAGTTGCGCAGCGTGCGAAGGTCGCTCACGGTCTCTCCTCGGTCTCGGCCTGCGGCGTTGCAGAATCCGGCGCCATGGTACGTCGACCGGTCCGGCCGACGAAGGGCGCCGAGTGGCCGGGCCGGCGGCGGCACGGTCCACTGGTGGGGTAGTTCGCGCGGCCCTGCGGAGCCACGCGGGTACCGGGCCAGGTTAACCGTTCGACTGCCGGTATCGACAGATCGGTCACGTGGGTGCGATGAAATCCGCATCCAATTTCCAAGATCACGACGAAATCAGCAGATCTCGAGCTTGCGAACACGATCCTGATCAGGCACAGTTGCGGCGTGGCCAACCGCGACCGGAACGCCAGCGTTCCCCTCGACGCCGCCTCCAAGGCGATCATCGAGCAGCTCCAGGAGGACGGGCGCCGCCCGTACGCCGCCATCGGCAAGGCCGTCGGCCTGTCCGAGGCGGCCGTACGACAGCGCGTCCAGAAGCTGCTCGACCAGGGCGTGATGCAGATCGTCGCCGTCACGGACCCGCTCACCGTCGGCTTCACCCGCCAGGCGATGGTCGGGATCCGGGTCGAAGGCGACATCGAACCCGTCGCCGACGCGTTGGCCGCCCTCGACGAGGTCGACTACGTCGTCTGCACCGCAGGCTCGTTCGATCTCCTGGCCGAACTGGTCTGCGAGGACGACGAGCACCTGCTCGAACTGATCAACAAGCGCATCCGCGCGCTTCCCGGCGTGCGGAGCACCGAGAGCTTCGTTTACCTGAAGCTCCGGAAACAGACCTACACCTGGGGCACCCGATGACAGCCGACCCGGCGCAGAAGGACCTTTCCAAGACCGCCTACGACCACCTGTGGATGCACTTCACCCGCATGTCGTCGTACGAGAACTCTCCCGTGCCGACGATCGTCAAGGGCGAGGGCACCTACGTCTGGGACGACAAGGGCCGCAAGTACCTCGACGGCCTCGCCGGCCTGTTCGTCGTCCAGGCCGGCCACGGCCGTGAGGAGCTCGCCGAGGCCGCCGCCAAGCAGGCCAAGGAGCTCGCCTTCTTCCCGGTGTGGAGCTACGCCCACCCGAAGGCCGTCGAGCTGGCCGAGCGCCTGGCCAACTACGCCCCGGGCGACCTCAACAAGGTCTTCTTCTCCACCGGTGGCGGCGAGGCCGTCGAGACCGCCTGGAAGCTTGCCAAGCAGTACTTCAAGCTGACCGGCAAGCCGACCAAGTACAAGGTCATCTCGCGCGCCGTCGCCTACCACGGCACCCCGCAGGGCGCCCTCTCCATCACCGGCCTGCCGGGCCTGAAGGCCCCGTTCGAGCCGCTGGTGCCGGGCACCCACAAGGCCCCGAACACCAACATCTACCGCGCCCCGGCCTTCCTGGCCGGCCCCGACGGCACGGTCGACCCCGAGGCGTACGGCCGCTGGTGCGCCGACGAGATCGAGGTCGCGATCCTCAACGAGGGCGCCGACACCGTCGCCGCCGTCTTCGTCGAGCCGGTGCAGAACGCCGGCGGCTGCTTCCCGCCGCCGCCCGGGTACTTCCAGCGCCTGCGCGAGATCTGCGACCGCCACGACGTGCTGCTGGTCTCGGACGAGGTCATCTGCGCCTTCGGCCGCCTCGGCACCATGTTCGGCGCCGACAAGTTCGGCTACCAGCCCGACATGATCACCTGCGCCAAGGGCATGACCTCGGGGTACTCCCCGATCGGCGCCACGATCATCTCGGACCGCCTCGCCGAGCCGTTCTACAAGGGTGACAACACCTTCCTGCACGGCTACACCTTCGGTGGCCACCCGGTCTCCTCCGCGGTGGCGCTGGCCAACCTCGACATCTTCGAGCGCGAGGGCCTGAACCAGCACGTCCTCGACAACGAGGCGAACTTCCTCGGCACCCTGAACAAGCTGCGCGACCTGCCGATCGTCGGCGACGTCCGCGGCAACGGGTACTTCTACGGCATCGAGCTCGTGAAGGACAAGGCCACCAAGGAGTCGTTCAACGACGACGAGGTCGAGCGCGTCCTCTACGGCTTCCTGTCGAAGGCGCTCTTCGACAACGGCCTGTACTGCCGCGCCGACGACCGTGGCGACCCGGTCGTCCAGCTGGCCCCGCCGCTGATCTCCGACCAGTCGACCTTCGACGAGATCGAGCAGATCCTGCGGACCAGCCTCACCGACGCGTGGGCGAAGATCTGACGGTCCGAGCCTCCTTCCCCACCCTCCGCCGCAGGGCGGTCCCGCTTCCCGCGGGGCCGCCCTGCGGCGTTTCCCCCGGCACCCGGTCGCGGGCCACCGCCCGCCTGCTCCCCCGCCCGCCGTTCCTCCGGACCGTCCCCGACGGTTTTCACGACCGGTTCTTCGATCAAACACGCCTGATTCCGGGTGATTTGCCCCTGATGGGCCAGTGTGCCGCACCCGCGCCCAGGCCCGATCGTTCTAATCTGACGACTGTCATATCCCTGCGGCCACCCAGGATGGAACCTCATGTCAGCGTCCCCTCCTGACAACGACGTGCTGTGGGCCCGGGGGATCGTCAAGTCCCATCACGGCACCCCCGCGCTGCGCGGCGTCTCGATCGGTGTGCGGGAGGGCGAGGTGCTCGCCGTCACCGGTCCGCGCGGCTCCGGCAAGAGCACTCTGCTCGGCTGTCTCTCCGCGCTCCTCCCGGTCGACGAGGGCGAGGTCTGGTTCAACAGCTCCCCCGTGCACACCCTGAGCCGGGCCGGCCGGGAACGGCTCCGCCGCGACCGCTTCGGCTTCGTCGGCTCCGAACCGCACCTGGTGCCCGAACTGACCGCCCGTGAGAACGTCGCCCTGCCGCTGCTGCTCGCCGGGGCCGGCGGCAAGGCCGCCTACACCGCCGCCGACGAGTGGCTGGAGCGCCTCGACATCGGCGAGCTCGCCAAGGTCCGGCCGGATCGACTGGTGCAGGGCCAGCGGCAGCGGGTCGCCGTCGCCCGCGCGCTCGCCCCGCTGCCGCCGGTCGTCTTCGCCGACGACCCGACCGCCCCGCTGCACCGCGAGACCGCCGAACAGGTCATGCGGATACTGACCAGCGCGGCCCGCTCGCACCAGCTCACCCTCGTGCTGGCCACCCACGACCCCGAGCTCGTCCGGTACGCGGACCGTTCCGTCGCGCTCGTCGACGGCCGGCCGTCCGCCCCTGCCGCGCCCGTCACCCGCGGCGGCCCCGTCGCCGCCGGAGGCACCGGAGCCGCCGGGCCCTCCGCCGTCCCCGCCACCGGCCGCTGACGACGCCTATCGCCCGCCGCCTGCCGCCTGCCGCCTGCCGCTGAAAGAGTCGACGTGTTCTATCTCCGTCTGGCCCGGGGCTACCGGGCCCTCGACCTCGGCCGCTGGCTGCTGACCGCCCTGGCCGGCGCGGTCGTCGCCGCCTTCCTCCTGCGCGCCCTCGGCCGCGCGATGAGCGAGCCGCTCGGCGGCACCGGCGCCCTCCCCCGGCTGCTCTGGTGCCTGCCGCCACTGGCCGCCGTCGGCTGGTTCGCCGCCGTCGCCGCCCGCGCCGTCCCGGCCCGGTGGCCCGAACGGATCACCGGCCTCACCGCCGCCGGCGCCGGGTCCGCCCGGATCCGGGCCCTGATCGCCGGCGAGGTCGCGCTCGCCTGCGGCGCCGGCTCCGTCCTGACCCTGCTGGTCTTCCTGGTCCTGCGCAACGACATCGCCGGTCCGGCACTCGCCGACGAACTCGGCATGGGCGTACCGCTCCCGGCCGCCGCGCCGGTGACCCTGCTCGCCCTCGTCCCGCTCACCGCCGGGATCGCGGCGGCCGGCGCGGTCTCGCACGCCGAGACCCTGCCCGGCCGCCCCGGGCCCGAGCCGACCGGGTTCGGCCCCTGGCGGCTCGCCCTGCCGGTCGGCCTCGCCGTGATCGGCCTCGCCCTGGAACTGATCGCCCTCCGGCCCGGCGCCGCCGCCGACGGCCGCCCGATCCACCTGCGGGCCGGGCTCGGCACCACCAGCACCGCGGCCCTCGGCGGCTGGATCGCCGGTGCCCTGGGCCTCGCCCTCCTCACGGGGCCGCTGCTCGGATGGGCCGGCCGGCTGCTCGCACTCGGCCGGCCCACCCCGCTGCGCCTGCTCGCCGGGCGCGGCCTGACCGCGCAGGCCCGCCGGCTCGGTCCGCCGCTCGCGGTACTCACCCTGGTGCTCGCGGTGGTGCTCACCACCGTCCGCTACTGGATCGGCGAGCCGGGCAGCGCGGACGTCCTGCCCGCGATCGAGGCGGCTCTCGTCCTGGGCTGCGCAGTCGCCGCGGTGGCGGCCCGGCTGGCCGAACTGCGCACCGCCCGCCGGGGGGTCGCCGAGACCCTGCTGCGGCTCGGCGTCGCACCCCGGATACTGTTCGGCGCGGTCGCGCTGCGGACACTGATGGTCGGCACGGTCCTGCTGGTCACCGGCGGGGCCACCGCGGCGCTGGCCGCGGCCGGCCTGCGCTGACCCCGCCGCTCGGATCGCTCCGGCTCAGCCTGCTGCGGCGAGCTGGCCGCAGGCGCCGTCGATCTCCTGACCGCGGGTGTCCCGGACGGTGGTCGGCACTCCGTGGGACTGCAGCCTCCGGACGAACTCGCGCTCGTCCTCGGGCCGGGAGGCCGTCCACTTGGAGCCCGGGGTCGGGTTCAGCGGGATCAGGTTGACGTGCACCCGGTGGTTCTTGATCAGCCGGCCGAGCAGGTCCGCCCGCCACGCCTGGTCGTTGATGTCCTTGATCAGCGCGTACTCGATGGAGATCCGGCGGCCGGACTTCTCCGCGTAGTTCCACGCCGCGTCCAGCACCTCGGCGACCTTCCACCGGGTGTTGACCGGCACCAGCTCGTCGCGCAGCTCGTCGTCCGGGGCGTGCAGCGAGAGCGCCAGGCGGCAGCTGAGTCCTTCGTCCGCCAGCCGGTTCATCGCCGGGACCAGCCCGACGGTGGAGACCGTGATGCCCCGCTGGGAGAGACCGAAGCCGTCCGGCGCCGGGTCGGTCAGACGGCGGATCGAGGCCAGCACGCGGTTGTAGTTCGCGAGCGGCTCGCCCATGCCCATGAAGACCACGTTGGAGAGCCGCGCCTCACCGCCCGGGATCTCGCCGTCCTTGAGCGCGCGCATCCCGGCGGCGATCTGCTCGACGATCTCGGCGGTGGAGAGGTTCCGGGTCAGCCCGGCCTGTCCGGTCGCGCAGAACGGGCAGTTCATGCCGCATCCGGCCTGCGAGCTGATGCACATGGTGACCCGGTCCGGGTAGCGCATCAGCACCGACTCGACGAGGGTGCCGTCGAACAGCTTCCAGAGCGTCTTGCGGGTGGTGTCGTCGTCGCAGGACACGTGGCGGACCACCGACATGAGCTCGGGCAGCAGGGCCTCGGTGAGCTTCTCCCGGCTGGCGGCGGGGATGTCCGTCCAGCTCGCCGGGTCGTTCGACATCCGGCCGAAGTAGTGGTTGGAGAGCTGCTTCGAGCGGAACGGCTGCTCGCCCAGCTCGGCGACGGCCTCCTTGCGCTCGGTGGGGCTCAGGTCGGCGAGGTGTCGCGGGGGCTTCGCGCCGCGCGGCGCGGCAAAGGTGAGTTCTCCGGGCTTAGGCATGGTTCATCCAGTGTCGCAGACGGCGCGGGCCCCGGACGCCTGGCGTCCGGGGCCCTGCTCACACCTCTGGTCGAAGCCCTGATCGCGGCCCTGATCGCGGCCCTGGTCCGGCCTCCGGGGCCGGCCTGCGGGCACCGTCCCTCCGGCCTGCGGCTCAGCTGCCGACGAAGGCCGCCAGCAGCAGCCAGACCACCGGGGCGGTCGGCAGCAGCGAGTCCAGCCGGTCCATGATGCCGCCGTGACCGGGCAGCAGCGTGCCCATGTCCTTGATGCCGAGGTCGCGCTTGATCATCGACTCGCCCAGGTCACCCAGGGTCGCGGTGACCGCCGCGCAACCGCCCAGGATCAGACCCTGCCACCAGCTGCCGCCGTCGATCACGAACTGCATCAGCAGCGCGCCCGCCAGCATCGACAGGCCGATACCGCCGGCCAGGCCCTCACGGGTCTTGCCCGGGCTGATCGTCGGCGCCAGCTTGGTCCTGCCGAACTTGTAGCCCACCGCGTAGGCCCCGGTGTCACTGCAGACCGTGACGATCAGGAAGAGCACGATCCGCTGCGGGCCGTCGTCGGCCGCCAGCATCATCGCCACGAAGGTGGCCAGGAAGGGGACGTAGAAGGCGGTGAAGATGCCGGCCGTTATGTCCCGCAGGTAGTTCTCCGGCGGCTCGGCCATCCGCCAGACCATCACCGCCAGTCCGGTCAGCGCGAGCGAAGCGGCCGCCCACTGGATCCCCGACCAGTAGCCGGTGGCGACCATCGCGATGCCACCCGCGACCAGCGGGACGAGCGGTGCCTTGATCTCCTTGCGCTCGGCCAGCCGGCTGGTCAGCTCCCAGATGCCGACCGACACCGCCGCGATCACCACGACGAGGAACAGGGCCTTGACGAAGAACAACGAGGCGACGATGACCGCGCCGAGGCCGACACCCACGCCTATCGCGGCCTGGAGATTGCGACCACCGCGCTGCTTGCGCTGTTGCGGCTGCGGGTCGGGCTGCGCCACGGATGTCTCCTGCCCTGGGTGGAACGACGGCACGGGGTGGGGCTGCCCCGCCGCAGGGTGAGGCGCCGCCGGGTGACCCGGGGGCACCGGGTACGCCGCGGCGCCCTGGTACGGCCGGGCACCGGGGGCGGGGGCGGTGTCGTCGGTGATCGCGCGCAGCACGACCGTCTCCGACGAACCCGGCTCCGCCGGGCCGGGCTGCTCGTCCCGGAACAGCGGACCGCTCAGCCGGCCGGCTTCCCGGACCGGCCCCTCGGCGGGTTCGGGCCCGGGCCGGGCTCCCGGCCGGGGTCCCGCGTCGGCCGCTACGGGAGGCATGACCTGAGTCTCCTCCGCGTCGGCGCCCCAGTACACCGGAGACTGCTGGGAGTGACCCGTTCGGTGGCCGGGGTCACCCGCGCCGTGCCGTCCCGGGCCGTCGTACGGCCCTCGGACGCCCTGCTGTTCCGGGGCCCCGTACTGCTCCGGGGTGCCGTACTGGTTGCCGTACCGGTCCGGGGCTCCGTACTGCTCGGAAGCCCCGAACCCGTCCGGGGCCCCGTACTGCTCCGGTGCCCCGTGCCGTCCGTGCGGCTGCGCCGGGGCCGCGTGCTGTCCCGGGGCCTCCCGGTAGGGCGCGGGCGCCGGCGTGCCGGGCGCCGCCGCACCGGGGGCCTGCGCAGGCGCGTTCGGTGTCTGCGCAGGCCGGTGCGGCTGGTACGGCGGGTACTGCTGGTCGGATGGGCCCCAATAGCCAGGGGCGTCAGGGGCGTCGTTCATCAGACTTCGAGCAGCTCGGCTTCCTTGTGCTTCAGCAGCTCGTCGACGGCGGCCACGTACTTGGCCGTGGTGTCGTCGAGCTCCTTCTCCCCGCGGCGACCGTCGTCCTCGCCGACCTCGCCGTCCTTGACCAGCTTGTCGATGGCGTCCTTGGCCTTGCGGCGCACGGCGCGGATCGAGACCTTGGCGTCCTCGCCCTTGCCGCGGGCGACCTTGATGAACTCCCGGCGGCGCTCCTCGGTGAGCTCGGGCAGCACCACCCGGATGATGGAACCGTCGTTGGACGGGTTGACGCCCAGGTCGGAGTCGCGGATCGCCTGCTCGATGGCCTTCAGCGCGGTCTTGTCGAACGGCGAGACGACCGCCATCCGCGGCTCCGGCACGGAGAAGGAGGCCAGCTGGTTGATCGGCGTCACGGCACCGTAGTACTCGGCCACGATCTTGGCGAACATCGCCGGGTGGGCGCGGCCCGTACGGATGGCGGCGAAGTCGTCCTTGGCGACGACGACGGCCTTCTCCATCTTCTCCTCGGCCTCGAGGAGGGTCTCTTCGATCACTGTGTACTCCCTGTCCGGTTGATCTGCGGTTGTCCCGACCGGTATCGGCGTCACGGCCGGACGCGGTGATCACGCTGACCACGCCCGGTCGTCACCGACCCGTACGGCTGGTTGCTGCTCAGGCCCGGACAGAATCCTGGCTGATGAGTGTGCCGATCTTCTCACTCTTCACCGCACGCGCGATATTGCCCTCCGCCAGCAGCTCGAAGACCAGCATCGGGAGGTTGTTGTCCTTGCACAGCGTGATCGCGGTGAGGTCGGCGACCTTCAGGTCGCGGGTGATGACCTCGGAGTACTCCAGCGCGTCGAACTTGACCGCGTCCGGGTTGGTCCGCGGGTCGGAGTCGTAGACGCCGTCCACACCGTTCTTGCCCATCAGCAGCACGTCGGCGTGGATTTCCAGGGCCCGCTGGACGGCGGTGGTGTCGGTGGAGAAGTACGGCATGCCCATACCGGCGCCGAAGATCACCACACGGCCCTTCTCCAGGTGCCGGACGGCGCGCAGGGGCAGGTACGGTTCGGCGACCTGGCCCATGGTGATGGCGGTCTGGACCCGGGTCTCGATGCCCTCCTTGACCAGGAAGTCCTGGAGCGCGAGGCAGTTCATGACCGTGCCGAGCATGCCCATGTAGTCCGAGCGGGCCCGGTCCATACCGCGGACCTGCAGCTCCGCGCCGCGGAAGAAGTTACCGCCGCCGATGACCACCGCGACCTCGGTGCCGGCGCGGACGACCGTGGCGATCTCGCGGGCGATCGCGTGCACGACGTCGGGGTCGACGCCGAGTCCGCCACCACCGGCGAACGCCTCACCGGACAGCTTCAGCATCACCCGGCGACGCGAACCGGTCGGGGTGTCCTGCGCGGTCTCCTGCGTCTCCTGCATGGACTTCTCCTTCTACACCTACTGGTTCACAGGCGTGGATGTGCGGATCCCCGGCCTGCGCGTACACGCGAGGAGGCCACTGCCGCGGGAACCGGTTCGGTGTCCTGCACGGCAATGGCCTCCTCGTCGTTCATGCTGCCGACGCGGCCCGCCCACGGATGTGGCGCTGGGTGAGCCCGTTCGGCGCGTCCCGCCCGCCCTGATCAGCGGGCGGGGGCGGTTCCCAGCCTAAGCTCGCCGGGAGTCCGGTGGAACGTGGCTCAGGCGCCGACGCGGAAGCGGGCGAAGCGCTTGAGGGCGACGCCGTTCTCCTCGAGGACCTTGGCGACGGACTTCTTGTTGTCCTTCGCGAAGGCCTGCTCCAGGACGGAGTTCTCCTTCACGAAGCCCGTGACGCGACCCTCGACGATCTTCGGCAGGGCGGCCTCCGGCTTGCCCTCCTCGCGGGCGGTGGCCTCGGCGACGCGGCGCTCGTTCTCCAGGTCCTCGGCCGGGATGTCCTCGCGCGAGAGGTACTTCGGCGCGAACGCGGCGATGTGCTGCGCGACGTCCTTGGCGACCTCGGCGTTCTCCTTGTCCAGCTCGACCAGGACGCCGACGGCCGGCGGGAGGTCGGGGCTGGTCTTGTGCAGGTAGACCGCGACGAAGCCGTCACCGTCGAACTGCGCGAAGCGGCGGAAGACGATCTTCTCACCCAGGGTCGCGTTGGCCTCGTCCACGAACTGCTGGACGGTCTTGCCGGCCTCGATCTCGGAGGCCAGAGCGGCGTCCAGGTCGGCCGGGGCGGTCTTGGCGACGTGGGTGGCGATCGCGTCGGCGACCTTCACGAAGTTGTCACCCTTGGCGACGAAGTCGGTCTCGCAGTTGAGCTCGACCAGAACGCCGGACTTCTTGTCGTCGGCGATCAGCGCGGCGACGGCGCCGTTGGAGGCGTCACGGCCCTCGCGCTTGGCAACGCCCTTCTGGCCCTTGATGCGCAGAAGCTCGACGGCCTTCTCGACGTTGCCCTCGGCCTCGTCCAGGGCCTTCTTGCAGTCCATCATGCCGGCGCCGGTGAGCTCACGGAGCTTCTTGACGTCCGCGGCGGTGAAGTTCGCCATGGTGTGAATCTCTTCTCGCGTCTCGCGTGTCTGCGTGGGGTTGTGCCTGGGCCGCTGGTTCGGCCCAGGCACGGGAGAGAGGGGCACCGACCGGTGTCGTACCGGTGGGTGCCCCTCACCCTTGGTACGTCAGGCCTGCTCGGCCGGAGCCTCGGTGACCTCGGCGGCCGGGGCCTCGGGGGCCTCGGTGACCTCGGCCTCGGCGGCCGGAGCCTCGGTGGCCTCGACGGCGGGGGCCTCGGTGGCCTCGGCCTCGGCGGCCGGAGCCTCCTCAGCCTTCTTCTCGCCCTCCAGGATGTCCTTCTCCCAGTCGGCCAGCGGCTGGTCGGCGCCCGGCTCGGCCTTCACGTCGCCCTTGGCGACACCCGCGCGGGACTTGAGGCCCTCGGCGACGGCGTCGGCGATCACGCGGGTCAGCAGGGTGACGGAGCGGATCGCGTCGTCGTTGCCCGGGATCTTGTAGTCGACCTCGTCGGGGTCGCAGTTGGTGTCGAGGATGGCGACGACCGGGATGTTGAGCTTCCGGGCCTCGCCGACCGCGATGTGCTCCTTCTTGGTGTCCACGATCCAGACAGCGCTGGGAACGCGCTGCATGTCACGGATACCGCCGAGGGTCTTCTCCAGCTTGTCGTGCTCGCGCTGGAGGACCAGGAGCTCCTTCTTGGTGAGGCCGGAACCGGCCACGTCCGAGAAGTCCAGCTCGCCGAGCTCCTTGAGGCGCTGCAGGCGCTTGTAGACGGTCGAGAAGTTGGTCAGCATGCCGCCGAGCCAGCGCTGGTTCACGTAGGGCATGCCCACGCGGGTGGCCTGCTCGGCGATGGCCTCCTGGGCCTGCTTCTTCGTGCCGACGAAGAGGACGCTGCCGCCGTGGGCAACGGTCTCCTTGATGAACTCGAAGGCGCGGTCGATGTAGTTCAGCGACTGCAGGAGGTCGATGATGTAGATGCCGTTGCGCTCGGTGATGATGAAGCGCTTCATCTTCGGGTTCCAGCGGCGGGTCTGGTGACCGAAGTGGACGCCGCTCTCAAGCAGCTCCCGCATCGTGACGACGGCCATAGCCGTGCTCCTCAGGTGTTGCGCCCGGCTCTGGCACAGCTGCGTGGCGGTAGGCGCGGTGGCGCTCCCCGCTCGGCGTCTGCGAACGGCCGGGTCAGGCTCGGTTTTGTTCGTGGCAGCCAGGTGACAGCCACGCCTGACGCCCCGAACGTGCCGAGCCGCTTCCACCCGAGCGGTCCTGGGACCGTCCGGGCTCGGCGGACCGAGCGGCACTCGCACCTGGCGGAGGGTGGCGGCCGGGGCCGCTTCTGTCCACCGGTGGCGGGGCGTGCGAAGTCGACCCGGCGGACCGGGTCGCGTGTGAAGTGTACGGGAAGCGCCGAGCGCCGAGCGACTCCACGACAGGCGGGCGCCCCCCGGCAGGGCCGCGCGCGCCGGTACGGGCGGGAAGCGGACGAGGACACGGGGCGGGTCTCCCGGGCCCTCGTCCGCCGACGGCGTGCACCCGTTGGGGGGACAGCCGCTGTCCACAGGGGCCGGTTGTCCACAGGTACCGGAACAGGGCTGGTGGGGCGGGGGCGGCACGGGGAGCCTCGACCGCATGACGGCAATGACGGGTGTTTCGGTCGGTGCACGCCGCGGTTCCGCAGGTCGTGGTTCCGCGGGGCGCGGTTCCGCAGGGCGCGGCTTCTCGGGTGCCGGCTCGGGTGCGGGCCCCCTGCTGGCGCTCCCGCCGCCCGGGCCGGGTCCCGGACACGGCCACAGGGTGCTGCTGCTCGCACTGCTGACCTTGACGGCGCTGCTGCTGACCGTCCTGCCCGGACCGGCGGGGCATGCGGCCGAGGAGTCCGTCAGCGGGAACGGCGGTCAGGGTGACGGGTTCGGGGCCCGGGTCGGGGTCGGGGTCGGGGTCGACGGACAAGGGAGAGGGGCCGGGACCGGAAGCGGGAACCGGGGGCAGCAGCGGTCATGGCCGGTGGACGGTCCCCAGGGCTGGCCGGGCGAGATCGTCGACCGGTTCGATGCGCCGGCCGGCCCCTATGCCGCCGGCCACCGGGGCGTCGACCTGGCCGCCGCGCCCGGCGCGGACGTCCGGTCGGCGGCACCGGGCGTGGTGACGTTCGCGGGACCAGTGGCGGGCCGCCCCGTGGTCACGGTCACCCACCCGACGTCCGCCGCGCCTCCGGCTCCACCACTGCGCACCACCTACCTGCCGGTGACCGGCAGCGTCCCGGTGGGCACCCCGGTGGTGGCGGGCCAGGTGATCGGGCGGCTCACCACCGGTGTCGGCCACTGCGCCGACGGGTCCTGCCTGCACTGGGGCCTGCTGCGCGGCAGGCGGTACCTCGACCCGCCGGCCCTGCTCGGCGCCGGCACTGCCCGTCTGCTACCGCTCGGCGACGATCCGGGGGGTCACCCGCGCGGCGGAGCGGACGGCGGAGCGGATGGCGCGGACGGCGGCCCGGGCTCGGCCGCACCCTCACCACCCGGGGTGGGAGAAGGGGTCAGCTGGGCCCCAGCCCGTACAGGGCGAGGGCGACGGCGGCGTCCGCGATCACCTCGGGACTCTCGGCCCGCCCGCCGGCCGCGCGCTGCTCGGACTGCCGTACGGCCGCCTCGACGATCCCCTGGAGCAGCGCTGCGGCGAGCCTCGGCCGCTCGTGTCCGAAGTCCTCCAGCGCCTGGACCACCAGTCCGGCCAGCTTCCCGTGCGCCGCCCGGATGCGTTCACGGGCCGCGTCGTCGAGTTCCAGCGCGGAGATCGCGGCGACCGCCCGGTGGCGCGGGTCCGCGGCCAGCAGCAACTGTCCGCGGACATAGGACTCGATCCGCTCGGCCGCAGTGTCGCAGCTCTCCATGCCGGCCTCGATCTCGGCCGCCCAGAGCGGGAAGTCGACCTCGCAGAGCGCTTCGACCACCGCCGCACGGGAACGGAAGTACTCGTACACCGAGGAGCGCGCGAGCCCCGTACGCGCGGCGAGCGCGGGGAAGCTCAGCCCTTCCATGCCTCCTTCGGTGAGGAGACTGCGGGCAGCATCAAGAAGAGCTGCCCGCTGCAACTGACGGTGCTCGGCCACACTGGCCGCTCGGATCTTCGGCACCCTCCCACTGTACGGAGCCCTACAGCGCGCCGGTACGGTGCCGCGCGTCGCAGAGGTCGCGGAAGGGAAGCGCCAAGAGGCACAGGGGCGCGGGCCCGGCGTGCGCGACGGCCGAGCGTCCCTACCGAATGTCCGAAAGCTTGGCGCGCAACTGCAACACCGACTTCGTGTGGATCTGGCTGACCCTGCTCTCGGTCACCCCGAGGACCTGACCGATCTCCGCGAGGGTCAGCCCCTCGTAGTAGTAGAGCGTCACCACGGTCTTCTCCCGCTCGGGCAGGGTGTTCACGGCCTGCGCCAGCAGCCTGCGGAGCTCCCGATCCTCCGCCACCTCGACCGGGTTGTCGGCGCCGTGGTCCTCCAGGGTTTCCATGAGGCTCAGCCGGTCGCCGCCCTCGCCGACGGGGTGGAGCAGTTCGTCCAGGGCGACCACGTTGGCGAGCGAGAGCTGGCTGAAGATGGCGTGCAGGTCCTCGATGGCGATGCCCATCTCGGCCGCGACCTCGGGTTCGTGCGGCGTCCGCCGCAGCCGGGCCTCCAGGGTCGCGTACGTCCGCTCGACCGCCTTCGCCTTCTGTCGCACCGAGCGCGGGATCCAGTCCAGCGCCCGGAGCTCGTCGATGATCGCGCCGCGGATGCGGCTGATCGCGTAGGTCTCGAACTTGATGGCGCGGTCGATGTCGAACTTCTCGATCGCGTCGATCAGTCCGAAGACACCGGAGGAGACGAAGTCGGCCTGCTCCACGTTGGAGGGCAGGCCGACCCCCACCCGGCCCGCGACGTACTTGACGAGTGGTGAGTAGTGCAGGATCAGTTGTTCCCGCAGCCGCTGGTCACCCGTCTCCTTGTAGGAGCGCCAGAGTGCTTCGAGAGCCGTGCGGTCCTGGCCGCCCGTCGCCCGGCGGGGGGCCGGGGTCTCGACCGGTGCGGGGGCCGGCGCGATGGCCGACGCGTCGTCGGAGGCGCCGGACGCGTCCGGCCGGTCGTCGTGCGCCCCGGTGTGCGCCGGTCGGCCGCCTTGCCGCGCCAGGGACCCCATCCCGCCCGTGGCCTTGGACGGGAACTCGGTCACGGGGCGCCGCTCGGTCCGCGGCCCTCCCGAGGACCGGGCGCCACCGGTCACTCTGTGTCCCGGAATGTGTGTGGGCATGCGTTGGTCTGCGCCGTTCTGCCGAGTCATGTGCTGATAGGGAAGGCATGGCGAGCGTAGCGTGACCGACTCGCTGCAGAGTGCTACCGCCACTCGGGCGTCCCTCGATCCGGTGGCACTCGTGTCGCCGGAACCGGGTACCGGCGGCGGCGAACCGCAGCCCGACCGGTCCGCCCGACGGCCTGCCCGCCTGCCCGCCTGCGCGCCTGCGCGTCACCTCCTCCTGACCAGGCGCCAGTGGGCTCCGTGGCGCTCGATGTAACCGAGCGAACCCAACTCGTAGAGCCGGTGCAGCACCTCGTCCGGCGGGAGTCCGGACTGCCGGGCCAGTCGCTCCACCGGCGCGCCCTCCGCCGTGGCCGGCACGGCCTCCAGGACCAGCGCCGCCTCCGGCTCCAACAGGTCCCTCGGCAGGACCGGCCCGCTCCGCTGCGGTGCCAGGTCGTCGCCGATCGCGCCGATCAGTTCGGCGACCTCGGCGGCGTCGGTGACCAGGGTGGCGCCGCCGCGGATCAGGGCGTGCACCCCGGCCGAGAGTTCCGAGGTCACCGGCCCGGCGACGCCCATGGTGTGCCGGTTGAGGTCGCGGGCACGTCGGGCCGTACTGAGTGCCCCGCTGCGCATCGCCGCCTCGACCACCACCGTGCCCCTGGTCAGGGCGGCGATCACCCGATTGCGCAGGACGAACCGGAACCGGGTGGGGTGCTCCCCCGGCGGGAGTTCGCTCAGCAGGAGCCCCTGGGCGGCGATCCTGCGGATCAGGTCGGTGTTGCCCCGCGGGTAGGCCACGTCCACCCCGCAGGCGAGGACCCCGATGGTCATCCCGCCGACCGCCAGCGCGCCGCGGTGGGCCGCCGCGTCGATCCCGTACGCCCCACCGGAAACCACCACCCATCCGCGTTCGGCGAGTTGTGCGGAGAGCTCTCCGGCGACGTGTGCGCCGTACGCCGTGCACGCCCGGGCGCCGACGACGGCGACCGAACGCAGGGCGAGCAGGCGCAGCGATCCGGGGCCTGCCGCCCACAACCCGATCGGCCGGCTCTCCCCGAGATCGTCCAGCTGGCTCGGCCATTCCGTGTCGCCCGGAATGATGAAGCGTCCACCGGCCTCTCGTACCCGTTCCAGGTCGGCGACGGGATCGAGGTCGGCCAGCCGGGCCCGGTATCCGGCCAACCGGCCGGCGTCCGGGCCCGGCTGGCCGGGCACGGTGCCGTCCCTGATCGTCCGCAGCACCTCGGGAGCCCCGAGGCGGGCCAGCCATCGGCCGATCACCGCGTCGCCCGGTTCGCTGAGGCGGCTGAGCACCACCCTGGCGAGACGCTCCGACTCGATCCCGGGAACGGTCTCCGACCCGACCCCCGGGGCTCCCTTGGTCCCCGGCGACGAGCCGTGCCTGCGGTGGTCGGCGGTGCGGTTCATACGACGGTCTCCTCGGTCTCCGCGTGCCGGTCGGGCTTCGTGCGGGCCGTACGCGGGCGGGCCGGCCGCTTCTCCTTCTCCACCGGGTCACCGTCCCCCTCCGGGGCGGGGCCGGACGGGCCGGACCAGCCGTCGAAACGCTCCGTCAGCGGGAGCCCCTGTTCGACCCCGGTGCGCAGGACGAGCGCGGTCCTGACGTCGCGCCGGTCGGGGCGGTCCCGGCCCGCGAGGTCGGCGACCGTCCAGGCGACCCGGAGCACCCTGTCCAGGCCGCGGGCGGTCAGCAGACCGCGTTCCAGTTGGCGCGCGGCGTCGTTCAGCGCGCCCGACGCCAACTGCCAACGGGTGCGGAGCTCGTAACCGGGGACCTCGGCATTGGTGCGCCAGGGGGTCTCGGCCAGCCGGGCAGCCGCCCGCTCACGCGCGGCCAGGACGCGCGCCGCGACGATCTCGGTGGTCTCCGCCGTGCTGTCCCGTTGCATCAGTTCGGCCCTGGTCACCGGGGCGACCTGGACCTGCAGGTCGACCCGGTCCAGCAACGGTCCGGAGAGCCTCCCCTGGTACCGGCTGACCATGGCCGGCGTGCATTCGCAGCCCTCTCCCCGCCGGGAGTGGCGCCCGCAGGGGCAGGGGTTCGCGGCCAGGCAGAGCAGGAAGCGGGACGGCAGCCGCATCGATCCGGCCGAACGGGCGATCACCACCTCGCCCGATTCCAGCGGCTGGCGCAGGGCGTCGAGCACCCGGACCGGGAACTCCGGTGCCTCGTCCAGGAAGAGCACGCCCCGGTGGGCCAGCGAGACGGCGCCCGGTCTCGGCAGTCCGCTGCCCCCGCCGACGATCGCCGGCATGGTGGTGGAGTGGTGCGGGGCGCAGTAGGGCGCGCGGTCGATCAGCGGCCGACCGGCCGGGAGCAGCCCGGCCACGGAGTGGACCGCGGTGACCTCAAGCGCCTCCTTCTGGGTGAGCGGCGGGAGGAGCGACGGCAGCCGCTCGGCCAGCATGGTCTTGCCCGCACCCGGCGGGCCCTTCAGGTACAGGTGGTGGCCGCCGGCGGCGGCGATCTCCAGGGCCCTGCGGGCCTCGTACTGTCCGGCCACGTCGGCGAGGTCCATCCGGGCCGCCGCGTCGCCGGGCAGCCCGCGCACCCCCGCCCCGGGGAGCATCAGGCCGGCCATCAGGGGGTCCGGGCGCCCGCCCACCGGGTCGGGCGGCTCCTCCGGTTCGGGCGCTCCGGTCAGTACGGCCACCAGCTGGCGAAGGCTCCGCACGCCGATGACGGTGACACCGGGGACGAGCGAGGCCTCGGCGGCGGTCTGTTCGGCCACCACGACCCGCAGGTAGCCTGCGTCGGCGGCGGCCAGCACCGACGGAAGCACCCCGCGCACAGGGCGCACCCGCCCGTCGAGCCCGAGTTCGCCGATGACGAGCAGGTCCGCGATCGCGGAGGGGTCCAGCCGTTCGGCGGCGGCCAGCACGGCGCAGGCCACCGCGAGGTCGAAGCCGCTACCGCTCTTGGGCACCGACGCCGGGCTCAGTCCGACGGTCAGCTTCCGCTGCGGCCAGGTCTCACCGCTGTTCACGACGGCCGCGCGCACCCGGTCGCGGGCCTCGGTGAGTGCCTTGTCGGGCAGGCCGACCAGGGTGAACGCCGCCACCCCGGGCTCCAGGTCGGCCTGGACCTCGACGATCACGCCGTCGACGCCGACCAGCGCGACGGAACACGTCCGGGCGAAGGCCATCTCAGACCACCCCCCGCAGGTGGTCCACCGAAGCGGCGCCGCGGATCCGGTTGATGACGGCGACCAGGTCGATCCGGACTCCGCCCGGCGGGACGGGTACCCACGGCGGATCGGCGGGCCCCGGCCGGTAGTCGGGTCCGGCCAGTCGCTCGAAGTGGCCGGGCCAGCGCTCGGCCATCCAGCGCTCCGCCAGCCGCCTCAGCCGGGCGGCCTTCGTCCGGTCGATCGCCTCGCTGGGGTGCTGGAACCCCCGCTCGGAGCGGGTCTTCACCTCGCAGACCGCCACGGTGTCGCCGTCGAGGGCCACGATGTCGAGTTCGCCCTCGGTGCACCGCCAGTTGCGGTCCAGGATGCGCAGGCCGTCCTCGGCCAGCCGCCGGGCGGCGACCTGTTCGCCGTAGCGGCCGAGGCCGCCGTTGCCGGTCCGCGCCGGGCCGGCCGCACCGGGGGTGACCGGCGGGGACTGCCCGCCGGTCGCCCCGGGCCGCGCCGCCCTCCGGCGCGGCGGCCGACCGTCCTGCTGGGCCTTCGCCGTCTGCTTGCGCGTTGCGCGCTTGGTGTCCTGCACGGTGACCACCTCCGCCGAGGAGGTTGCCGTGCGGCCCCGGGGCGGACCAGAAGGTTGTCACTTCCTGTGGAAAACCCCGGCCTGTGGATAACTCCTGTCACCCGCAGGAGTGGTAATCCCGGAATGCGCGAAATTCCCCTGGACATCCGGGGCCGGGGCGGTCCAACGTCAGTTCCCGAAGCCGGGCTCGTCCGAGGGCAGCTCCAGATCGCTCTTCGCGAGCTCCTCGATGTTCACGTCCTTGAAGGTCAGCACCCGGACCTTGCGGACGAACCGGGCCGGCCGGTACATGTCCCAGACCCACGCATCCGCCATCGACACCTCGAAGAACACCTCGCCCTGGACCGAGTGCACCTGCAGCTCGTAGTCGTTGGTGAGGTAGAACCGTCGCTCGGTCTCGATCACGTACTTGAACAGGCCGACGACGTCCCGGTACTCCCGGTAGAGCTTGAGCTCCATCTCGGTCTCGTACTTCTCGAGATCTTCGGCACTCATCCAGGCGTCCCCTCAACTTGTCACGTCCACCCATTGTGGACCACTGCACCCACCCTCAGAGCCTTACCGGAGTGACCGGTGGCCCCTCGGTCAACAGCCGCTCCAGAAAGTCCACCAGCCCGACCGGGTAGACGGTCTCGGTGGTGGCCCTCAGTTCCCCGACCGTCCACCAGCGTGCCGCGAGGAGCTGGGCGTGTTCGTCCGCGCCCATGCCCGAGTGGTCGAGCACCGTGTCCGTCGTCCGGGCGAGGTGGAACCACTGCTCCTGCTCGTAGCGCCGCCCCTGAAAGGAGAACGAAGCCGTGCCGTACGCCACCACCGGGCCCAGCTCCACGCCCCGCAGGCCGGTCTCCTCCGCGAGCTCCCGCTCGGCCGCCTCGCGTACGTCCTCGCCGGGCTCCAGGCCGCCGCCCGGCGTGAACCACCAGGTGACGCCGGGTGTCGCGGGGTCGGCGCCGTGGAAGAGGAGCAGGCGGTCCCGGCCGTCGAGCAGCAGGATCCGCGACGCCCTGCGCCGCTGTGCCGTCATGGCGGGTCTCCACGCTCCCTTCGTCCGACCCGGTCGTTCCCCCGATCCTGCCACCCGGCGCGGGCGTCCGGGGCGAGGTTCGACAGAGCGGCCCGGGCACGCGCGGTACCGGCCGGGGTCAGGACGGCCGGCGGCGCTTGCGGACCAGACCTGCCGCTCCGCCCACCGCCGAGGTCACCACGACCGTCGCCGCGCCTACAACGGTCGCGTAGAAGGCGGGCTCCAGTGGACCGGGTCCGGCCGGGCCGGGTCCGCCGACCTCGTCGAAGGCGCTGGTACCGGCGAGCAGGCCGGCCCGGCCGAACGGGAGCACGGTGCCCTCGACCCGGGCCTCCACGTCGGCGGCCGGGACGGTCCCGCCGTCGACCTCCAGGTGGACGCGGGAGTCGAGCGAGCCCAGCCGGTTGTCGCCGAGCAGGAACAGGCGGCCCGCCGGAACCGTCACGCTGTAGGAACCGCCCTGCGGGCCCTGCGCCGAGAGGTAGGACTCCTCCACCGGCTTGCCGTTGACGGTCAGCCGCTGCTGTCCCCCGTCGAAGGCGACCGTGTCACCGCCGACCGCCACGACGCGCTTGACCATGGGTTGTGCGCCCCAGGCCTGGTCACGGAAGATCACCACGTCACCGCGGCCGATGTCCGCGCCGTCGGTCTTTCTGGCCAGCACGGTGTCCCCGACCTGGAGCGTGGGGGCCATCGAGGCGGTCGGGATGTCGTAGGGGCGGTAGTTCACGGCGATCACCGCGAAGCCGCCGATCATCAGGACCAGCCCGAGCCCGAGCAGCACCCCTTGCAGTACGGCTGCGGGCTTGAAGCGGGACCGGGGCTGCGGGGCGGCCGGCTGACGGTCGGGCGCCCGTTCCGCGAGACTGCTCATCGATACCGTCCACCCCTGACAGACCCGGAAACGCTCACGGTGCGCCCGGTCCACGGGCGGAAAACCCGGCGGGCCGTGGCACGTCCGAGCAGATTACTCGTCGGTACCACGGCCCGCGCAAGACCCGGGAACAAGAGGTTCGGTGTCAGGACCGCTTGTCGCGCTCCGCCCGGTTCCGCAGTCGGCGCACCAGCGGGAGCAGGGCGACGGCGCCCACGGCCCCGGCAGCGGCCGGTACCACCGGCGCAGCCGACGCAAGGCCCTTCTGGTCGAAGGTGGCCGGCACCGGAAGCGTCGACCAGTGGTCGATCGGCCACGCCACCACGAAGGCACGCCCGATCACCTCGTCGACGGGGACGGTGCCGCCGCCCGGCTGGTCCATGTGGAACCGCGAGTCGAGCGAGTCCGCGCGGTGGTCACCCATCACCCAGATGCTGTTCTCCGGGACCTTCACCGGGGCGAACGGCTTGGTGCCGCAGGGGGTGTTCCCGGGGAAGACGTACGGCTCGTCGAGCGCGATCCCGTTGACCTTCACCGGGCCTTCGCCCTCGCACTCGACGGTGTCGCCGCCGATCGCGATGACCCGCTTGATCAGGTCCTTCTCGTTGTCGGAGGGCATCAGGCCGACGAAGCTGAGCACTTCCTGGATGCCCCGGACGAAGGAGTTGCTGCTCTCGTTGGTGGGCTCGTCGGCCAGCCAGCCGCCCGGGTCGTGGAACACCACGACCTCGCCGCGCTCCGGCTCGGCACCGAACCACGGGGTGAGCTTGTCCACCAGGACGCGGTCCCCGACCTGAAGCGTGTTCTGCATCGACTCCGACGGAATGGAGAACGCCTGAACGAAGAAGGTCTTGATCACGAGCGCCAGGACCAGGGCGATACCGATCAGGATCGGCAGTTCCTTCCAGAACGAGCGCTGCTTGCGCTCGGTCCGGCCCGACTGCTCCTCCGCCTCGTCGGCCGGCGTGGTCCCACCTCCGGTGTCCTCGGAGGCGTCACCCGCGCCGTCACCGTGCTCGTCGGCGGACTGGGCCGTCGCATCCTCGGCCGAGGCCGAAGGCGCAGTCGACTCCGCGGACCGGGCCGCCCTGCCGCCGGAGCCCTCGGGCTCTCCGGCGCCTGAGCGGGCGCCGATCACCAAATCCCCCACAACGTCTCCTCCCTGCTGTGCGGACGCCCGTGCGTCCGCGCTCACAGTGCCGCACAGCGGGCACCACGCTCCACCACCGACCGTGAACGTCAGGACCACCCCGTCCGGGCGCACCTGACACCAGCACAGCCTTCGAATGCGACCAGTCAACACGGACAGGCCGCACCAGCACTCTTCTCTATCACTCCCGGGCATCCGGCTCGCGGTCCCACACGCGCGACCCGGCCGGTCATCGGCCTGCTCCGACCTACAGTCGGTCCCGCCCCACCCTGCGGCCGACGAGCGGAAGGATGCCCAACACACCCATAACGAGCGGAGGTTCCTCAGGACCCGGCCCAACATCCACGGAGTTCGGCACAGTTCCGCGGGCCCCCGGGCCCTGCGCCACCGAGGAGAGTGAAACCGGCACATCAAGTTGATGGACCCGGCCCAGCGGCCAGGCGATCATGAACGCCCGCCCCACCACTCCGCTCACCGGGATGGTTCCCTGGCCCGGATTCCCCATGTGGAACCGGGAGTCGGCGGACACGTCCCGGTGGTCACCCATGACCCAGAGCCGCCCCTGCGGCACCTTCACCTTGAACGGCTGCCGGGAGGCAGGGTTGCCCGGCGCGAGGTAGGGCTCGTCCAACGCCTTGCCGTTGAGGCTGACCCTGCCCTGCTCGTCGCAGCACTCCACCGTGTCGCCGCCGACTCCGATCACGCGCTTGATCAGGTCCTGCTCGCTGTCCGACGGCAGGAGTCCGACGAAGGTCAGCACCTGCTTGGCCCCGCGCAGGACGGGCCCGTCCGAGGACGGGCCGTGGTGGCCGTTCTCCAGCCAGCCGCCCGGATCCTTGAACACCACCACCTCGCCGCGCTCCGGCTCGGCGCCGAACCAGGGGGTCAGCTTGTCCACCAGCACCCGGTCGCCGATCTGGATGGTCTGCTCCATCGAACCGGAGGGGATCACGAAGACCTGGACCAGGAAGGTCTTCATCACCAGCGCCACCACCAGCGCCACCACGATGATCAGCGGGATCTCCCGCAGATGGGAACGTCTGCGGCGACGGGCCGCCCGTTGGGCGGTGCGCCGACGCTCGGCCCGGCCCCGGACCACCGGCCCGACCTGCTCAGGACCGACCTGCTCAGGACCGGTCCGGCGAGGACCGACGGGTTCGGGCCCCGCCGACTCGGCGCCGACCGGCTCCGGCCAGGACGGTTCCGGTGTTTCCCCTGCCCCTGCCTCTGCCCCTGCCTCTTTCCCCGCCCCTGGGGATCCGGTGGACCCGGGGGCGGGACGGTCGACCAGCCGGCCCCTACCTCGGGTCCCCATGACCACCCGTCCCCCCTGTCGCGGCGAACGCCGCCGGCCGGTCCAGGCTGCTCCAGTGCCCGACCGGGTAGACCACCCAGGCGGCCCGCCCGATCACCCTGCCCTCCGGGACGAACCCGCCGCCGGGCTCGCCGAGGTGGTCGCGCGAGTCCCGGGAAGCGGTTCGGTGGTCACCCATCACCCAGAGCTTGCCGGCGGGGACCACCACGTCGAAGGCCACCGCGGACGGCTCGTCCCCCGGCGCCAGGTAGGCGGACTCGTCGACCGGCACGCCGTTCACGGTGATCGGGTGCCCCGGGCCGGCACTCGTGACCCGGTCGCCGCCGACACCGATGACCCGCTTCACGTAGACCGTGTCGCCGGCCGGCACCAGACCGACGGTTCGGCCGAAGGAGCGAAGCCCGGTCCAGAACCCGTCCCGCTCGACCGGCTTGCGCAGAAAGGAACCCGTGCCGTCGAACACCACCACGTCGCCCCGTTCGGGGTGGCCGCCGAACGCGTAGGACAGCTTGTTCACGATCAGGCGGTCGCCGGGGCGCAGGCTGTTCTCCATCGACGCGGACGGCACCGAGAACGGACGCGCCACGAAGGCGTTGACCAGCAGCAGGACGAACAGGCAGACACCCGTGAGCAGCAGGAGGTCCCGGGACCGCGACCGGGCCGGTTCCTCCGCGTCCTCGGCGTCCCCGGCAGTGCCGGCAGTGCCGGCAGTCCCGGCAGTCCCGGCAGCACGCTCCCCGGTGTCTGCCGCGTCCGCGGCGACCCGGTCCGCGGACCTGTCCGCAGAAGCCCCCGCGGAAACGACCGCGGACCGCGTCGGCGAGTCCGCACCGGTGGGTGCGGGACAGCCGTCGCGGTCCGCGGGTGGTTCGTGCGTGCTCATCGGGGGCTGAGCCTACCGTGCGGCAGGCCGGCCCCCCAGAGCGATCCGATCCCCCGGCGGAGCCGGAGGACGGTGGATCAGCGGTCGCGCTTCTCCTTGATCTTCGCGGCCTTGCCGCGGAGGTCACGCAGGTAGTACAGCTTGGCGCGGCGAACCGCACCGCGGGTCACGACCTCGATCTTCTCGACGACCGGGGTGTGCACCGGGAAGGTGCGCTCGACACCGACGTTGAAGCTGACCTTGCGAACGGTGAAGGTCTCACCGACGCCGGCGCCGTGGCGGCGGATGACGACGCCCTGGAAGACCTGGACACGGGAGCGGTTGCCCTCGATGACCCGGACGTGCACCTTCAGGGTGTCACCGGCGCGGAAGGCCGGAATGTCGCTACGCAGCGAAGCCGCGTCGACAGCAGCGAGCTTGTTGCTCATGTTGCTCTCCATCGCAGGCGCCACGGGCCGCCCACGGAAGTTCGTCACAATGGGGTGTGCTGCGGGCCGCATCGGCGACCGGCGGTCCCCCCGTGGCGGGGGCGCCGAACCACGTGACCCCTACGGGAGGAGCCCAGCGACAGACAACAGCGGCCTATTCTTCCACATCACCGGCCGCTGACCGAAATCGGCCGAGCCCCTCGTCCCAGGCCAGGCCGAGGACGCTGAGCGCCTCCCGGTCCTTCTTGTCGAAGGCCCCGTACCGCCAGCGCTCCACGAGGTCCGACCGGTTGGCCAGGGTGCGGGCGAATGCCTGCTCGCGCCGCCAGCGGGCGATCCGGCCGTGGTTGCCGCTCAACAGCACGTCCGGCACCGCCCGTCCGCGCCACTCGGCGGGCTTGGTGTACACCGGGCCCTCCAGCAGGTCGGCCATCGCGCCGGGCGCGAAGGAGTCGTCCCGGTGGGACTCGGCGTTGCCGAGCACACCCGGCAGCAGCCGGGCGATCGCCTCGACCATGACCAGGACCGCGACCTCGCCCCCGGCGAGCACGTAGTCGCCGATCGACGCCTCGACGACCGGCATCCGGGTGGCGGCCTCGTCGATCACCCGACGGTCGATGCCCTCGTAGCGGGCGGGGGTGAACGCCAGCCACGGACGACCGGCGAGCTCCTGCGCGAGCTCCTGGGTGAACGGCCGACCGCTCGGGGTGGGCACCACCAGGGTCGGCACCTCCCCCGCCGGGCCCCGGCCGATCACCGCGTCGAGCGCCTCGCCCCACGGTTCGGGCTTCATCACCATGCCCGGGCCGCCGCCGTACGGACTGTCGTCGACGGTCCGGTGCACGTCGTGCGTCCAGTCGCGCAGGTCGTGGACGTGCACGTCGAGCTGGCCGCGAGCGCGGGCCTTGCCGACCAGCGAGATGTTCAGCGGTTCCAGGTACTCGGGGAAGATCGAGACGACGTCGATCCGCATCCCGCTCTGCACCGGCGCGACCCCGGCGACGACACCGGTGGCCTCGACACCGGCACCGCCCTCGGCACCGGACTCGACCTCGGCACCGGACCCGGCACCGGACCCGACCTCGACACCGGACCCGACCTCGACACCGGACCCGACCTCGACACCGGACCCGACCTCGGCACCGGCATCGGCACCGACGGGAACGGTCGGCTCCTCGGTGGTCACTCCGACTCCTCCCGGCCCTCGGCCGACGCCTCCGGGCCGTCGGCGGGCTCCTCGGCCTCGCTCCCGGCGACCTCGGCCCCCGCCGGGTCGATGAGCCCGCCCGGAGGGTCGATCACGGCGCGCTGGTTCTCCAGGTCGATGACCGGCACGATCCGGGTGACGAAGGGCACCAGCACCTCCGTCCCGTCGGCCTTCCTGACCGTGAGCAGGTCCTGGTAGGGCAGGTGGACGACCTCGGTGAGCTCACCGACCGGGGTGCCGTCGAGCAGCACCACGTCCAGGCCGATCAGCTGGTGGTCGTAGTACTCCTCCGGGTCGTCCGGGGTCTCCTCCGGGTCGACCTCGGCGATGAGGACGGTGCCGCGCAGCGCCTCGGCGGCGTTGCGGTCCTTCACGCCGGCGAACCGCAGCAGGAGCCGGCCGCTGTGCACCTTGCCGGACTCGACGGTCAGCGGCCCGGTCGACGCGGGGTCGGTGAGCAGGACGGCACCGGGCCCGAGCCGGAGCTCCGGCTCGTCGGTGCGGACCTCGACACTGACGTCTCCCCTGATGCCGTGGGCGCGGCCGATCTTGCCGACGACGAGCTGCACGGTGATCGTTCTCCTGGGTGAGTGCTTGGGAAGGCTGCCGCGGTGGGCAGCACGAGAAAACGGCGAAGGCCGGCCGGGACGACATGCGTCCCGGCCGGCCTCGAATCCGACGGCTGTCCGAACAACGAACAGCTGCGTCAGCGAATGCTGTCCACGTCGACGAGGTCGACCCGGACGTTGCGACCGCCGAGGGCGCCGACCACGGTGCGCAGTGCGCGCGCCGTGCGGCCGCCCCGGCCGATCACCTTGCCGAGGTCATCGGGGTGCACACGCACCTCGATGGTGTTGCCCCGACGCAGGTTGCGCGAGCGCACCTGCACCTCGTCGGGGTGCTCGACGATGCCCTTCACCAAGTGGTCGAGGGCGTCCTCGATCACGCTCAGGCCTCGGCGGCGGCGTCGGCCTCAGCCTCGACCTTGTCCGACTTCTTGGCCTTCGGGGTGATGGCGACACCGGTGGTGGCGTCCTCGAAGCCGGCGACGGCCTTGGCGAACAGGTGCGAGAAGTCCTCGACCTTCGGCTCGGCGACGAGCAGCGGCGCCGGAGCCGGCAGGCCCTTGAACTTCTGCCAGTCGCCGGTCAGCTTGAGGATGGCGAGAACCGGCTCGGTCGGCTGGGCGCCGACGGACAGCCAGTACTGGGCGCGGTCGGTGTCGACCTCGATCTTCGAGGGGTTGTAGGTCGGCTGGTAGATGCCGATCTCCTCGATCGCGCGGCCGTCACGCTTGGTGCGGGCGTCCGCGACGACGATGCGGTAGTGCGGGGAGCGAATCTTGCCGAGACGCTTGAGCTTGATCTTGACTGCCACGGGAGTGGATTCTCCTGGTGTTGACGTGGGTGAGCGGCCCTGCCGTCGCGTGGGGTTGCGAGGTGGGCCGTTCAAGGGACACGCCAGCCGTAGGAGAGAGGGGTCCTGCTCGGCTGCCGAGTACTCAGCTGTCCATTGTGCCATACCGGCGCAGACCGCCTCGCACGAGCCGGGACCGGCCGCCCCTTCGGCGCCCGCCGTGAAGGGGCCCGGAAACAGGTCGACCGGGAGCCCCCGCTCCCGGTCAGCCCAACCACTTCCACATCACTGGCGAATCATTGTCGAACGCCGTCGATCGCTCCGGCCCGGCACGCTGCCCGCACAGCCACCGACCGGTTCCCCGGGTTCCCCGAGCTGTTCCAGCTCCCCGGACTACGCGATCTTGAACGGCTGCTGGCAGGCCCCGCAGACGATGGACGCCTGCGCGAGGACGGACGGAACGACCCGGACGTTGCGACCGCAGCCGCAGACCGCCTTGACCCGGACGCCACCCCCGGAGGAGCCGTGCCGGGCGGCCGGCCCGCGGAAGGCGCGCGAGGCTCCCTCACCGGCCACCGCCTCCTGGTGCGCTCCCAGGGCGCGATCCAGGCGTTCGATGGTCTCGGCGTACCGCTCCTGGGTCTCCTTGAGCATGGTCACCTGGGAGAAGCCGCTACTGGCGTGCGGTTCGACCGGGTGCGCCAGGCCCAGCTCGGAGGCCAGGAGGAGGAAGCGCCGATTGTGGTAGCGGCCGGCCCGCGAGGTGTCCCGGATGTCCCGGGCCGCGGCCAGACCATGGGCAGCCTCGTGGAGGAGCCGCTCGAAACCGAGCCGGGTACCACAGGCCGAGGAGGACTCGCCGATCAACGCCTCGGGAGAGGCGAGGTCGGGGAGGTCCTGATGGTAGGCCTGGATGTCACTCCAGGCGGCGGCCAGTTCGGCCGCGAGAACGAGGGGCTGTGTCGTGCTCACGCTAGACCAACGATGGAGTAGGAGCTGATGTTCCGCGTGTTCCCGTTCCCCGGGAATTCCCAGGAAACTCTCAGGAATGTGCGAGCCCGCGCGAAATGCGCGTTCCGGATCTGACGCAAGACCAACCCCCTGCTGGTTTGGGGCCGCCGAGCTCGGCGAGCCTCGTCAATTCCGTCCGGGGACGGGCTGTCGCCCCCAGGACGTACGGCCCGCGGACCTGTCGAGTTGACAGGGCCACGGGCCGTACACCGTACCGCTATTCCGTTAATACCGGCAGTTGACCGACCAGTAGCGATGCCGACATGTGAGACATGCGCGGAACAAGCCCGGTCAGCGGCCCCGCGAATTCACCGCAGCGCCGGTCAACAGCCGTCAGTCCGCGTCAGTGGATGTCGTATTACGACATCTCTCACGACACATCCCGTACGACACATCACCCACGCCGACAACGCCACCGAGGTACCGCGCCGGTTGCGCACAGTCGTCCGTGGTCGTCCGTCTCCGTGGTCGTCCGTCAGTAGGCGCGCGCGACAATCGCGATGTTGCCGTCCTGATCGTCCGTCTGCGGCACCGAACCGTCGGCGGCCACGATGCAGCGCACCGAGACGCCCTGCTCCGCCAGCTTGGCCTCGCCCGCCGGGCCGAGCTCGGCCCAGGAGATGCGGCCCCAGCCGGTGGCGGCGGCCTCGACGGCCTCGTCGAGGTTCTTCACGTCGACCGTGCGGGCCACGCGGCGCTCGCGCGACTCGCGCAGCAACTGCGCCTGGTCCTCGTCGAGGATGCCCGGGAGCAGCTCCACCAGGCCGTCGATCGCGACCGGCTCCTTGCCGCCCGGGATCCGGCGGGCCAGCATCGCGGTGCCGTTCTCCAGGTCGCGCGGACCGACCTCGATGCGCAGCGGCACGCCCTTGAGCTCCCAGTCCACGGCGCGGCGGCCGAACGGGGTGTCGGTGCGGTCGTCGACGACCACCCGGATGCCGGCGGCCTCCAGCCGGGCACCGATCTCGCGGACCTTGGCGAGCACCGCGTCGTCGCCCTTGATGGCGAGGACGACGGCCTGGACGGCGGCCAGCCGCGGCGGGACCCGCAGACCGTTGTCGTCACCGTGCGACATGATCAGGCCGCCGACCATGCGGGTCGAGACGCCCCAGGAGGTCTGCCAGACGTACTCGCGCTCGGCGCCCTGCAGCTGGTACGTGGTGTTGAACGCCTTGGCGAAGTTCTGGCCCAGCTCGTGGCTGGTGCCCATCTGCAGCGCCTTGCCGTCACCCATCATGCCTTCGAGGGTGAGGGTGTTGATGGCGCCGGCGAAGCGCTCCTTGGCGGTCTTGCGGCCGAGCACGACGTCGATGCCCAGCACGTTGGTCATGAAGTCGCCGTAGACCTGGGTGTGGATCATCGAGGCGTACGCGCGGGCGTCCTCGTACGTCGCGTGGGCCGTGTGGCCCTCCTGCCAGAGGAACTCGGTGGTGCGCAGGAACACGCGCGGGCGCAGCTCCCAGCGGACCACGTTGGCCCACTGGTTGATCAGCAGGGGCAGGTCGCGGTGGCTCTGCACCCACTTCGAGAAGTACTCGTTGATGATCGTCTCGGAGGTCGGACGGACGACGACCGGCTCCTCCAGCTGCTTGCCGCCGCCGTGGGTCACCACGGCGAGCTCGGGGGCGAAGCCCTCGACGTGCTCCGCCTCCTTGGTCAGGTAGGACTGCGGGATGAACATCGGGAAGTAGGCGTTCTGGGCGCCGGCCTTCTTGATCCGCGCGTCCATCTCCTGCTGCATCCGCTCCCACAGGCCGTAGCCGTACGGTCGGATGACCATGGTGCCGCGCACCGGACCGTTGTCGGCCAGCTCGGCCTTGCTGATGAGGTCCTGGTACCAGCGCGGGAAGTCTTCCGCCTGAGGGGTGAGAACGGGTGCCTTAGCCATGGGGCGAATGGTACGGCGATCCGGCCTTCGACTTCGAATCGATAGCGCGGCGTCTCACCCGGGGGCGCACCACCCCGACACGCGCGCACCACCCCGCACCCCTCTGGACGCCGCGCCCGAGCCGCTGTTCGCTGGAGTGGGGCGGGACTTTGGGGGGCCGGAGCAGCACACCGAAGGACCGGATAGGAGACCGCGATGCCTTCAGCGCGGGTGACCGGCACGACCGTACGACCCACGGGCGCACCACCGCACGACCCGCGCTCGGTGGCCGAGCACGCCGCCGCCCGGGCGCGCGACTGGGCGGAGATCCAGGAACGGATGCTGGTGCCGCTCTACGAGGCCGTCCACGACCGTCTGGAGGTCGGTCCCGCCACCAGCGTGCTGGGGCTGGGCTGCCGGTCGGGACTGGCGCTGCTGCTCGCCGCGGGACGCGGTGCGCAGGTCGCCGGCCTGGAGCCGGAGAGCGAGCTGCGCGAGCTGGCCCGCGGCCGTCGGCTGCGGGTGGGGAGCGGGCCCCGGACGGCGGTGGCCGTCGCCCGCTCGGCCTATTCGCTGGTCACTGTTTTCGAGGGGCTCCCCGGATCCGCCGATCCCTACCGGACGGTGGCCGAGGCGGCCCGGCTGACGCTCCCCGGCGGACACGTGGTGCTGGCCTCCTGGGGGCCGCGGGAGCGTTGCGGGAGCGCGGCGGTGCTGGACGTGGCGCGCCGGATGGCCCGGCGCAGCACGGCGCGGGACCCGTTCGAGCTGAGTCCGCCCGGAGCGCTGGAGGACCTGCTGGCCGGAACCGGTCTGCGGCCGGCCGGCGGCGGCCGGGTCGGCTGCCCGTTCGCCTACCCGGACCTGGACAGCGCGGTCCGCGGGCTGCTCTCCACCGGTCTGTACGACGCGGCCGCGGAGTTCTCCGGGCTGCCGCTGGTGGCGAAGGAGCTGGAGGAGGCGCTGCACCCGTACCTGCGGCCGGACGGCACGGTGCGGATGGAGAACGTGTTCCGCTACCTCGTCGCCGAGCGGCCGCGCTGACGGGTCACCGGCGGCGGAACGACAGCGGAACGGCGGCGGGACCGCGGCGGAACCGACGGACCGGGGCGCGCACGACCCGGCGCACGCCCCGGTCGCCCCGTGCCTCTGTCCGCGCACACCTCACCGGCGCACACCTGGCCGGCGCACACCTGGCCGGCGCAGACCTGGCCGGCCCCCACACCTCGCCGGCGCACACCCGCGCCGCAGCCCCCGCCCCCCGCCCCCCACCCCTCAGTCCAGCGACTTCCGCGGCACCCCCGCCGCCCGGTACGCCTCCTCCTCGTTCAACGTCTCCGCCGCCAGCAGGGCCTCCGCCAGCGCGTCCAGCCGGGACCGCTGCTCGGTCAGCAGCAGCACCGCCTCGTCGTAGCACTCGGAGACGATCCGCCGGGCCTCCTCGTCCACCGCGTCCAGGGTGGTCGGCGCGGCGGAGAGCCCGTACGCACCCTGCGGGTCGGACGGGACGGCGGTGAGCCGGCCGACCCGTTCGCTCATGCCCCAGCGGCCGGCCATGCCGCGGGCGATGTTGGTGACCTGCTCCAGGTCGTTCTCCGCCCCGGTGGTGATGACCCCGTAGACGACCTGCTCGGCGGCCATCCCGCCGAGCGCGCCGATGATCCGGCCGCGCAGGTAGGGCTCGGTGTAGGAGTACCGGTCCGTCTCCGGGGTCGAGAGGGTGACCCCGAGGGCCCGGCCGCGCGGCACGATGGTGATCTTGCGGACCGGGTCCGCGCCCGGCTGGAGCATGCCGAGCAGGGCGTGGCCGCTCTCGTGGTACGCCGTCCGCTCGCGCTCCGCCTGCGGCATGACCAGCGGTCGGACGGCGCCCAGCTGGACCTTCTCCAGCGCGTCCGAGAGGTCGCGCTCCCCGACCGCGTCCTGCCTGCGCTTGACCGCCAGCAGGGCGGCCTCGTTGACCAGGTTGGCCAGTTCGGCGCCGGTCATGCCCGGGGTGACCTTGGCGAGCCGGTTGAGGTCGGCGCCCTCGGCCAGCGGGACGGCCCTGGTGTGGATGCGCAGGATCGCGGCGCGGCCGTCGCGGTCCGGCGGGCTGACGGTGATCCGCCTGTCGAACCGGCCGGGGCGCAGCAGGGCCGGGTCGAGCACGTCGGCCCGGTTGGTGGCGGCGATGACGATGACGCCCTCGGAGCCGGTGAAGCCGTCCATCTCGGTGAGGATCTGGTTGAGCGTCTGCTCGCGCTCGTCGTGGCCGCCCGTGCCGCCACCGCCGCCGCGCTGGCGGCCGATGGTGTCGATCTCGTCGATGAAGACGATCGCCGGGGCGACCTTGCGGGCCTCGGCGAACAGCTCGCGGACCCGGCTGGCGCCGACGCCGACGATCATCTCGATGAACTCCGAGGCGGACGCGGAGAAGAACGGCACGTCGGCCTCGCCCGCGACGGCCCGGGCGAGCAGGGTCTTGCCCGTGCCGGGCGCGCCGCTGAGCAGCACGCCGCGCGGCATCTTGGCGCCGAGCCTGCGGTACTGCTGCGGGTTCTTCAGGAAGTCGACCACTTCGGTGAGCTCGGCCTCGACCTCGTCGATACCGGCCACGTCGGCGAAGGTGGTGCGCTTGCCGGACTCCGCGGTGACCGGCTTCGGCGGGGTCTTGCGGCCGAGCGGGCCGGCGCCCAGGCCGCCGGCCATCCGCCGGGCGAGCAGCACCCAGACCAGGATGAGCAGCAGCATCGGGGCGAGCGAGAACAGCAGGTTGACGAGGAAGCTGCGCTGCTGGACGACCGGTTCGGCGGTGACCTCGACGCCCTGCTGCTGGAGGGTGGCCCAGAGGTCGTCACCGGCGAAGACCGGGCGCTGGGTGTCGAAGTCGGTGTACGTCCCCTTCTCACCGTCCGGCTTGGGCTCGGCGTTCTTGAGGGTTCCCTCGATCGAGTCGCCCTTGGAGTAGATCTTGGTGATGTTGCCCTTGTTCAGCTGGTTGTTGAACTCGGTGTAGGAGATCGTGGTGGCGCCGCCGGGACCGAAGAAGGACAGCAGCAGATCGCTGATCAGGAACACCACGAGGGCGGTGAGGACGAGGCCGATCCAGCCGCCCGGCATCTTGCGGCGCGGGGGTGGCGGCGGAGGGGCGCCCTCGGAGCGCCACGGCTGGTCGGGGGTCTGGCGCGGCGGCACGGGATCGGTCACCCATCGGACAATACGGACATCTGCTCGGGTCCTTCAACCGCAACGCCGCGCCGCACACGCCGCACGGACGGCCGCCCCTCCGTGCCCGGCCGGCCGATCCTCCGTGCCCGGCCGGCCGCCCGCCCGCCCCGGACCGGCTACCCCTCCGAGCCCGGACCGGGCCATTCCTCCGCCGTCAGCGCGAACCGCTCGTGGTCCCGCCACTCGCCCTGGAGGAACAGCATCCGGGGGGTGAACCCCTCGTGCCGGAAGCCCAGCCGCTTGGCCAGCCCGATCGAGCGCCCGTTGTCCGGCTGCACGTTGATCTCCAGCCGGTGCAGGCCGAGACCGTCCTCCGTCTGCGGGGCGAAGCAGCGGTCCAGCACCAGCCGCATGCCCTCCGTCATCCTCCCGGTGCCGGCGAACGGCAGGTAGGAGTCGTAGCCGAGCGAGCCGTTGCAGAACCGGCCCATCACGATGTTGGCCACGTTGACCTTGCCGACCAGCCCACCGGTCTCCCGGTCGACCACCAGGAAGGTCCGCAGACCCGGCCCCTGGCGTTCCAGCAGGTCCGGGAGCCCGTCCGGCTCGACCGGGTTCCACCGCCCGATGTGGTCGGCGGACCGCCGGACCGCCTGGGCGTACGCCACCTCGTCACCGGACCGCGGGGCCCTGATCGTCACTCGCATCCGACCATCATCGGGCATGCGAACGGCCCGCCGCCCTGAGGTTCCGGGCGGCGGGCCGTCGAAGCGGACGACAAGGGCCTACAGCAGGTCCTTGAACTCCTTGGGCAGCTCGAAGTCGGACGGGCCCTTGCCCGCGCCGAGGCCGAACGCACCGCCCTCGGCGGGCGCCTGGCCCGCGCCGGGGCCGAGCGCGCGCCGCTCGGCGGCCGCGGCCTCCTCCTGCGCGCGCTTCAGCGGGTTGCCGCTCTTGCGCTTGCCCTTGGCGGCCGGGGCCTTCTTCGCGGACTTCTTCGCGCCGCCGCCCATCCCCGGGATGCCCGGCATCCCGGGGATGCCCTTGCCGGAGGCCATCGCGGACATCATCTTGCGGGCCTCGAAGAACCGCTCGACCAGGTTGTTGACCTCGCCGACCTGCACACCCGAACCCTTGGCGATACGGGCGCGCCGCGAACCGTTGATGATCTTCGGGTCGGTCCGCTCGGCCGGGGTCATCGACTTGATGATCGCGCCGACCCGGTCGACGTCCTTGTCGTCGATGTTGTTGATCTGCTCGCGGATCTGGCCCATGCCCGGCAGCATGCCGAGCAGCTTGGAGATCGAGCCCATCTTGCGGACCTGCTCCAGCTGGGACAGGAAGTCGTCGAGCGTGAAGTCCTTGCCGCCGCCCTGCAGCTTGGAGGCGATCTTCTCGGCCTCGGCCTGCGAGAAGGTCTGCTCGGCCTTCTCGATCAGCGAGAGGACGTCACCCATGCCCAGGATGCGCGAGGCCATCCGGTCCGGGTGGAAGGCGTCGAAGTCGTCGACCTTCTCGCCGTTGGAGGCGAACATGATCTGCCGGCCGGTGACGTGCGCGACCGAGAGCGCGGCACCGCCACGGGCGTCGCCGTCGAGCTTGGAGAGCACGACACCGGTGAAGTCGACGCCGTCGAGGAAGGCCTGCGCGGTGGTGACCGCGTCCTGGCCGATCATCGCGTCGACGACGAACAGGACCTCGTCCGGGTCGACCGCGGCACGGATGTCGGCGGCCTGCTGCATCAGCTCGGCGTCGATGCCGAGGCGGCCGGCGGTGTCGACGACGACCACGTCGAACTGCTTCTGCTTGGCGTACTCGATCGAGTCCCGCGCCACCTGGACCGGGTCGCCGACGCCGTTGCCCGGCTGCGGGCCGTAGAACGCGACACCGGCGCGCTCGGCGACGACCTGCAGCTGGTTGACCGCGTTGGGGCGCTGGAGGTCGCAGGCGACCAGCAGCGGGGTGTGCTTCTGCTGCTTCAGCCAGTGGCCGAGCTTGCCCGCGAGCGTGGTCTTGCCGGCGCCCTGGAGGCCCGCCAGCATGATCACCGTCGGGCCGTTCTTGGCGAACCGCACCCGTCGGGTCTCGCCACCGAGGATGGCGATGAGCTCCTCGTTGACGATCTTGATGATCTGCTGGGCCGGGTTCAGCGCACCGGAGACCTCGGAGCCGAGCGCGCGCTCCTTGATCTGCTTGATGAAGGCCCGGACGACCGGCAGCGCGACGTCCGCCTCCAGCAGCGCGATGCGGATCTCGCGGGTGGTGGCGTCGATGTCCGCCTCGCTGAGGCGGCCCTTGCCCCGGAGGTTCTTGAACGTCGCTGCGAGGCGATCGGAAAGGGTGTCGAACACGTCGTCGCGGGTCCTCTGCGGCATCGGTATCAGTACGGTCGTCGCCCCCAAGGGTATCCGGCCGCCCCGGGAGCGGTCTCCACCCGGGCTCGCCGAGCCCCGCCCGAGCCCCGGACCAGCGCCGGACCAGCGCCGGACCGGCCCCGTCCACGCCCCGCCCGTGCCCCTCCCGGGCCCCGGACAAGCCCCCTCCGAGCCTCAGCCCAGCGCCGCCCGGACGGCCGCCGCCACCTCGCCGGCCCGCTGCGCGGCGAGCGGACGGCCCGCCTCGTCGGTCAGGTAGAAGGCGTCGACGGCGTCCGCCCCGAGCGTGGACACGTACGCCGTCCGGACCCGTACCCCGGCACCGTCCAGTGCCCGGCCGATCCGGTGCAGCAGCCCCGGCGCGTCGTGCGCGCGCACCTCCAGCACCGTCGCCGTCGACGAGGCCACCGGCGGCGCCACCGCGACCAGCGGCGGAGGGGTGGGGATGCCCCGCCGGCGCGGCGCCGCGGCGTCCCGCTCGGCGAGCCGGCGCGAGACGTCCAGCGAACCGTCCAGCGCCCGGCGCAGGTCGGCCCGGAGCCGGGCGGCCTCCGGCAGCTCGCCGAACTCGGCCGCCACCGTCCAGGAGAGCAGCAGCACCGGCCCGGCGCCGATCGGGTCCAGCTCCCGCAGTCCGGCCGAGCGGACGGCCAGCCGGTGCAGCGCGAGCACCCCGGCCACGGTGCCGAGCAGACCGGGCCGGTCCGGAACGGCCAGCAGCAGCCGCACGCCCATCGGCTCGGCCCCCGTCTCGTCCACCTCGGCCTGGGCGAGCAGCGAGAGCGCCGGGCCGCCGGTCAGGGCCGCCTCCACGGCGAGCCGCTCCTGTTCGGCGGTCGGCTCGGCCTCGACGGGGTGGGTGTACCCGCGGCCGAAGGCCGCGGGAGGACGGGCCCCGGCGAGCCGGGCGGCGGCCCGCTCGGCCAGGCCGTCCACCAGCGAGGCCCGCCAGCGGCTCCACGCGGCCGGGCCGGTGGCCAGTGCGTCGGCCTCGGTCAGCGCGTGCAGGAGTTCCAGCTGCGGCAGGGTGGTGACCACCTTGGTGATCGCGTCGACGGTCGCCGGGTCGTCCGGGTCCCGCCTGGTCGCGGTGTCCACCAGGGTCAGGTGGTGGCGGACCAGCACCGCGAGGGTCTCCACCGACTCCGGGTCGAAGCCCATCCGGGCCGCCACGTCGCGGACGATCACCTCGCCGGCCTCGCTGTGGTCACCGGGCCAGCCCTTGCCGATGTCGTGCAGCAGCGCGGCGACGAGCAGCAGGTCGGGCCGGGCCACCCGGCGGGTCATCGCGGCGGCCCGCACCGCCGTCTCCACCAGGTGCCGGTCCACCGTCCAGCGGTGCACCGCGTTGCGTTGCGGACGGCACCGGACCCGCTCCCAGTCCGGCAGCAGCCGGGTGATCAGCCCCTCGGCCTCCAGCGCCTCCCAGACCGGCAGGCAGGCCTCGCCCGCACCGAGCAGGGTGACGAGCTGCTCGCGCGCCTCGTCCGGCCAGGGCACCGGCAGCGGGCGGCATTCGGCGGCCAGCCTGCGCACGGTCGCGTAGGAGACGGTCAGGCCGTTCTGGGCGGCTGCCGCCGCGGCGCGCAGCGGCAGCACCGGGTCGGCGGCGGGGCGCGCGCCCTGGGCGAGCACCGCCTCGCCGTCCTGCTCGACCACGCCCTCGGCGAGCGGCCGGCGGTCGACCGCGCCCCGGGCCACCGCGCCCGCACCGCGCCCGGACCCGCCGAACGGGCCGGCGAACGGGAAGGGGAGCCGGTGCGGGCGCCGGCCCCGGGCCGAGCGGCCGGCCAGCACCCGGTCCACCGCCCGCCAGGTGACGTCACCCGCGTAGGCGATGGTCCGGGCCGCCTCGTAGACCTGGCGCAGCAGGGTGTCCGCGTCCAGGACGCCGAGCCGCTCGGCGACCTGGTCCTGGTCCTGCAGGCTGAGCCGTTCGGTGGCCCGGCCGGTGACCAGGTGCAGGGCGTCGCGGACGTCGGCCAGCCGGAGCGCGGCGGCGTCCAGACCGTCCCGGGGCGCGTCGGCCAGCCAGGTCGCGGCGACGGCGTTGAGCGCGACCACGTCCCGCAGGCCGCCGCGGGCCTCCTTGAGGTCCGGCTCCAGCAGGAAGGACAGCTCGCCGTGCCGTTCGGCCCGCTCGCGGCCGAGTTCGCGCAGTTCGGGCAGGCGTTTCGGGGCGCTCGCCCGCCAGTCGGCGAGGACGGCGGAGCGCAGTGCGGCGGTGAGTTCCGGGTCGCCGGCCACGTGCCGCGCGTCCAGCAGGCCGATCTGCGCCTTGAGGTCGGCGGCGGCGACCGACCGGGCCTCGGCCGGGGTGCGGACGGAGTGGTCGAGCGCGGCGCCGGCGTCCCAGACCGGGTACCAGAGGCGCTCGGGCAGCGCCGGGTCGAGCGGGCCCTCGTGCAGCAGCAGGACGTCGAGGTCGCTGCGCGGGGAGAGTTCGCCGCGCCCGTAGCCGCCGACCGCGACCAGGGCGACGCCGCCGGGGGCTCCGGCCGCCTCCAGCAGGCCGGCCAGCCAGTCGTCGGTGAGCGCGGACAGCGCGGCGCGCCGGTCCCGGCCGCCGGGACCGGGAGCGGCCAGCAGCCGGGCCCGGGCGGCGACGTGGTCGAGGGTGCCACCGCCGGAGTCGTCGTGGGAGTCGTCGCGGAGGTCGTCGGTTCCGGTAGCCATGCGAAGTCCCCGTCCGTGGTCGTGCGGGTGGAGCGAGCGGCGCCGATACGCCGTCAGCGGACCTGCGACCGGGGGTGGTCGCAGGCCCGCCTACGTGATCATCCGAATGCTAGGACGTTCCTAGAGGGCGTCGGGGCCGCGTTCACCGGTCCGGACCCGGACGGCGGTGTCGACGGGGACCGCCCAGACCTTGCCGTCGCCGATCTTGCCGGTCCGGGCGGCCTTCACCAGGACGTCGATCAGCTGGTCGGCGTCGTCGTCCTCCACCAGGACCTCGATTCTGACCTTGGGCACCAGGTCCACGGTGTACTCCGCACCACGGTAGACCTCGGTGTGGCCGCGCTGGCGGCCGTAGCCGCTGGCCTCGGTGACGGTCAGGCCGTGCACGCCGAAGGCCTGCAGTGCGGCCTTCACCTCGTCCAGGCGGTAGGGCTTGATGACGGCGGTGATGAGCTTCATCAGGCGTCGACCTCGGTCTTCTCGGTGCTCTTCGGAGCGACGGCGGGGGCGGCACCGGCAGGAGCACCGGCGGCGGGGGCGGCGGCGACGACCGAGGCGGCCGGGGCGTGCGCGGTCCGGGCGAGGCCGGCGCCCAGGGCGCTGAAGTCGTACGCGGACTCGGCGTGCTCGGCCTGGTCGATGCCGGCGACCTCGACCTCCTCGGCGACCCGGAAGCCGATGGTGCGGTCGATCGCCTTGGCGAGCAGCCAGGAGAGCACGAAGGAGTACGCGCCGACCACGGCCACGCCCATCGCCTGCTTGCCGAGCTGCTCCAGCCCGCCGCCGTAGAACAGGCCCTTGGCGGTCTGGCCGACGGTGCCGGTGGCGAAGAGGCCGACCAGCAGCGAGCCGATCGCCCCGCCGACGGCGTGCACACCGACCACGTCGAGCGAGTCGTCGAAGCCGAAGCGGTACTTGAGGCTGATCGCGGCGGCGCAGGCCGCACCGGCGATCAGGCCGATCGCCACCGCGCCGAGCGGGGAGACCGAACCGCAGGCGGGGGTGATGGCGACCAGACCGGCCACCGCGCCGGAGGCGGCGCCCAGCGTGGTGAACGCGCCGTGCCGCAGCTTCTCGTAGATCAGCCAGCCGACCAGCGCGGCGGCCGTGGCGACCTGGGTGTTGATCAGGGCCATCGCCGCGACGCCGTTGGCGGCCAGGGCCGAGCCCGCGTTGAAGCCGAACCAGCCGAACCAGAGCAGCCCGGAGCCGAGCATCACCAGCGGCAGGCTGTGCGGGCGCATCGGGTCCTTGCGGAAGCCGACCCGCTTGCCGAGCACCAGGCAGAGCGCCAGGCCCGCGACGCCGGCGTTGATGTGGACGGCGGTGCCGCCGGCGAAGTCGATCACGCCGTTGCGGTCGCCGAGCCAGCCGCCGTTGCCGCCGTCGAAGAAGAACACCCAGTGCGCGACCGGGAAGTAGACGACGGTCACCCAGAGTCCGACGAACAGGCCCCAGGCCGCGAACCGGGCGCGGTCCGCGATCGCCCCGCTGATCAGGGCCGGGGTGATGATGGCGAACATCAGCTGGAAGGACGAGAAGGCGGTGACCGGGATCGTTCCGGCGAGATCGGTGACGCCGATGCCGCGCATCCCGAGGAAGTCCAGGTTGCCGATCAGTCCGGCGCCCGCGTCGGGGCCGAAACTGAGCGAGTACCCGTAGAGGACCCAGAGCACGCTGACGATGCCGAGCGAGAGGAAGCTCATCGCCAGCATGTTGAGGGTGCTCTTGGCCCGGACCATCCCTCCGTAGAAGAAGGCCAGCCCCGGGGTCATCACCATGACCAGGGCCGCACTGATGAGCACGAAGGCGGTGTCGCCCGCGCTGAAGCCGTCCGGCATCGGCGTCTCCTCTGAGTGGAAGCCGCTCCGCACCCGGGTTTCCTGTCCCGTGTACCCGGGGCGTCGGCGATGAGAAGGAGAGTGCCGAAGGCTGGTTTCGGCCGATGCGGCCGGTTGTTTCGCGGCGGTGACGAGGGCGACACCGGGGTTACGCCCGCGTGAACCCCGGCCACGCCGGACCGCCGGACGGGTTACCGTACGGCCGCTCCGCACGGGGCGTGCCGGATACGCCACCGACCGTACCGGCGGCGGCCGGTACGGTCGGCGGAGCGTGACGGGAGCGGCGGGTCAGACCACCGAGACGTACTCGGGAATGTCCTGAACCACCCGCTCCTGGAGCCGGCTGACCGCGTCGACGCCCTGGAACCGGACGGCGGCGGCCTCGGTGGTCTTGCGGACCCGGGAGTTCAGCCGCTCGGAGCGGACCTTGGTGGCGATGTCGACCGCCTGCTCGGCGAAGACGGCGGCCTGCTCCGGCTCCTTCTGCAGCAGGTGCACGCTGGCCATGCCGATCAGGTTGAAGGCGTACGAGCGGACGTGGTCGCCGTCCTGCCGGAACAGGTCGACCGCCCGCTCCATCACGGGCGCGGACATGGAGGCGTACAGCTCGGACTGGTCGGAGTGGTAGGCGAGGTCGCGGAAGGAGTGCGCGTTCTCCGCGTTCAGCTCGGCCGGCGAGAAGAACTTCAGCCAGTCCGGGTCGCCGTCGCCCTCGCGGATGTCGGTGAAGGTGTCCTCGGCCAGCCGGACCGCCCGGGCGCAGCGGTTCACCTCGCCGATGGTCGCGTAGGCGCGCGCCTCCATCGCGTACAGCAGCGACTGCTGGCGCGGGGTGGCGGTGTCACGGCTGCCGTACTGGGCGAGGTGGATCAGCTCCAGCGCGTCCTCGCCCCGGTTGAGGTGGATCATCTGGCGGCTCATGTCGGTGAGGATCAGCGCGCCGAACGGGCGGTCGCCGGCCTCCTTCGCGGCGTGCAGCGCCAGCACGTAGTACTTCTGCGCGCTGGGGTGCATGCCGACGTCGTAGGACATCCAGCCGGCCAGGTGGGCCAGCTCGGCGGTGAGCCGGAACAGCCGCCGGGTGGTCTGTTCGGGGTAGGTCTCCTGGAGCAGGTCGGTGACCTCGTGGAGCTGGCCGACCACGGCCTTGCGGCGCAGTCCGCCGCCGTTCTGCGCGTCCCACTGCCGGAACATGACCGTGGTCTGCTCCAGCAGTTCCAGCTCGGGCTCGGAGAGCCGGCCGGTGAAGGGCTCGCCGCCGTTGGCGGCGGTGAGGATCGGGGTGGGCGTGCCGTTCGGGCCGGGGGCGAGCCAGCGCTGCATCGGCTCGATCAGCGCGGCACCGGCGGTCAGGGCGAGCGAGGTGCCCAGGAAGCCCCGCCGGTTGAGCATGAGGTCGCTGCGCGAGTAGTCGCTGATCAGCTGGACGGTCTGGGGGGCGCTCCAGGGCAGGTCGACGCCGCCGCCGACGGTGGAGACCGGGATGGCCGCGCGCAGGCCGAGGTCCTCGATGGAGACCACGGAGCCGAAGCGCTCGGAGAACAGTTCCGACATGATCTTCGGGATCGGCTCGCGGGGCTGCTCGCCGTCGAGCCAGCGGCGCACCCGCGAGGTGTCGGTGGAGACGTGGTGGGCGCCGATCTGGCGAGCCCGTCGGTTGACCTGACGCGCCAACTCGCCCTTGGACCAACCGCTCCGGGCGAACCACGTGGTCAGCTTCTCGTTGGGTTGCTTCTCTGCCATGGGAACGTCCCCATCCCGCCCGGCCCCTGCTGCGGGGCCCCCGATCGTGACCGCCCGACGGTTGCGGGCTCTTACCGGTGCCGAACCTGCGGCGCCACCGCCGCCGGACCCACCGTCAGCTCCCCAACTCCCGGCTCCCCAGCGCCCGGAGCGGACTCCCCGACGAGGTCCGTGTGCTGAACGTAATGCCCCGCGTACCGTCCGGGGGAGCGGCCCTGGCGAAACGCCACCTTTCGCCACCCCCAGGAGTGAACCGAACCGAGTCGGCACGCGCTTGACTAGGTAGTCCCGACGGTCCGGCATATGCGGGCCGCCAAGTCCCCACCGGCACCCGGCCCTTCACGACAATGCGCCCCAGCCACAGGCGAGTTTGCCGTGCGCGCCGATCGACGCCCACCCCGCTCGCACGACGATCCGGCATCGGTGCCGCCCGCCACAAGGCGGCGCCCGAGGCACACCACCGCAACAGGCGCACTCCGCGCGCTGCGCGCCGCCACCGCACCACGCACCACGCACCAGACAATCAACACAAAGTCACCGTCCCGTAACCATCGGCGACGAGAACCTGTTGGGGGAGGCATGGACAACCTGTTCGGCGAACTTCGACTGGGGCACCTTCGGCTGGCACCGCTGGGCGTGCGCCGCCGCACCCGCGTCACCGCGGGCCAGGCGGCCGCGGAGTACACCGGCCGGTGGGGCTGGGCCGTCGTCGTCGGCGAGCCGGCCCGCGCAGCCACCACCCCGGCCGACTGCCACTGCGGCACCCCGCGTTGCGCCGCTCCCGGTCTGCACCCCGTACCCGGCGGCGGACCCTCCGCCCGCCCCGGCCCGGACGTCTCCGTCCTGTTCCCCACCGGCCGCGCCTTCGACGTGCTGGACGTCCCCGAGCAGGCCGGGCTGCAGGCGCTGGTCCGGCTGGAACGGATGGGCACCCAGGTGGGCCCGGTCCTCGCCGCACCCACCGGTCGGCTGCAGTTCCTGGTCGCGGCCGGCACCGCCCGCCGGCTGCCGGACCTGCTGTACCGGATGGGCTGGGACGACGCCGCGCTCGACCTCACCTGCCACGGCGAGGGCAGCTTCGTCGCCGCCCCGCCCACCGTGCTGGGCGCCCTCGGCCCGGTCCGCTGGCTGCGCCGCCCCACCCGGGACAACGCCGGCTGCCCGCCCGAGGCCCGACTGCTGCTCGGCACCCTCGCCTACGCCTGCCACCGCGGCCGGGAGCGCACCGCCGAACCCGCCTGGATGGCCGGCTGATCGTCCGCCGGCCCCGGCACGGACCACGTGCCGGCCCGGCCCGGCACGGACCACGGTCGGCCCGGACCACGGTCGGCAGGCCGGAGCGGCGAGCGGGGTCACCGGACACGACCCGGACACGCCGAAGGGCCCGCCCCTCACGGAGCGGACCCTTCTCGGAAGGACCGGGCGGGCCGGAGTCAGTCCCCGATCAGCGCGTCCACGAACGCACCCGGCTCGAACGGCGCCAGGTCGTCCGCACCCTCGCCGAGCCCGATCAGCTTCACCGGGACGCCCAGCTCGCGCTGGACCGCGACCACGATGCCGCCCTTGGCGGTGCCGTCCAGCTTGGTCAGCACGATGCCGGTGATGTCGACCACCTCGGCGAAGACACGGGCCTGGACGAGCCCGTTCTGACCGGTGGTGGCGTCCAGGACGAGCAGCACCTCGTCCACCGGACCGTGCTTCTCGATCACCCGCTTGACCTTGCCCAGCTCGTCCATCAGGCCGGTCTTGGTGTGCAGCCGGCCCGCGGTGTCCACGAGCACGGTGTCGACGCCCTCGGCGATGCCCTCCTTGACCGCGTCGAACGCGATCGAGGCCGGGTCGCCGCCCTCGGGCCCGCGCACGGTGCGCGCGCCGACCCGCTCGCCCCAGGTCTGCAGCTGGTCTGCGGCGGCGGCGCGGAAGGTGTCGGCCGCGCCGAGCACCACCGTGCGGCCGTCGGCGACCAGCACCCGGGCCAGCTTGCCGGTGGTGGTGGTCTTGCCGACGCCGTTGACGCCGACCACCAGGACGACGGCCGGACCCTCCTCGTGCCTGGTGGAGTGGACCGTGCGGTCGGCGTCCTTGCCGATCAGCTCGACCAGCTCCTCGCGGAGCAGCCCGCGCAGCTCGTCCGGGGTGCGGGTGCCGAGCACCTTCACCCGGGTGCGCAGCCGCTCGACCAGCTCCTGCGTGGGGGCGACGCCGACGTCGGCGATCAGCAGGGTCTCCTCGATCTCCTCCCAGGTGTCCTCGTCGAGGTGCTCGCGCGAGAGCAGCGAGAGCAGGCCCTTGCCGAGCGAGTTCTGCGAACGGGAGAGCCGGGAGCGCAGCCGGACCAGCCGGCCGGCGGTGGGCTCGGGGACGTCGAGGGCCGAAACCTCCTCGGCCACGGACGGTCCGGGGACGGCCTCGGCCTCGGCCTCGGGGAGCTCCACCTCCTCGACGGTGCGACGGGGCTCCTCGGTCGGCGGCGCGGCCTCCTCGCCGACGGCGGGCTCGCGCGGGGTCGGGGGCGCCGTGATGACCGGCGCCTGCGACTTCGGGGGCAGCTGCTGGCGTCGTCTGCCGGAAACGACGAGTCCGGCGATCGCTCCGACGGCGACCACCGCGATGACTACGGCAAGAATCACGTATTCCATAACCCGTCCAGTATCCGTGACGGGGGCCCGGACGGACCGCAGGCGGCTAGACCGTTGTGCTACCGATGGCGTCCGGCCGTTCCCTGACCCCTTCGCCGGCCCGGCGTCCGGGGGTCGTCCCCCCGCGCAGGCGCTGGCTGATCACCTGGGAGATGCCGTCCCCCTTCATGGTCACCCCGTACAGGGCGTCGGCGGACTCCATGGTCAGCTTCTGGTGGGTGATCACGATCAGCTGGGAGCTCTCCCTGAGCTCCTCCATGATCCCGATCAGCCGGCGCAGGTTGCTCTCGTCCAGCGCGGCCTCCACCTCGTCCATCACGTAGAACGGGCTGGGCCGGGCCTTGAAGATCGAGACCAGCAGCGCCACCGCGGTCAGCGAGCGCTCCCCGCCGGAGAGCAGCGAGAGCCGCTTGACCCTCTTGCCGGGCGGACGGGCCTCCACCTCGACGCCGGTGGTCAGCATGGAGTCGGGGTCGGTGAGCACGAGCCGGCCCTCCCCGCCGGGGAAGAGCCGGGAGAAGACGCCTTCGAACTGCGCCGCGGTGTCGTGGTAGGCGGAGGTGAACAGCTGCTCCACCCGTTGGTCGACGTCCTTGACGATGTCGAGCAGGTCGCGCCGGCTCCGCTTGAGGTCGTCGAGCTGCTCGCCGAGGAAGGTGTGGCGCTCCTCCAGGGCGGCGAACTCCTCCAGCGCCAGCGGGTTGACCTTGCCGAGCTGCTGGTACGCCTTTTCCGCCGCCCGCAGCCGCTTCTCCTGCTCGGACCGGACGTACGGACGCGCCTCCCCCGGCTCCTGCCCCTCCTCGGGCGTGGACGGCGGGACGAGCCGGTCCGGCCCGTAGGAGGCCAGCAGTTCGCCCCCCTCGATGCCGAACTCCTCCAGCGCGCGGGACTCCAGCTGCTCGATCCGCAGCCGCTTCTCGGCCCGCAGCACCTCGTCCCGGTGGCCCGCGTCGACCAACTTGTCCAGCTCGTCCTTGAGTTCGCGCCCGAGTTCGCGGTGCTCCCTCAGCTCCGCCTCACGCGAGGCGCGCGCCTGCTCGACCGCGGCCCGGCCGGCGTCCGCGCGGGCCAGCGACACCTCCAGGCAGGCCGCCAGCTGCCGGGCGCCCGCCGCGACGGCGTTCGCGACGCCCTCGTCGTGCGCGGCCCGTCGGCGGCGCTCGGCCGCCCGGGCGCGCGCCTCGCGCTCGGCGCGGGCGGCCCGTTCCAGCTGATCGGCCCGGCCCGCCAGGGCGCGGACCCGCTCCTCGTGGGTGCGGACCGCGAGCCGGGCCTCCAGTTCGGCCTGCCGGGCGGCGGTCGCGCCGGCTGCCAGCCGCTGCTGCTCGGCGGGATCGGGCTCGTCCTCCCCCGCGGCGGCCGACTCCTCGGCCGCGGCGAGACGTTCGGCCAGTTCCTCGGCGGTGGCGAGCAGCCGGTCGAGCCCGTCCTCGGCGCGGACGGCGGCGGCCGTGAGCCGCTCGGCCTCGCCGACGGCCGCCCGGGCCTGGCCGCCGAGCCGGCCGAGTGTGCCCGCGACCTCGGCCCGGTCGCGTTCCCGCTGCCGCTGCCGGAGGGCGAGTCGGTCGAGTTCGGCCGCCGACTCGCTCCGCTGCTCGGTCAGTTCGGCCAGACGTTCGGCCGACTCGGCGCAGCGGACGGCGAGTTCGCCGAGCGCGCGGGCCGTCTCGTCCACCGCCGCCCGGGTCTCCAGCAGGCTGGGCGCGCCGCCGGAGCCGCCGTGCGCGAAGCCCGCGCCGAGCCGGTCGCCCTGTGCGGTGACGGCGGCCACCCCGGGGTGCGCGGCGACCAGGCGGACGGCGTCGTCCAGCGAGTCGACCACCGCGACGCCGGAGAGCAGTTCGCCCACGGCGGGCAGCAACCCGGCCGGTCCGTCGACGAGTTCGGCGGCCCAGCGGGCACCGGGCGGCAACTCCCCGACCGGGCGGTCGGGTTCGGGCGCGCCGGCGATCAGCAGGGCGGCCCGGCCGGCGTCCTCCGTGCGCAGCAGCCGGAGCGCGCCGGCCGCCGCGGCGGGCGAGTCGACGGCCACCGCGTCCGCCGCCGCGCCGAACGCGGCGGCGAGGGCGGTCTCGTGGCCGGGGGCGATCCGCAGCAGCGCGGCCGCCGGGCCGAGCAGCCCGGCCAGCCGGTCGCCCGCGGCCAGCAGCGCGCCGCTGCCGTCCTTGCGGCGCAGGCCGAGCGCCAGCGCCTCGTGCCGGGCGGTCAGTCCGGCCCGCTCGCGTTCGGCGGCGCCGGCCGCCTCGCGCGCGGCCACGAGGTCCCGCTCGACGGCGGCGAGCCGCTCCCGGGCGGTCTCGTGCGCGGTGTCGGCCCGTTCGTCCTCGGCCGAGGTGTCGACCCGGGACGCCAGCTCCTCGTGCTCGCACCGGGCGGCCTCGGCACGCTGCAGCGCCTCGTCCCGGGCCTCGGCGAGCCGGCCGGTCTCGGCCTCGGCGGCGGCGGCCCTGGAACGCGCGGCGGCGGCCTGCCCCTGCAGCCGGGCCAGCCCCTCCCGGCGGTCGGCGATCGCCCGGGCGGCGTCCTTGAGCCGCCGTTCCTCGGCGGCGAGGTCGCGCTCCAGCTCGCCCTTGGTCTCGACCGCCTCGGCCAGCGCGTACCGGGCCTCCTCCAGCGCCCCGGCCAGCGCGGCCTCCTCCTCGCGGACCCGTTCGGCCTCCTGCTCCGACTCCTCCGGGTCCCGTCCGCGCCGTTCCTCGGTCCGTCCGCCGGCCACCGCGTGCCGGGCCCGGGCCTCGGCCAGCCCGATGGTGCCGCGGGTCCGCTCGGCCAGCGCGGAGAGCAGGTACCAGGTCTGCCGGGCCGCCTCCAGGCCCGGTCCGAGCTGCTGGACCTGGGCCTCCAGCACGGCCTCGCGGCCGATCGCCCGGCCCAGTTCCTGTTCGACGGTGGAGCGGCGCAGGCGCAGCGCGAGTTCGTCGGCGATCTCGGCCTCGACCGCCCGGCGCAGGGCGAGCAGGTCGTCGGCGAGCAGCCGGAGCCGGGCGTCGCGCAGGTCGGCCTGGATGCCGGCGGCGCGCCGGGCGATCCGGGCCTGCCGGCCGAGCGGGCCGAGCTGGCGGCGGAGTTCGGCCACCAGGTCCTGGACGCGGTTGAGGTTGACCTGCATCGCGTCCAGCTTCCGGAGCGCCTTCTCCTTGCGCTTGCGGTGCTTGAGGACGCCGGCCGCCTCCTCGATGAAGGCGCGGCGGCCCATCGGGTCGGCGTGCAGGACGGAGTCGAGCTGACCCTGGCCGACGATGACGTGCATCTCGCGGCCGATGCCGGAGTCGGAGAGGAGTTCCTGGATGTCGAGCAGCCGGCAGGTGTCGCCGTTGAGCGCGTACTCGCTGCCGCCGTTGCGGAACATCGTCCGGGTGATGGTCACCTCGGCGTACTCGATCGGCAGGGCGCCGTCGGAGTTGTCGATGGTGAGGCTGACCTCGGCGCGGCCGAGCGGGGCGCGCCCGCTGGTCCCGGCGAAGATGACGTCCTCCATCTTGCCGCCGCGCAGCGACTTGGCACCCTGCTCGCCCATCACCCAGGAGAGCGCGTCGACGACGTTGGACTTGCCGGAGCCGTTGGGCCCGACCACGCAGGTGATGCCGGGTTCGAACCGCAGGGTGGTGGCGGAGGCGAAGGACTTGAACCCGCGCAGCGTCAGGCTCTTCAGGTGCACGCGCCGGTCTCCTCACATCGCTCACCGGGCTCTGCGGCGACTGTATCCGCCCGCACCTGCGGCGATCGTGCCCGGACACACCGGTCGGGCCGGCCGGTCCGGCCCCGGCCACCGGACCGCCACCACACCGCGCCGGGCGCGGCGCCGGTCCCCGGCCCACCGGGCGCCGTCCCGAAACGCTCCGGACACGACGAAGGGACGCCACGCGGGGCGTCCCTTGCAAGCTGCGTCCCTTTCGGGGCGGCTCAGTGCACAACGACGTCGATCGAGGGATCGGGCGGGACTCAGGTGAGAGCCGGCTCCCGCTGGTCCAGATCGATGCTGCTGAGCAGCGAGTGCTCGTCAGCGACAGCGGTGAGAGCGTCGTTCTCGGCCTGCATCCGAATGAGCTCGGATTCAAGATCCTGAACGCGCTGCTGCAGCCGTCGCATCTCGGAGAGCATTCGCGGGTCGGGGCCGCCGACGTACCCGAGAAGCGCCTTTGCCATGATGAATGGTCCTCCACGCTGAGTGACCGAACCGGAACGGAACAGGTCTAGGGGGAAGGGGGACGCACGCGCGTCGCGCCCCGGCAGTGCTGGCTGGGCACTACGGCACAACCGCCGTGAGCTGGGCTCACGAGGGCATGCGCCTGCCGGGATAACGCGGTCGTGTGCGCGGGTTTCCAGCGTCTCACCAAAGACGGTACGGGTCAACACGATCACCGCACGCTACCGCGCCCCTGTCACCTGCCTGGCGGTGTGGTCACGCCGGGCGGTCGCGGGGAGGTCCACCACGAGCTCGTGGATCATCGTCCGATGCGGAGTCAACCACGAGTCTGCCCGGATGGCAACCGTACGACACCGCCAGTTGCCGATCCTTTCGCACGGGTTCCGGACCCGGCCAGGGCCGGAACCGGACCGGGTCCGGCTCAGCGGATCTCGAAGCCCTCGTAACCCGTGCCGACGGCGGTCCAGATCTCGGTCACCCCGGCGACCCGGCCCGGTGTGCCGGCGCCCCTGAGCAGGGCGAGCAGCTGTTCGCAGTCGACGGCGACGCCCTCGGCCACCACCTGCACCCGGCCGTCGCCGAGGTTGCTCGCGTAGCCGGTGAGGCCGATCTCCAGCGCCCGCGCCCTGGTCCACCAGCGGAAGCCGACCTGCTGGACCTTGCCCCGCACCCAGGCGGTGACCCGGACCGGCTCGTCACTGTGGGCGTCGCGACCGTGCATGCCCCCGACCCTATCCGGCGGGGCGACGGCCCGCGTCACGGCGCCGTCGGGCCCTCCGTCGTCCAGCCCGGGCTGTGGACCTCGATCCGCAGGTCCGCGCGGCGCCCCTGCTCGCCGCAGGTGCGGCACACCCAGGCCGGGTCGTACGGGTGCGGTTCGTGCCCCTGCGGGTCGTGCTCCAGGCCGACCGGGGGCTCCGGCATCAGCCACCGGTCGCCCCAGCCGAGCAGGGCCTGGCTGAGGGGCGCGAGGTCGCGGCCCGCCTCCGTCAGGTGGTACTCGTACCGGGGCGGGCGTTCGCTGTACGCGCGCCGTTCGACCACGCCGGCCTCTTCCAGCGCGCGCAGCCGGGCGGTGAGCCGGTCGCGGGGCGCCCCGGTGTTCCGGGCGATCCGGTCGAACCGGTGGTTGCCGTAGAACAGCTCCCGCACGGCGAGCAGCGCCCACTTCTCCCCCACCACGTGCAGCGCGGCGGCGATCGAGCAGGGCCGCCCCGGCAGGGCGGGCGCGGCGGGAACGGCTGAAGGGGTGCGGGGCGTCACGTCCTCCACCTTCCCATACCGGGTTGCCTTCTCAAACCCGTACGGCCGGGGCTCCGGAGCCACGCCGGACATCGATCAGCGGGTCGGATCCGGCGCCGTCCGGGCCACTCCCCGGACGGACGCCGCGGCCCCGCCGGTCGTCCGGCGGGGCCGCGGGCCGGTCGTCGCACCGGCCGGAGCCGAACGACGGAGTCAGAACCCTCCGCCGAAGTCGCCGCCGCCACCGCCACCGAAGTCGCCGCCGCCACCGCCCCCGTAGTCGCCGCCGCCGAACCCGCCGTCGAAGTCGGAGGAGTTGTAGTCGGCCCCGGAGACGTCGCCGCCCTCGTAGCCGGAACCGGCGTCGCCCGCGCCGGCCGCGTAGGCCGGGGTGGCCATCATCGAACCGAGCATCGTGCCGACCAGCAGGCCCGGCAGCAGCCCGCCGCCGCCGAAGCCGCCGAAGTAGCCGCCCGCCCAGGGCCCGTACGCCGGTCCGGCGTTCCAGTACGGCTGCGGCCCGTGCTCGGTCGGGACGGTCCGGATGTCCGGGGCCTGCCCGGCCGCCAGCCGCTCCGCGTCGGCGCGGCAGACCGGGACGGTGCGCGCCGCGCCGTCCGCCGGGGCCCAGTCGGCGTCCTGCACCGACGGGCCGTGCCGCGGGTCGAAGAAGCACGGCGGACGCCGCTCCGGCAGCGGCCTGCTCTCCCGCCGGGCCTCCAGGGTGGCCAGCGCGAACCGGCCGTCCTCCAGCGCCTCGGTGACCGGCTTCACGTCGTGCGGTCCCCTGGCCTCGTCCATCAGACGCTTGGCCCGGTCATAGGAGTCCAGGGCGTGGGTGTAGTCGCCGCGCTGCACGTCGTCCGCGTCCGCGGCACCCGGGTCGAAGTCGAGCCGGTCGAGCTCCTCGCCGTAGGCCGTGATGTCCTCGTCGACGACCCGTCGCAGCTGTGCGAGTTCGGCCCGGCGCTGCTCCTCCTTGCGCCGCTTCGCGCGGCGGAAGAGCAGGAAGACGCCGGTACCGGCCAGTGCGAGCAGGGCCAGCGGGACCACGATCGCGGCGGTCGAGGCGCCGCCCGCACCGCTGTTCACACCGTTCCCCTTGACCTGCGGGGCGGCGGTGTCGACGAAGTCGTCGAGGGTGGCGCCGATGTCGCCGGGGTGCGAGCGGAAGGAGGCGCCCGCGATCCGTTCGGCGCTCTCGCTGGCCAGCGCGGCCCGGTCCGAGCGGGCCTGGAACTGGTCGCCGCGCCAGACGGCGTAGGTACCGGTGATGCCGACCTTGGTCCGCAGGTCGTCGAAGACCGTCTGGGCGCCGTAGGGAGCCGCGGCCGGGACCACCGCGACGAAGATCGGCTTGTCGGTCTTGCGGATCTTCTCGGTCAGCGCGTCGGCCTGCCCCTGGTCGAACCGGCCGGCCATGGCCGGGTCGACGTACACCCGGCCCTGCTTGAGCGTGGCGGCCGCGTCGTCCAGCCCGCCCGCCGCCGAGGCCGCCGGCGTCACCAGGAGCAGCAAGCCGAGCAGCAGCCCGAGCAGCGCCGCCACCAGGGCCGGCGGCCCGGCGGCCCGGGAACGTCGTCGAGCAAGGGTTCTCATGCCATCGACGCTACCTCTCCGGGCCCTCCGGCACGGCATACCCGTCGGGTACGGCCTGCCGGGTGACCCCCACCGTCCGCCGGGGTGCGTCCCCTCCCCGGGGATGATCTCTACCCGGGCGGGTCCCTGAGCCGGGCGGGCGGCGGGAACCCGGCCACCTGCCCGGACGTACGTTCCGGCGGGTCACCGCAGCTCGCGACGACCACCGGGGGGCGGTCCGACCGTACTCCGCGACCGGGCATAGTGGTGGCCGTACGGCCCGTTCATGACCTTCTCTTGACCATTCCTCCCGCACTCCTCTCCTCCCGCATTCCTCTCGATCGGAGCACAGCGTGTTGATCGGCCTCGTCACCGCCGTGGCGGCCTCCGCCTGCTACGGCATCGGCTCGGTCCTGCAGGCCGTCGGATCACGCCGCTCCGCCCGGGAGGAGGCCGCCAAGGGCGCCTCCGCCGCCGGGACCACCGCGCACGGCGGGCCGAGCCTCTCCTCCACCGCCAAGGCGGCCGTGACCTGGGAGTTCATCCTCGGCACGGTGCTGGACTTCATCGGCTTCGGCCTCGGCGCGCTGGCCGCCCGGCTGCTGCCGCTGTTCCTCTCCCAGACCATCATCAGCGCCAACCTGGTGATCACCGCGGTGCTGTCGATCAAGCTGCTCGGGATCCGGCTCAAGCAGCTGGAGTGGGTGTCGATCGGCGTGCTCTGCTCGGCGCTGGTGCTGCTGGCGGTCTCGGCCGGACCGGAGGGCGGCCACCACGCCGCGATGGCCTTCCACTGGGGGCTGCTGGCGATCACCACCGTGCTGCTGGTCGGCGGTGGCCTGCTGGTCCGCCGGATGGGGGCCAACGGCGCGATCGTCGCCGGCCTGCTCTCCGGTCTGGGCTTCGGCGCGCTCGGCGTCGGCGTGCGCATCCTCAACGGGATCGAGCCGTTCGAGCTCGGCGCGCTGCTCTCCGACCCGGCCCTGTACGCGATCCTCGTCGGCGGCATCGGCGGCATGTACGTGCACACCGTGGCGCTGCAGATCGGCTCGGTGAACGGGGCCACCGCGGCCCTGGTCGTCGGTGAGACGGTGCTGCCCGGCGCGGTCGGCGTGCTCTGGCTCGGCGACTCCTCGAAGGCCGGGCTCGGCTGGCTCGGCGTGGCCGGCTTCCTGCTCTCGGTGGTCGCGGCGGTCGGCGTCGCCTACTTCGGCCAGGACACCCACGGCGCGCCCGAATCCGAACGGCCGCAGCCCGAACTCGCCAAGCACTGAGGCCGCTCAGCCCCCGCTGCGGACCCGCGGCACCCGCTGGCAGCGGGGGCAGAAGTAGCTGGACCGGTTCATCCAGGCGGCCCGCCGGATCGGCGTCCCGCAGCGCCGGCACGGCTCCTGCTCGCGGCCGTAGGCGTCCAGGTCCCGGGAGAAGTAGCCGCTCTCGCCGTTCACGTTGACGTACAGGCTGTCGAAACTGGTGCCACCGACGGCCAGCGCCGCGGACATCACGTCCCGGGCGTTGGCCAGCAGCAGCAGCGCCTGCGGGCGGGTGAGGGACCCGGTCGGGCGGTCGTAGTGCAGCCGGGTGCGCCAGAGCGCCTCGTCCGCGTAGATGTTGCCGACCCCGCTGATCAGCGTCTGGTCCAGCAGCGCGCGCTTGACGGTGGTGCGCCTGAGGCGCAGCGCGGTCACGAAGGCGGCGTCGTCGAAGCGCGGGTCGAGCGGGTCGCGGGCGATGTGCGCGATGGAGACCGGGGTGCCCTCCGGGTCGCCGTCCTCGGCCTCCTCGACCGCCAGCCCGCCGAAGGTCCGCTGGTCGACGAAGCGCAGCTCGCGCCCGCCGTCGCCGAACCGCAGCCGGACCCGCAGGTGCTTCTCGTCCGGCGCGGACGGGTCCTGGACGAGCAGCTGGCCGCTCATCCCGAGGTGGCCGATCAGCGCGAACCCGGTCCCGGTGCCGGCGAGCGGCACCCACAGGTACTTGCCCCGCCGCTGCACGGTGCCGAGGGTGGTGCCGGTGAGCCGGGCGGTGAAGTCGGCCGCGCCGGCCTGCTGGCGCCGCACCGCACGCGGGTGCAGCACCTCGACCCCGGCCACGGTCCGTCCGGCGACCCAGTTCGCCAGACCGCGGCGGACGACCTCGACCTCGGGAAGTTCGGGCACGGGAACAAGCCTCCTGCGACGGGGAACTGCGTCTGCTGGAGGAAGGCTACTGCGTGCTCAGGCGCCGCCGGGCAGGCGGTCGGCGTACTTCTCCTTGATCGCCCGCCAGGCGCTCTCCGCGGCCTTCTGCTCGGCTTCCTTCTTCGAGCGGCCGACGCCGCTGCCGAAGTCCTCGCCGGCCACCCGGGCCGCCGCGGTGAAGGTCTTCTCGTGGTCCGGACCGGATTCCTCGACCACGTACTCCGGCACTCCGATGCCCACCGAGGCGGTGAGCTCCTGGAGGCTGGTCTTCCAGTCCAGGCCCGCGCCCAGCTGAGAGGATTCCTCGATCAGCGGGTCGAACAGCCGGTGGACGAACTCGGTGGCCGCGTCCAGGCCCTGGTCCAGGTAGACGGCGCCGATCACGGCCTCGACGGTGTCGGCGAGGATCGACGACTTGTCGCGGCCTCCGGTGCCCTCCTCGCCCTTGCCGAGCCGGATGAACGTGCCGAGCTCCAGGCCGCGTCCGACGTCGGCGAGCGCGCGCGAGTTGACCACCGCGGCGCGCAGCTTGGCGAGCGTGCCCTCCGGGACGTCCGGGTGGACGCGGTAGAGGGTGTCGGTCACCACCAGGCCCAGCACCGAGTCGCCGAGGAACTCCAGGCGCTCGTTGGTGGGCAGCCCGCCGTTCTCGTACGCGTACGAGCGGTGGGTCAGGGCACGCACCAGAAGGGCGCGCTCGAGCGTGTACCCGAGGCGCCCTTCCAGGACGTCGTATTCGGTCGAAGCCGGCCCGCCGGCCTTTCCGCCACCCGAAGGAGCCTTCGTTGCGGTGGTCGCCTTGCGGGAAGAGTTACCGTCCGACATCGATCCGTGCACCCCGCCGATCAGACCGAGAGGACCTGGCGACGGTTGTACGTGCCGCAGCTCGGGCACGCGATGTGACCCAGCTTCGGCTCGTGGCAGCGGTCGCACGCCACGAGGGCCGGGACAACGGCCTTCCAGTTGGACCGACGGTGGCGCGTGTTGCTGCGCGACATCTTCCGCTTCGGAACAGCCACGGCTACTTCTCCTGGTTCTCGGCGAGACCCTCACGGGTGTCGCTGTACTTGATTCCGTCACCCTCGTCGCCAGGGGCGGCGGAGAGTCCCTGCAGAGCCGCCCACCGGGGGTCGGCGGCGTCGTGGTGGTGCGCCGGGTCGTCGCTCAGGCGCGCTCCGCACTCGGAGCACAGGCCCAGGCAGTCTTCCTGGCACACCGGCTGCAGCGGCAGTGCGAGCACCACCGCGTCACGCAGCACCGGCCGGAGGTCGAAGTAGTCGCCCTCCAGACGGTAAGTCTCTTCTTCCGAGTCCTCTTCGAGGTCCTCGGTCCCGGCGGTCCGGGCGCGATGGCGCTCGTCGGACTCCGGGTAGTAGTACAGCTCCTGGAAGTCCACGTCGAGGTCGAACTCGACCGGCTCCAGGCACCGTACACACTCGCCCTCGACCACGGTCTCGGCGGTGCCGGTCACCAGCACGCCCTCGACCACGGACTCCAGGCGGAGCTCCAGAACCATCTCACTCTTCTCGGGAACACCGATCACGTCGATGATCCCCAGGCCCTCGGGGGCCTCCAGGGTCCGGCTCACCTTGCGCAGCGCACCCGGACGACGGCCCAGCTCGTGCGTGTCGAACACGAGGGGGTCGCGGTGGTCGAGGCGGTTCAAGGTGTCCTGACTTCCTGAGAAAACTGATGTGCGGCGCCACTCATCGAATGGATGCGCGGGCAGACCGACGGCCCGACACGGAGAGGCCGGAGTGGTCAGACTACCGGAGTCTCCGGCCAGGCCCAACTTCGCTCCCGGCCACTACCTCCCGCCGAGCTCCCGGAGCCGGGTCATGTCGATCATGCTGGTGTCGAAGAAGCTGGTCTCGTCCAGGCCGGGCTGCGCCTGCTGCGGAAGGGCCGGCGGGTTGGCCGGCGGCTGCGGGTAGCCGGCCCCGGCCTCGGGCTGGGGGTTGCCCCAGGCGTCGTACTGCTGGGCGGCGTACCCCTGGTGCTGGGGCGGGTAGTCGTACCCGCCCTGCTGGCCCTGCCGGCCCTCCGGGTAGCCGGGTTGCTGCACGTGCTGGACCTGCTGCGCGTGCTGGATCTGCGGGACCTGCTGGCCGTAGCCGTACTGGCCGGCGTACGGGTCGCCCCCCTGGCCGATCGCCGGGTCGAAGCCGCCGCCGTACACCTCCGCGTACTGGCCGCCGCCCTGCTGCGCGGCCGCGTACTGGTCGGCCCCCGGGGACTGCCAGCCCGCCGCCGCCGGGGCCTGCTCCGGCCAGCTCTGCTGCTGCGGAACCTCCTCGCGGTACCACGCGATGTCGGCACCGTCGGCGTCCCCGGCGAAGCCCGCGGCGACCGCCTCGGCCCGCTCCTTGGCCTGCTGCGCCTGGTCGGCGGCGGCCAGGTAGGCGCCCAGCTCGTCGATCGGCCGCTTGCCGAGCAGCTTGTCGCGGCCCTTGCCGACCGCCTCCAGGGTCGCGCTGAGCACGTTCTCCAGGGTGGCGAGCTTCACATCGACGTACTCGTCGACCTCGGGGCTCGGGCTGGTCCGCTGCGGCCGGAACTCCTCGCCGTCGCTCTCGCCGTCGAAGTCGTTCTCGAAGACGCTCGCGTCGCCGCGCAGCTTGGTCCGGCCGCGGCCGACGGCGCCGAGCGTCTTGGTGAGCACGACCTCGAAGTTGGCCAGCTTGCTGTCCACGTAGTCGTCGGCCTCGGCGCGCTTGGTGTCGACCTCGGCGCGGGCCTCGACGAGGATCCGGTCGGCCTCGGCCTGGGCGCGGCGGACCACCTCGGTGTCGGAGATCAGCGAGCCCCGTTCGGCGTGCGCCCCCTGGATGATCCGGTCGGCCTCGGACTGGGCGTCCGCGACCACCGACTCGTGGTCGGCCATCACCGACTGGGCCTGGGCCAACTCGGCGGGCAGTGCCGAGCGCAGGTCCTGGAGCAGGCCGACCAGCTCGGCCCGGTTCACCACGCAGGAGGCCGACATGGGCATCGAGCGGGCGTTCTCGACGGCGGCCACGATCTCGTCGACCTTGTTCTGCACGTCCACGGGGCTTCGTCTTTCCGTGTGCCGCCGACGGTCCGGCGGAGGCAGCGCCCGGCGCGGTGCACCTCACCGCAGGGCAGGAATACAGACTGTACGGCCACGGCGGGGCGAGGTCACAACGTCCGGACGGGGCCGACCACCCACCTGACCGACATACCGTGACGAACCGGCAGAAACGGACCGGAGGTCACCACCGGGCCCACCCCGCGGGCCGGCCGCCCCGTCGCGCGCTACCGCCCGGCGCGCCGCTCGGCGATCCGCTCGACCAGGCGGCCGTGCACCGTCTCCGGCAGCAGGTGCGAGACGTCGCCGCCGTACGAGGCCACCTCCTTGACCAGCGTCGAGGAGAGGAAGCTGTACGTCGGCGACGTCGGCACGAAGAGCGTCTCGACGCCGGTCAGCCCGTGGTTCATCTGGGCCATCTGCAGCTCGTAGTCGAAGTCGCTGACGGCGCGCAGGCCCTTGATGATCGCCGGGATGTCCCGCTCCCGGCAGAAGTCCACCAGCAGGCCGAGGTGCGACTCGACCACGACGTTCCCGTACTGCGCGGTGGTCTCCTCGATCAGCGCGATCCGCTCCTCGACGCTGAACATGCCCTCCTTGTTGCGGTTGATCAACACCGCGACGTGCACCACGTCGTACAGCTTCGAGGCCCGCTCGATGATGTCGAGGTGACCGTTGGTGATCGGGTCGAACGATCCGGGGCAGACGGCACGGCGCATGGCGTTGGTGCTCCCTCATGGGGTGACGAGACTGCTTCGGGCCTCGGCCCGCTACGGGTGGCGACGGGTCTCGGCGGCGGCGCGACCGTACCAGAGGGTGCCCTCGCCGTACCGGCGCGAGCGCAGTACCTCGAAGCCCTCCGGCCAGCCGAACTCGCCGCCCCGGGTGCTGCGCTCCACGGTGACGAGTGCGTCGGCCGCGAGCCAGCCCCCGGCCGACAGTGTGATCAGCATCTCGCGCACCTCGTCGTCGGTGACGACGTACGGCGGGTCGAGGAAGACGAGGTCGTACGGAGCCTCCGGAGCCGGCCCGGCGATCACCTTCTCCGCCCTGGCGGCCTTCACCAGCGCGCCCGGCAGTCCGATCGTCCGGACGTTCTCCCGGATCACCCGGGCCGCCTGGGCGTCGGCCTCGACCAGCAGCACGTGCTCGGCGCCGCGCGACAGCGCCTCCAGGCCGACCGCGCCGGACCCGCCGAACAGGTCCAGCATCCGGATGCCGTGCAGGGTGCCGCGCAGCGCCTCCAGGGTGGAGAACATCGCCTCGCGGGCCTTGTCGGAGGTCGGGCGGGTGCCCCGACCGGGCGGTACGGCCAGTCGGCGGCCGCCGGCCGCCCCGGCGATCACGCGGGTCATGGTGGTGGGAGGTCCTTTCGTCGCTGCCCGACCACGCTATACGGGCCGGGCCCCGCCGGTCCGACCGGCGGGGCCCTCCCCCTCACTTCAGCTCGTCACCGCGGACGCCGCGCCCCCGTCGCGCCCCCGTCGCACCCACGGACCGGATGCCGGCTACTCCCCCGCCGCCTGGGCCGGGACGGCCGCGCCGAGCAGCGTCGGCGAGGCGTAGCGGGACCAGGAGAGGCAGCCGTCGGGCGGGCAGTACTCGGGGCGGCGCGGGTCGTGGCCGAGCTCCCGCAGCTTGGTGCGGACGGAGTCGGGCGTACGGCCGAAGCGGGCGGCGATCCGGGCGACGGTCTCGTTCTCGTGGAACCGCCGGACCAGTTCCTCCTCGTGCTGCGGCACCCAGGGGGCGCCGTGTCCGGGGTAGAGCTCGCGCAGCACGTCACGGTCGGGGATGGGCTCGGAGACGTCGGCGACGATCGCCAGGGCCCGGAGCGCCCGGTTGAGCGCGATCCGGAGCGAGGCGACGTCCTCGACCGGCAGCCGCAGCCGTCCGGAGGCGAGCGGCGCGGCCGCTTCCCCCTCGCGCCAGCCGGTGAGGGTGAGGGTGACCTCGCGGTCGTCGTCGCTGGCGAGTTCGATCCGGAAGACCTTGTCGCCCAGCGGGAGCTCGTTGAGATGACGGAATGCCATGGCAAAACCCCCAAGTGTCGCGCCAGGAACGCACCTTGGGGGTGCGTCCTGAACACCTTCATTCTCTCCCGGGGGTCTGACAATCGGGCTCTGCCGAGCGGGCCTCAGCCCTTCTCCAGATACTCCGCACGGTCCTCGTCGAGCAGGCTCGCCAGCGCGGTGCGCAGCTCCGGGTGGGCGGTCAGCCCGGGGTCCTCGGCGACCAGCCGGGTGGCCTCGGTGCGGGCGGTCACGATGACCTCCTCGTCCTCCAGCACCGAGAGCACCTTGAGCGAGGACTTCACACCCGACTGCGCCTGGCCCAGGACGTCGCCCTCGCGGCGCTGTTCGAGGTCGATCCGGGACAGCTGGAAGCCGTCCAGCGTGCCGGCCACCGCGTCCAGCCGGGCCCGGGCGGCGCTGCCCGCGGGCATGTCGCTGACCAGCAGGCAGAGCCCGGCGGCGGAGCCGCGCCCGACCCGGCCGCGGAGCTGGTGGAGCTGGGAGACGCCGAACCGGTCCGCGTCCATGATCACCATCACGGTGGAGTTCGGGACGTTGACGCCGACCTCGATCACCGTGGTCGCGACCAGCACGTCCACCGCGCCGGCCGTGAACCGGCGCATCACGTCGTCCTTGGCCTCGGGCGTCAGCCGGCCGTGCAGGATCTCCACCCGCAGCCCGGCCAGCGGGCCCCCGACCAGCTTCGCGGCGGTCTCCACGACGGAGAGCGGGGGCCGCCGCTCGTCGCTCGCGGCGCCCTCGTCCGGTGCGTCGTCGGTGAGGTCCTCCAGCTCGTCCTCGGCCCGGCGCCGCTTCTTCGCGCCCTTCGCGGCCTTCGGGTCGGCGGGCTCCTCGTCCCCGATCCGGGGGCAGACCACGTACGCCTGGTGGCCCCGGGTCACCTCCTCGCGGACCCGCTCCCAGGCCCGCGCCAGGAAGTTGGGCTTCTCGACGGCCGGGACGACGTGGGTGGAGATGGGCGAGCGGCCGGCCGGAAGCTGGTCCAGCACGGAGGTCTCCAAGTCCCCGAAGACGGTCATCGCGACGGTGCGCGGGATCGGGGTGGCGGTCATCACCAGCAGGTGCGGCGGCTGGTCGCCCTTGGCGCGCAGCGCGTCGCGCTGCTCGACGCCGAAGCGGTGCTGCTCGTCGACCACGACCAGGCCGAGGTCCTGGAACTGCACCTTGTCCTCGATCAGCGCGTGGGTGCCGATCGCGATGCCGGCGTCCCCGCAGGCCATGTCGAGCAGCACCTGGCGGCGGGCCGGGACGCCCATCGAGCCGGTGAGCAGCGCCACCCGGGTGCCCAGGTCGGAGCCGCCGAGCAGACCGCCCTCGGCCAGGTCGCCCATCATCTCGACGATCGAGCGGTGGTGCTGCTGGGCCAGGACCTCGGTGGGCGCGAGCAGCACCGCCTGTCCGCCGGCGTCCACCACGGCGAGCATGGCGCGCAGCGCGACCAGGGTCTTGCCGGAGCCGACCTCGCCCTGGAGCAGGCGGTGCATCGGGTGTTCGCCCGCCAGGTCGGCGGCGATCTCCGCGGAGACCTTCTGCTGGCCCTCCGTGAGGGTGAACGGCAGCCGGGCGTCGAAGGCGTCGAGCAGGCCGCCCTCCCGGGCCCTGCGCGGCTTGGCGGGCAGGGCGGAGTCGGCGGCCCGGCGCTGCGCGAGGGCGACCTGGAGGACGAACGCCTCGTCCCAGCGGAGCCGTTCCTGGGCGCGTTCGCGGTCGGCCTGGTTGCGCGGGCGGTGGATCAGTTCGAGCGCCTCGGGCAGCGGGATCAGGTCGTGCCGCTCGCGCAGTTCGGCGGGGAGCGGCTCGCCGACGTCGGACAGGTGCTTGGTGAGCGCCGTCTCGACGCAGAGCGAGAGCTTCCAGCTGGGCATCTGGGCGCTGGCGCCGTACACGGGGATGAGCCGGCCGGCGAACTGCTGGGCGGCGCCGGCGTCCGCGTCCGCGTCGAGCAGCTGGTAGTCCGGCGAGACCAGCTGGCGGGTGCGGTTGAAGACGCCCACCTTGCCCGCGAACAGGCCCTGGGAGCCGCCCTTCAGCTCCTTCTGCCGCCAGCCCTGGTTGAAGAAGACCAGCGAGAGCCGGCTGCGGCCGTCGGTGACGACGACCTCCAGCCGGTCGCCCTTGCGCCCGCGGAACGGGATCAGGGTGACCTTCTCGACCCTGGCCAGCACGGTGACGTGCTCGTCGATCTCCAGCTCGTCCAGGCTGGTGAGCTGGCCGCGTTCGACGTAGCGGCGCGGGTAGTGGTGCAGCAGGTCCCCGACCGTGCGCAGCTTGAGGCTGTCGGCGAGCACCTTGGCGGTCCGGTCGCCGACGAGCTTGGTCAGTGGTTCATCGAGAGCGCCCATCAGGGCCTTGTTTACACCACGGGACCGACAGACCGGCCCTCACTCCGCCGACGCGCCCTCCGGCCGCCCCGGTCCGGCGCGGCCCGCGGAGCCGCCCGCGGAGCCGCCTCACTCCACGCCGATGAGCAGCGGCGCCGACTCCTGGCCGCCGTGGAAGACCACCGCGTCCACCTCGGGCCGCCGGTGCCGGGCGTGCGCGACCATCCGCTCGGCCAGCCCCTCGGGCGCGCCCTCGCCGAGGATCAGGGTGACCAGTTCGCCGCCGGCGCCGAGCATCCGGTCCAGCACGCTCGTGCCGACCTCGGCCAGCCCGGTGCCGATCACCGCGACGTCCCCGTCGATCAGGCCGAGCACGTCGCCGGCCTGGCAGACCCCGGCCATGGTCCAGGACTCCCCCTCGGCGACCGCCAGTTCGGCGTACCGGGTGGCGCCGGCCGCGGAGGTCATGGCGACCACGTCCTCGTCGAAGCGCCGGGCGGACTCGTGCACGGCGAGCGCGGCCAGGCCCTGGACCGGCGACCGGGTGGGCAGGACGGCGATCCGGACGCCCTCCTCGCGCAGCTGGTCGGCGGCGGCGCCCGCGGCGGCCCGCAGCTCCGGGTCGTTGAGCAGCAGCACGACCTCGCGGGCGGCGGACCGGCGGACGGCGGCGGTGAGTTCGGCGCTGGCCGGCGGGCGGCCGGGCTCGGCGTGCAGCACGACCGCGCCGGCCTGCTCGCAGAGTTCGGCCAGGCCCGCGCCCGAGACCACCGAGAGCACCGCGCGGGTGCGCCGCTCGGCCTCGCCGCGGTCGGCGGCGGTGCCGGCCCGGGCGGCGGCCTCGGCGAAGTGGGTGATCCGGATCTGGTGCGGACGCCCGGCCCCGACCCCGGCCTCGACGGCGGCGCCCGCGTCGTCCACGTGGACGTGCACGTTCCAGAGTCCGTCGCCGCCGCCGACCACCAGCGAGTCGCCGAGACCCGCCAGCCGTTCGCGCAGCGCCGGCAGGGCCTCGTCGGGGGCGTCCAGCAGGTAGATGACCTCGAACGCGGGGTGGCCCGGCCCGGGCGGGCGGACGTGTCCGGAGCAGCTCTCCACCACGTGGAGGTCCCCGCGCAGGGCGACCGGGCCCATCGGCTGGTGCCCGGCCACCGCGTCGGCGAGCGCGCCGAGGACGGCGACCAGGCCCCGGCCCCCGGCGTCCACCACCCCGTTCTCGGCGAGCACGGCGAGCTGTTCGGGGGTGCGCCGCAGCGCGTCCCGGGCGGCCCGGTACGCGGTGTCGGCGACCTGGCCGAGCCCCGCACCGGCCCGGCCCGCCTCCCGGGCGGCGACCCGGGCGACGGTGAGCAGGGTGCCCTCGACCGGCTCGGCGACGGCCTGGTAGGCGGAGTCGGCGGCCCGTTGGAGGGCGGCCCGCAGCTGGTCGGCGCCGCCGCCCTCGGCGAGCATCTCGGCGGTGCCGCGCAGCCACTGGGCGAGGATCACCCCGGAGTTGCCGCGGGCGCCGACCAGCGCGCCGCGGGCCATCGCCCGGGCGGTCTCGGCGAGCCCCGGCACCCCGCCCGGTCCCGGGTCGGCGAACCGGCTCTCCACCGCCGCGGCGGCCGACTCGACGGTCAGGTACAGGTTGGTGCCGGTGTCGCCGTCCGGGACGGGATAGACGTTGAGTGCGTCGATCTCCTCACGGGCCTGGCCGAGCGCGCGCAGGGCCAGCTGGCACCAGCTGCGCACGGCCGGGGCGTCGAGCGTGTGCAGCACCAGGTCTCCTCCGGATGGGACGCCGTGATGGCCTGAGGGTGAACGGCGAGGGGTGATACCGGCAGGTTATCGGGGGCCGCAGGACGGTGCCCGGAGCGGCGGGCAGAGCGATCACTCGGCCGGTCGTGGTAGTTTCGTTGAACGGAAGCAAGCGTTGTATGCTCTTCCGGTTGCCTGGAACAGGTTCAGGCTCACCCTTCGGCCCGGTCCGGTTCACGCGAGTGCTCCGCTGGTCCAGCGGGGTTTTCGAACGTAAATGATCTGAAGTCTTGGAGTGACTCCTGTGGCTGCCAACTGCGACGTCTGCGGCAAGGGGCCGGGCTTCGGCAACAGCATCTCCCACTCTCACCGCCGTACCCCCCGTCGTTGGAACCCCAACATTCAGACGGTGCGCGCTGTGATTGGGCGGACGCCGAAGCGGCTCAACGTCTGCACCTCGTGCATCAAGGCCGGTAAGGTCTCGCGCTGACGCGCAGACCGGTACGCCGGTCCTCCAGCAAGCCGGTTCATCCTCGGATGAGCCGGCTTCCTGTTTGCCCGGCGAACCCCGCCGACCCTTCCGCCGATGGGCGGGCCCCCGGGCCCGCCCATCGGTCTTTCCGGTCGGTTCAGCGCCAACGCCAGGCGTGGTCGACCGGCCCGATCCCGCCTCCCAGCGCGAACCCGCCGGCGATCGCGCCGGTGATGTACTCCTTCGCGGAGGCCACGGCCTCCGGCAGCGGCTCGCCCTTGGCCAGTCCGGAGGCGATCGCGCTGGCCAGCGTGCAGCCCGTGCCGTGGGTGTGCCGGTTGTCGTGGCGCGGTGCCCGGAACCAGTACTCCTCCCCCGCGCCGCCGTGGAGCAGGTCGGCCGCGTCGCCCTCCAGGTGGCCGCCCTTGACCAGCACCCAGCGCGGCCCGAGGTCGAGCAGCGCCTTGGCCGCGTCCGCCATCTGCGCCTCGTTCTCCACGGTGCGCCCGGTGAGCTGCGTCACCTCGTGCAGGTTGGGCGTGGCGAGGGTGGCGACCGGCAGCAGCTTCTCGCGGACGGTCGCGACGGCCTCGGCGGCGAGCAGCGCGTCGCCGTGCTTGGAGACGCCGACCGGGTCGACCACGACGGGCACGTCGACGTCGACCAGCAGTCCGGCGACGGTCTCCACCAGTTCGACGGAGGCGAGCATGCCGGTCTTCACGGCCTGGACGCCGATGTCGTCCACCACGCTGCGGAACTGGGCGCGGACGGCCTCGGCGGGGAGTTCCCAGTAGCCCTGGACGCCGAGCGAGTTCTGCGCGGTGACGGCCGTGATCACGCTCATGCCGTGGACGCCGAGGGCGAGCATCGCCTTGAGGTCGGCCTGGATGCCGGCGCCGCCGCCGGAGTCGGAGCCGGCCACCGTGAGGACGCGGGGAGGTGCGGCGGAGGGGCCGCCCGGCGACGGGCGGCCGCCGGGGGCGGGAGTGGAGGACGGGAGCGACATGCCCTCCAACCTACCGGCGCCGGTTCAGAGCACCGCCTCCGACTCCGCCCAGCGGTCCTCCGGCACGGTCTTGAGCCGGGTGACGGCCTCGGCGACCGGCACCAGGCGGATCTCGCCCCGGCGCAGCGCGGTGAAGTGGCCGAACGCGCCCTGGTGGACGGCCTCGACCGCGTGCCAGCCGAACCGGGTGGCGAGCACCCGGTCCCGGGCGGTCGGGGTGCCGCCTCGCTGGGTGTGGCCGAGGATGACCGGGCGGGCCTCCTTGCCGAGCAGGTTCTCCAGCTCGTGGGCGAGCCGGTTGCCGATCCCGCCGAAGGTGCGGTGCCCGAACCGGTCGACCTCGCCGTGGTCGAAGCGCATGGTGCCGGGCATCGGTGCGGCGCCCTCGGCGACGGCGATGATGGCGAACTTCTTGCCGCGGGCGAAGCGGTCCTCGACCATCCGGGCCACCCCCTCGATGTCGAACGGCTTCTCCGGGATGAGGATGCCGTGCGCGCCGCCCGCCATGCCGGCGGTGAGGGTGATCCAGCCGGTGTGCCGGCCCATCAACTCGACCACCATGACGCGCTGGTGGGATTCGGCGGTGGTCTTCAGCCGGTCGATCGCCTCGGTCGCGACGTGCACCGCGGTGTCGAAGCCGAAGGTGACGTCGGTGGCGTCGATGTCGTTGTCGATGGTCTTGGGCACCCCGACCACGGGGAGTCCGGCGTCGCTGAACATCTTGGCGGCGGTGAGCGTGCCCTCGCCGCCGATCGCGATCAGCGCGTCGATGCCGATGTCGCGGGCGAGGGCCTTGGCGTTCTCCACCGCCCAGGCGATCCGGTCGCGCTGCACCCGGGCCGAGCCGAGGATGGTGCCGCCGAGGGTCAGCAGGCCGGTGACGTCGTCGTGGGAGACCGGGCGGGTGCGGCCCTCGATCAGGCCGAGGAAGCCGTCCTCGATGCCGACGATCTCGTCGCCGTGCACATCGGTTCCCCGGTGCACCACGGAACGGATCACCGCGTTCAGGCCGGGGCAGTCGCCGCCGCTGGTCAGGACACCGATACGCATGGTGGTGTGCTCTCCCGCTCCGAAGTGGTTCAGACCACAGTGGTTCAGACCACTCACGCCGAAGACGGGCGGTCCGGATGCGGCAAGCCTACGCGCTCGGCCCGTCCGGAGCCGGATCGCGGGACGTACCCGGAGCGTCGCGCGCCCTCGGCCGCGCCCCGTTCCCGCCCCCGTTCCCGCCCCCGGCGGGGCGTCAACCCACCGGCCCCGCACGTCCGTCGGCCGCCGGGCCGGCCGACCCACGGAACGACCGACCCTTGAACGGCCGGTCCCGGAACGGCCGGTCCCGCAACGGCCGGCCGCAGGTGGCCGACCGCCGTCACTCCGAGAAGTGGTCCCAGCCGCCGACCCGGTCCCAGGCCTCGCCGTCCACCGTCACCCGGCCGCCGCGCGCCGCCCGGGCCCGCCCCACGACCTCACCGACCACCCGCCAGCGGGCGGGCAGTTGGACCCCGCGCGGGAAGGTCGCCACGATCGCGTGGTCCTCGCCGCCGGAGAGCACCCAGACCAGCGGGTCCACCCCGACCGCCTGCCCGATGTCCGCCATCTGGACCGGGACGTCGAAGTCGGCGGCCCGCAGGTCGATGTCCACCGCGCTGGCCTTGGCGACGTGGCCCAGGTCGGCGACCAGCCCGTCGCTCACGTCGATCATCGAGGTGGCGCCCAACTCGGAGCCGGCCGGACCGGCGTGGTACGGCGGCTCGGGGCGGCGGTGCGCCTCGACGAAGGCCCTCGGGGAGCGGAAGCCGCGCTGCAGCACGGTCAGTCCGGCCGCCGACCAGCCCAGCCAGCCGGTGACCGCCACCACGTCACCCACCTGAGCACCGGCGCGCGTCACGGGCGCACGCCCCTGCAGATCTCCGAGCGCCGTGATGGCCAGCGTGATGGTGTCCCCGCGCACCACGTCGCCGCCGACCACGGTCGCGCCGGCCACCTGGCACTCGTCGCGCAGGCCGTCCATCAGCTCGGTCGCCCAGGTGGTGGGCAGATCGGCGGGCGCGACCAGACCCAGCAGGATCGCGGTCGGCACCGCGCCCATCGCGGCCACGTCGGCGAGGTTCTGCGCGGCGGCCTTGCGGCCCACGTCGTAGGCGGTGGACCAGTCCCGGCGGAAGTGCCGGTTCTCGATCAGCACGTCCGTGGTGGCCACCACCCGGCCGTCCGGCGCCTTCACCACCGCGGCGTCGTCACCCGGGCCGAGGTCGACCGCGTCGGTGAGCGGTACCCGGGCGGTCAGCTCCCTGATGAGTCCGAACTCGCCCAGCTCGCCCACGGTCCCCTGCATCTGCCGTCCTCTCGGTCTCCATCACGTGCGCACCTGCGTCGTACGTCCAAGTCGCTTCCGCGCGCAGCGTACGCCCTCCGACGGCGCACAGGTCTCCCCTCCCTGCCCCGCTGCGCGGTAGCGTGGTGATCAGACTGCCGGTGAGCCCGTGCCCCACCCCCGACGCCTGACCGGGCGATCACGGCGGCGATCCCCGTACCCAGCCGCCGGGAGGTCCCCGTGGTACAGGCCTACATCCTGATTCAGACCGAGGTCGGCAAGGCCAGCTCCGTGGCCGAGTCGATCTCCAAGATCCCCGGTGTCCTCCAGGCCGAGGACGTGACCGGGCCCTACGACGTGATCGTCCGCGCGGAGGCCGACACGGTCGACGACCTCGGCCGCCTCGTCGTCGCGAAGGTTCAGCAGGTCGAGGGAATCACCCGGACCCTGACCTGTCCGGTGGTTCACCTGTAAGCCGCGCATACCATCGGCGGGTGACCCGAGAATTCCGTGCCCCCCGCCTCCTCGCGGCACTGCCGGCCCCGGTCCGTTGGCTGGCGGTGCCGCTCGCGCTGACCTGCACCATCGTGGTGCTGGTCGGCAACTGGGGCGCGCCCGAGAAGGTCGACGCCCCCACGCCCGCCCCCAGGGCCGCCGCGTACTGCCGGGCCCTGGACGCCGCGCTGCCGCAGGACCTGATCGGGCACCCGCGCAAGGACCCCGGGCCCGCCTCCCCGTACACCGCCGCCTGGGCCTCGTCGCCGCGCGTCGTGCTGCGCTGCGGCGTGCCGCACCCGGAGGGGCTGGTCGACGAGAGGCAGAAGGAGATCTCGCCGACGATCAACGACGTCACCTGGTGGCCGGAGCCGCTGAAGGACGGCGGCTACCGGCTCACCGCCACCCAGCGGGCCGTGTTCGTCGAGGTGACCGTCCCCGGCGGGGCCCTCGCCAACCCGCTCGACGCCGCCGCCGCGCTCTCCGACGCGGTGAGGGCCACCATCCCGTAGTGCCGCACGCGCGAGGGCGGGCCCGGGGGAACCCGGGCCCGCCCTCGCGCGTCGTCCGCGGTGCGGTCCGCGCGGCTACCGCAGGCCGGTGGAGCGGCGCAGCGCCGCCTGCAGCAGCCGGTCGATCAGCTCCGGGTAGGACAGCCCGCTGGCCTCCCACATCTTCGGGTAGGCCGAGATCGGGGTGAAGCCGGGCATGGTGTTGATCTCGTTGACCATCCAGCTGCCGTCCTCCAGGAGGAAGAAGTCCACCCGGGCCAGGCCCTCGCAGCCGAGCGCCTCGAACGCGGCCACCGCCTGGCGGCGGATCTCGGCGGTCTCCTCGCCGGACAGCTCGGCCGGGATCCGCACCTCCGAGGAGTCGATGTACTTGGCCTCGAAGTCGTAGAACTCGTAGTCGCCGCCGACCAGCACCTCGGCCGGGACGCTGGCCCGCGGGCCGTCCTCGAACTCCAGCACGGCGCACTCGATCTCGCGGCCGGAGACGCCTGCCTCGATGATCAGCTTGGGGTCGTGCCGGCGGGCCTCGTCGATCGCGCGGTCGAGGTCGGAGAGGTCCTTGACCTTGGTGATGCCCATGCTGGAGCCGGCCCGGCAGGGCTTCACGAACAGCGGCAGACCGAGCTCGGCGGCCCGCTCGCGGACGGCCGCGCGGCCCTCCTCGGTCTCCCACTCGCGCGGGCGGACCACGGTGTAGCGGCCGACGCCCAGGCCGTGCGAGGCCAGCAGGCGCTTGGTGAACTCCTTGTCCATGCCGACCGCGCTGGAGAGCACGCCGTTGCCGACGTACGGCACCCCGGAGAGCTCCAGCAGGCCCTGCAGCGTGCCGTCCTCGCCCCAGGGGCCGTGCAGCAGCGGGAAGACCACGTCGACCTCGCCGAGCGCCTTGGGGGCCGCACCGGGCTCGCTCCAGACCACCTCGCGGCTGCCCGGGCCGAGCGGCAGCGCGACCTGGCCCTCGACGGACTCGGCGACCTGGTCGACGTCCGGCAGCCGGCCGTCGGTGATGGTCATCCGGGCCGGTTCGTCGCTGACCAGCGCCCAGCGGCCCTCGTGGGTGATGCCGATCGGCAGCACCTCGTACTTGTCGCGGTCGATCGCCCTCAGCACGCTGCCCGCGGTGGAGACCGAGATGGCGTGCTCGGAGCTGCGGCCGCCGAAGACGATGGCGACACGAGGCTTCACGGACGGGTTCTGGGAGGTCTGTTCGATGCTCATATCGCGACCGAGAGTACCGTGCGGCCTGTTTCGGACAGGTGAGCCACCCTGGGGCGGACGTTCACCGCCGCTCGGGCTTGGCCGAGCGGGACATCAGCGCCTGAAGGACCTCCTGGGTGGGCCGGCCGTTGTGCACCACGTCCACCACGGCCTCGACGATCGGCATGTCGACGCCGCAGCGCCGGGCCAGGTCGAGCACCGACTCGCAGGACTTCACGCCCTCCGCGGTCTGGCGGGTGGCCGCGATGGTCTCCGCCAGCGACATGCCCCGGCCCAGGTTGGTGCCGAAGGTGTTGTTGCGGGAGAGCGGTGAGGAGCAGGTCGCCACCAGGTCGCCCATCCCGGCGAGTCCGGCGAAGGTGTGCGCGTCCGCGCCGAGTGCCAGTCCCAGCCGGGTGGTCTCGGCCAGCCCGCGGGTGATCAGCGTCGCCTTGGTGTTGTCGCCGAGCCCCATGCCGTTGGCCATGCCGACCGCGAGGCCGATCACGTTCTTCACCGCGCCGCCCAGCTCGCAGCCGATCACGTCGGTGTTGGTGTACGGCCGGAAGTACGGCGTGTGGCAGGCCGCCTGGAGCCGCTTGGCGACCGACTCGTCGGTGCACGCGACGACGCTCGCGGCGGGCTGCCGGTTGGCGATCTCGCGGGCCAGGTTGGGGCCGCTGACCACGGCGATCCGCTCCGGACCGACACCGGCGACCTCGCCGATGACCTCGCTCATCCGCTTGGCGGTGCCGAGCTCGATGCCCTTCATCAGGCTGACCAGGACGGTCTGCGGCTCCAGCAGCGGCGCCCAGGCCGCCAGGTTCTCGCGGAGCGTCTGGGAGGGCACCACCAGCACCGCGAAGTCGGCGCCGGCCAGCGCCTCGGCGGGGTCGGTGGTGGCCCGGACCGAGGAGGGCAGCCGGACCCCGGGGAGGTAGTCCGGGTTGACGTGGGTGGCGTTGACGGCGTCCGCCAGCTCCTGCCGGCGGCCCCAGAGGGTCACCTCGCAGCCGGCGTCCGCGAGGATCATCGCGAACGCGGTGCCCCAGGAGCCCGTTCCGAACACGGCACATCGGGTCACTTGCCGGCCTCCTCGTCCTCGTCGGCGGCCCGGCCGGCCGCCTTCTGCCGGCGGGCCGCCGCGGCGGCGCCCCGGTTCCGGGCCGCCTCCCGCATGTCGTACCGCTCGGCGGGCGGCTCGGTCTCGCGGATCTCGGCCAGCACGGCGGTGATCGCCGTCATGATGTCCTCGGTGGCGTCCCTGAGCACCTGGGCGGTCAGCTCCTGGCCGCGGTACTTGCTCAGGTCGACGGCCGGCCCGGCCGCGACCGTCACCCGGTGGCGCGGGAAGAGGTTGAACTTGCTCTTCCCGGCGCCGCCCCTGCCGTACGGCGGGATGATCTCGTGCGCGCCCCAGTGCGCCACCGGGATGACCGGGGCGCCGGTCATCAGCGCGACCCGGGCCACCCCGCTCTTGCCGGTCATCGGCCAGAGGTCCGGGTCCCGGGTGAGGGTGCCCTCCGGGTAGAACTGCACGCACTGGCCGCCGTTGACCGCGTCGATGGCGGCCCGGAACGCCTGCGCCGCGTCGGTCGACTCGCGGAACACCGGGATCTGGCCCGTCTTGCGGAGCATGAAGCCGATGAACGGCACGGAGAACAGCGAGGACTTGCCGAGGATCCGCGGCGGCCGTCCGCTGTTGTACTGCCAGTGCGCGTAGATCACCGGGTCGATGACCGAGTTGTGGTTGACCGCGGTGATGAAGCCGCCCTTCTTCGGAAGGTGCTCCCAGCCCCGCCAGTCGGGCTTGACCAGGGCGGTCGTCACCGGCTTCACCAGCACGGCCGCGAAGCGGTACCAGATGCCGTAGTCGGCGTTGCCGAAGCTGGCGTACGAGCGGCGGGCCACCCCAGATCCTCCTCATCCGTGCGGCACGTCGGGTGCCGCGTCAGTCACGTTGCCGCGACCCCGCTTCGGGGCCCGGGCGCGGAACAGTCTCACCCGACCGCTCATTGGCTGTCGAGCAACCGCGCCAGCACGTCGGGCGGGCGTGATCAAACGCACGTCCGCACAGTTCGGACGGCCTGGCGAGGGTTCCGGGACCGGCGTCACAATGACGCCGATGACCCAGGACACCGTACGCCCCAGCGGGCCCGTCGCGCCCGCCGCACCCACTGCCGGCTGGTCGCTGGTACTGCCGCTCAAGCAGCTCGCCCGGGCCAAGTCACGGCTGGCGCCGTTCGCCGGCCCGCACCGCCCGGACCTGGCGCTCTCCTTCGCCCTGGACACCGTCACCGCCGCGCTGGCCGCCTCCGAGGTCGGTCGCGTCCTGGTGGTGACCCGGGACGCGGAGGCCGGCGAGCTGCTCGCCGCGCTCGGCGCCCTGGTCGTCGACGACGAACCGGGGGGCGGACTCAACGACGCACTGGCGCACGGCGCGGCGGTCGCGCTGGCGCTCGCCCCGCGCGCCCCGTTGGCCGCTCTCTCGGCGGACCTGCCGGCCCTGCGCCCGGCCGAACTGGGCCGGGTGCTGACCGCCGTCCCGGTCACCGGCCGGGCCTTCCTGCCCGACGCACCCGGCCTGGGCACCACCCTGCTCGCCTGCGCCCCGGGCAGCCCGCTCTCCCCCGCCTTCGGGGACGGTTCACGGGCCCGGCACGCGGCCGGCGGCGCCCGCGAACTGCGGCTGACCGGCGTGGAGTCGGTCCGCCGGGACGTCGACACCGGCGAGGACCTGGCGGCGGCGCTGGCCCTCGGCGTGGGCCCGCACACCCGGGCCCTGGCGGTCCGGCTCGGGTACCTGCCGGACCGGTCCTCCGGACCGCGCCGGGCCCCGGCCCGCACGTCACCCGGGACTGTCGGTGGTGCTCGCTATGCTGCTGACATGCAGGCCACCGCGTTCACTTTCGACCCCGCCACCCGGGCCGGCTCCGTGCTGCTCGACGACGGGACCCCGGTGCCGTTCGACGCCGCCGCCTTCGACGCCGGCGGCCTGCGGCTGCTCCGTCCCGGCCAGCGGGTCCGGATCCGCACCGAGGGCGCCGCGGAGGCCCGCCGGGTGGTCTTCCTGACGCTGCAGACCTTCCCGGACCCGGCCGCGGACCCGAGCGCGGGCTGACCGCGTCCGTACGGCGCCGGAGGCCCGGAAAACCGGAGAGCCGTGGCGCCGGCCCCGCCCGGAAAACCGGGTGGAGTGCTGCGCCACGGCTCTCGAAGGCCGTCCGTCGACTACTTCGCGGAGGTCTTGCGCGCGGTGGTCTTACGGGTGGCGGTCTTCTTCGCCGGAGCCGTCTTCTTGGCCGTCGCGGTCGCCTTCTTGGCGGCGGTCGCGGTGGTCTTCTTGGCGGCGGCGGTGGTGGCCGTCTTCTTCGCGGCGGCCGCCGTCTTCTTGGTCGCGGTCGCGGTGGTCTTCTTCGCGGCGGCGGTGGTGGTGGCCTTCTTGGCGGCGGGCGCCTTCTTGGCAGCGGTCGCGGTGGTCTTCTTCGCGGCGGCGGCGGTGGTGGTGGCGGTCTTCTTCGCCGCGGCCTTCTTCGCCGGGGCGGCGGCAGCGGCAGCCGTGGCGGCACGCTTGGTGGCGGCGCGCTTGGCGGCCGGAGTCGCGGCGACACCGCTCTTGCCCGGGGTGAGGGAGCCCTTGGGCGCCTTCTTCACCGAGGGGCCTTCCTTCGGCAGCTTCTTGCTGCCGCTGACCAGGTCCTTGAAGCCCTGGCCGGGACGGAAGCGGGGCACCGAGGTCTTCTTGACCTTGACCTTCTCGCCGGTCTGCGGGTTGCGGGCGAAGCGCGCGGAGCGCTCCACCTTCTCAAAGGTGCCAAAACCGGTGACCGACACCCGGTCACCGGCCACAACGGCGCGGACCATGGTGTCGAGCACTGCGTCGACGGCCTCTGCGGCAGCCTTGCGACCGCCCAGCTGCTCGGCCACCGCTTCGACAAGCTGAGCCTTGTTCACGTCTTCCCCTTCGGAAACGGGCGCCGGATGATTCCATCCGTTCATTTCGCACGTTAGGTATGTATCTGCGGACTTTCAATTACCAAACGCGCGAATCACCCTAGTGTCGCAATGGATTTGCGCGTCGGCGACCTCAGTCGACGGGCGGGCGCCCCTCGTCGAGGTCCTGCACAAAGCGACTCAACCGCCGCGCCGCCCCGGGAAGATCGCGCTTGGCGGTCTCCGTGACGATCAGCAGTTGACGGGCGAGAGCGGTCTTTGCATCGGCAGACACGTTCAGCGCATGCACGCGGTCGTGAGCTTGCTTCAACCGCTCGGCCACAAGCGCGAAGAGCGCTGCGACTTCCGGGTCGTCCGGCCCCTCAGCAGGTGAGGTGGCGGCGTCCGGCCGATCGTCAATTCGGCGTTCGGATCCCCGGCCCGTGGACTCCGGTGACGCGGGTTCGCCGCCCGCGTACGGAGGTTCATGGTGCCGGTGCATGCACTGATTGTGCCATCTACCCGGAGTTGTGCATGCGCGGGGCCCTCCGCCGCATTACCGAAAGGGCAATCGGGGGGCGGCCGGGCCGCACAACTCCCGCTCCGGAACGGCGGACGGCCCGCCCCCCCGAGGGGGGAGCGGGCCATCCGGCGGATCGTCAGAATGCTTGTTCAGAAGGGGATCTCAGGCGACCGGCAGAGTACGCGGCTTGAACGAGGGACGGGTCTCCTCGAACGCCGAGATGTCGGCCTCGTTCTGCAGGGTGATGCTGATGTCGTCCAGCCCGTTCAGCAGCCGCCACCGAACGTTGTCGTCCAGTTCGAAGGACGCGGTGATGCCCTCGGCGCGCACCTCGCGGGCCTCCAGGTCGACGGTGATCTCCGCGGTCGGGTCGGCCTCGGTGAGCTCCCAGAGCCGCTCCACGGTCTCCTGCGGCAGCACCACGGTGAGCAGGCCGTTCTTCAGCGAGTTGCCGCGGAAGATGTCGGCGAAGCGCGAGGAGACGACCGCGTGGAAACCGTAGTTCTGGAGCGCCCAGACGGCGTGCTCACGGGAGGAGCCGGTGCCGAACTCGGGGCCGGCCACCAGGACGGTGGCCCCTTCCCGCTCGGGCCGGTTGAGGATGAACGACTCGTCCTTGCGCCAGGCCTCGAACAGACCGCCCTCGAAACCGGAACGGGTGACCTTCTTGAGCCAGTGGGCCGGGATGATCTGGTCGGTGTCGACGTTGCTGCGGCGCAGCGGGACGGCCCGACCGGTGTGGGTGGTGAACTTGTCCATGCTGCTCAGACCTCCACAGCGGCGTTGGGGTCCGCCAGGTCGGCGGCGCTCAGATCGGCGGGGGCCGCCAGCCGGCCCAGGACGGCGGTCGCGGCGGCGACCTGCGGGGAGACCAGGTGGGTGCGTCCGCCCTTGCCCTGGCGGCCCTCGAAGTTGCGGTTCGAGGTCGAGGCGCAGCGCTCGCCGGGGGCCAGCTGGTCGGGGTTCATGCCCAGGCACATCGAGCAGCCGGCGTGGCGCCACTCGGCACCCGCCGCGGTGAACACCTTGTCCAGGCCCTCCTCGACGGCCTGAAGGGCGACCCGGACGGAACCGGGGACGACCAGCATCCGCACGCCGTCGGCGACCCGGCGGCCCTCCAGGATGGCCGCGGCGGCGCGCAGGTCCTCGATCCGGCCGTTGGTGCAGGAGCCGACGAAGACCGCGTCGACCGCGACCTCGCGCAGCGGCGTACCGGCCACCAGGCCCATGTACGCGAGGGCGTTCTCGGCGGCGGTCCGCTCCTGCGGGTCGGCGAACGACTCGGGGTGCGGGACGTTCGCACCGAGCGGGGCGCCCTGACCGGGGTTGGTGCCCCAGGTGACGAAGGGGGTCAGCTCGGCGGCGTCGATGAAGATCTCGTGGTCGAAGACCGCGTCCTCGTCGGTGCCCAGGGTCTTCCAGTAAGCGACGGCGGCGTCCCAGTCCTCGCCCTTCGGGGCGTGCGGGCGGCCTTCGAGGTAGTCGAAGGTGATCTGGTCAGGCGCGATCATGCCGGCCCGGGCGCCCGCCTCGATGGACATGTTGCAGATGGTCATCCGGGCCTCCATGGAGAGGCTGCGGATCGCCGAACCGCGGTACTCCAGGACGTAGCCCTGACCGCCGCCGGTGCCGATCTTCGTGATGATCGCCAGGATCAGGTCCTTGGCGGTCACTCCGTCGGGGAGTTCGCCCTCCACGGTGATGGCCATGGTCCGGAACGGGGCCAGCGGCAGCGTCTGGGTGGCCAGCACGTGCTCGACCTGGCTGGTGCCGATACCGAACGCCAGTGCGCCGAAGGCGCCGTGGGTGGAGGTGTGGGAATCGCCACAGACCACGGTCGTACCGGGCTGGGTCAGGCCCAGCTGAGGGCCGACGACGTGCACGACGCCCTGCTCGACGTCGCCGAGCGAGTGGATCCGGACCCCGAACTCGGCGGCGTTGCGCCGCAGCGTCTCCAGCTGGATCCGGGAGACCGGGTCGGCGATCGGCTTGTCGATGTCGAGGGTCGGGGTGTTGTGGTCCTCGGTCGCGATCGTGAGGTCGGTGCGGCGGACCGTGCGTCCGGCCAGCCGGAGGCCGTCGAAGGCCTGCGGGCTGGTCACCTCGTGCAGCAGGTGAAGGTCGATGTAGAGCAGGTCGGGTTCGCCCTCCGCGCGCCGCACGACGTGGTCGTCCCAGACCTTCTCTGCGAGTGTCCGTCCCATCGGGTTCCCTCCAGCCGGCCGCGTTGCCGGCCTTCTCGTGTCGTCGAGGTCGAAGCTTTCGCCGCCCTGTGAGGCTCGCGTCGCGCGACCTGCACACCGGATCGTTGTCCACCATGCGGACACCTGGTCGGGGCCGCATCCTGGATGTCTCCCGGGCTGCTGCATCCAGAGTGGCGCTTTTCCCGGAAGATTGAACTTGCGTCTCGCGGACTGAGACTGCAGTCTTAGGGCATGGACAACTCTAGCGGCGTCGGCGTTCTCGACAAGGCCGCTCTGGTGCTGAGCGCACTGGAGTCGGGCCCCGCCACGTTGGCGGGGCTGGTCGCCGCCACCGGTCTGGCGCGCCCCACGGCCCACCGACTCGCCGTCGCACTCGAACACCACCGCCTGGTCACCAGGGACATGCAGGGCCGCTTCATCCTCGGCCCCCGACTCTCCGAACTCTCCGCCGCGGCGGGCGAGGACCGGCTGCTCGCCACCGCGGGCCCGGTCCTGACCCACCTGCGCGACGTCACCGGCGAGAGCGCACAGCTCTACCGTCGGCAGGGCGAGATGCGGATCTGCGTCGCCGCCGCCGAGCGGCTCTCCGGTCTGCGGGACACCGTCCCGGTCGGCAGCACCCTGCCGATGAAGGCCGGCTCGGCCGCCCAGGTCCTGCTCGCCTGGGAGGAGCCCGAGCGGCTCCACCGCGGCCTCCAGGGCGCCCGCTTCACCGCCACCGCGCTCAGCGGCGTGCGGCGGCGCGGCTGGGCCCAGTCGATCGGCGAGCGGGAGCCCGGCGTGGCCTCGGTCTCCGCCCCGGTCCGCGGCCCCTCCAATCGCGTGGTGGCCTCCGTCTCGGTCTCCGGCCCCATCGAGCGCCTGACCCGCCACCCGGGCCGACTGCACGCCCAGGCCATCATCGAAGCCGCCAACCGCCTCACCGAGGCGCTGCGCCGCAGCTGAAACTCCCCCGCAGGCCCTCCCCCACCCCCACGCGCCCGTCCCCGTATCCGCCCCCCGCAGAAAATCCCCCACGAATCCGAAAGGGCCCGCTCACCTGGTGAGCGGGCCCTTCGAAATGGCCGGCGTCGCAATTCCGCACGACCGCCGGAAATGCGAAAAGCCCCGGCGTGAACCGGGGCCGTACTTTCTGGCTGGGGTACCAGGACTCGAACCTAGACTAAATGAACCAGAATCACTCGTGCTGCCAATTACACCATACCCCAACAAAGCAATTCAGCCGATGGGTGAGCCCATCGGCCTTCCTGCTCTGGTACCCCCGACCGGATTCGAACCGGCGCTACTGCCGTGAGAGGGCAGCGTGCTAGGCCGCTACACAACGGGGGCTTCCTGGCGGTCCCTTGCGGAACCAGTACCCCCGACCGGATTCGAACCGGCGCTACTGCCGTGAGAGGGCAGCGTGCTAGGCCGCTACACAACGGGGGCTTGATCTCTTGTTGTACGGTACTGCGGTGGAGCTGTACTGCGCTGGGGTACCAGGACTCGAACCTAGACTAAATGAACCAGAATCACTCGTGCTGCCAATTACACCATACCCCACCAGAGTTGGACCCTTGCGGGGCCTTCTCGGGCGTTGCGCCCCTCGTTCGGTTCCCGACGGGGTTTCACTCCCCCGTCCGTTCCCTCCCGGGCGGCGCAGAAAGAACATTACCCGACGTCTGGCCTGGCTCCAAAATCGATAACCCCAGGCGGCGGCCGGGAGGCCGCCCGGTGACGCCCGGGGGCGCCGCGGGCCCGGCGCCGGGCCCGGCCCGCGAGCCGAGCAGGACCCGGGCGGGCCCTGCTCGGCGTCCTGGTCGGAGCCCCGGTCAGGCCGCCGGGGCGGCGGCCAGAGCGGCGTTCAGGCGGCGCAGCGTCTCGGGCCGGCCGAGCAGCTCCATCGACTCGAAGAGCGGCGGCGAGACCCGCCGGCCGGTGACCGCGACCCGCAGCGGGGTGAAGGCGAACTTGGGCTTGATGCCCAGGCCCTCCACCAGCGCCTCGCGCAGCGCGGCCTGGATCGGCTCCGGCGTGAAGTCCTCCAGCGCCTCCAGCGCCTTGACGCTGGCCTCCAGCACCGGGCGGGCGTCCGCGGTCAGCACCTTGGCCGCGTCGTCCGGGTCGACCGCGAAGTCGTCCGGGGCGACGAACAGGAAGCCGGCCATCGTGACGATCTCGCCGAGGACGACCATCCGCTCCTGGGTGAGCGGCGCCACCTTGGCCAGCAGCTCCAGCTGCTCGGCGGTCGGCTCGGCCGGCAGCAGGCCCGGGGCCTGCAGGTACGGCACGAGGCGGCGGACGAAGTCCTCCGGCGCGAGCCTGCGCAGGTGCTCGGCGTTGATGTGCTCGCACTTCTTGAGGTCGAAGCGGGCCGGGTTGGCGTTGACGTCGGCGACGTCGAACGCCTCGACCAGCTGCTCGACCGAGAAGATGTCGTCGTCCGCGGAGAGCGACCAGCCCAGCAGCGACAGGTAGTTGAGCAGGCCCTCGGGGATGAAGCCGCGCTCGCGGTAGAGGTTGAGCGAGGCCTGCGGGTCACGCTTGGAGAGCTTCTTGTTGCCCTCGCCCATCACGTACGGCAGGTGGCCGAAGCGCGGGGTGGTGCCGTTGCCGACGCCGATGTCCGCGAGCGCCGCGTAGAGCGCGACCTGGCGCGGGGTGGAGGAGAGCAGGTCCTCGCCGCGGAGCACGTGGGTGATCTCCATCAGCGCGTCGTCCACCGGGTTGACCAGGGTGTAGAGCGGTGCGCCGTTGGCCCGGACGATGCCGTAGTCGGGCACGTTCTCCGGCTCGAAGCTCAGCGTGCCGCGGACCAGGTCGTCGAACACGATGGTGGTGTCCGGCATCCGGAACCGCAGGATCGGCTCGCGCTTCTCCAGCTTGTAGACGGCGACCTGGTCGTCCGTCAGGTCGCGGCAGTGGCCGTCGTAGCCCGACGGCTTGCCGGCCGCGCGGGCGGCCTCGCGGCGGGCGTCCAGCTCCTCGGTCGAGCAGTAGCAGGAGTAGGCGTGACCGGCCTCGTGGAGGCGGCGGGCGACATCGGCGTAGACGTCCATCCGCTGCGACTGGCGGTACGGCGCGTGCGGGCCGCCGATCTCGGGGCCCTCGTCCCAGTCGAAACCGAGCCACTTCATGGCGTCGAGGAGCTGCTCGTACGACTCCTCGGAGTCGCGGGCCGCGTCGGTGTCCTCGATCCGGAAGACCATCGTGCCGCCGTTGTGGCGGGCGAAGGCCCAGTTGAAGAGGGCGGTGCGGACCAGGCCCACGTGGGGGTTGCCGGTCGGGGACGGACAGAAGCGGACCCGGACGGTGGGGTCGGTGTTAGCCACGCTTGATCACCTTGTTGGTGAGAGTGCCGATGCCTTCGATGGAGACGGCGACCTCGTCGCCGACGTTGAGCGGGCCCACCCCAGCGGGTGTGCCGGTGAGGATGACGTCGCCGGGAAGCAGCGTCATGGCCTCGGAGATGTGGACGATCAGCTCGGCGACCGAGCGGACCATCCGGGAGGTGCGGCCGGTCTGCCGCAGCTCGCCGTTGACGGTGCAGGTGACGGCGAGGTCGGCCGGGTCGAGGTCGGTCTCGATCCACGGGCCGAGCGGGCAGGAGGTGTCGAAGCCCTTGGCCCGGGCCCACTGGCCCTCGCGCTGCTGGACGTCGCGCGCGGTGACGTCGTTGGCACAGGTGTAGCCGAGGATCACCTCGGGCACCCGGTCCAGCGGCACCTCACGGCACATCCGGCCGATCACCACGGCGAGTTCGGCCTCGTACTGGACGTCCGAGGAGAACGGCGGGTAGGCGATCGCCTCGGTCGGGCCGATCACCGCGGTCGACGGCTTGAAGAAGGTCAGCGGGACGTCCGGGACGTCGTTGCCCAGTTCGGCGGCGTGCGCGGCGTAGTTGCGGCCGACCGCGACGATCTTGTTGGGCAGCATCGGGCTGAGCAGCCGGACGTCCTGGAAGCGGTAGCTCTCGCCCGTCGGCTGGGGCTGCCCGAACGGGTGGCCGGCCAGGGCGTGGACGACCAGCGACTCGGGCCGGGCCGGGTCCCCCTCGACCACGCCGAAGGAGACGCTGCCGGCGGCAGGGCTCCCTTCCCGGACGGAAAACCTGGCAATGCGCACGGCTGGGCTACCCCTCGCTTCGACGGCCGCCCGGGCGCGCCCGGGCGCTGGTGGGCGCCGAACCCGTCTGGGCCCGGACCCGCTCGATCGCTGCCCAGGCTATCGCGTGGGCCCCCCGCTGCCCGCTTTGCCCCTGTTCGGAGACGTTGCGCCCCGGCACGGCGAAGGGCGCCGCGACCGCCCGGAGGGGTCGGTCGCGGCGCCCTTCGCCACCCGCGGGACAGCACGGTCCCGCGGAACGGCTCAGCTCTGCGGGACGTTCACCAGCGGCGCGACCATCAGCACGGTGCGACGCGGGTTGGCGGTGGAGGACGGCAGCTCGGTGGCGTAGGTCGCGACGTCCTCGGCCCTGCGGGCGCCCGGGACCTTGCCGAAGTCCTCGACCGAGGCCAGCGTCGTCCGGCGCGGGTTCGCCGTGGAACCGCTGGAGAGCGTGGACTGGGTGGCGTTCTTCGCCTGGGACATCGCGTCAGCACCTCAAGGTCGTGGCCGGGCGATCCCCGGGGATCGGCACCGGCCTGAGTGGTTCGGGGAGATTCCGGGCAGGCTGATTCGGGGCCGCGCTCCGGAGACAGCCAGGTTACGGATCTCTTTCCACAGCGACCGTGACCAAAGCTACACATACACCTGTGATTTTGCTCACAAATTGAGAAGCAATTCTCTTATATCCGACATATCGCCGCATCAGCTTTTACCGGCATACCGGATATATCGGGCATATCCGAAGCTCTACGACTCTTGTTGATCTCGGACCCGCTTGGCATGCATCTGACGAGTGTCCGAAAAAGGCGGTATTCCGGTCCGGTTGGCGCACAGTCAGTGAGAACCCGCGCGCAGTGGGTAGCACCGCCCGGTGTGCCCTGGCGGCCCTTGTTGGGATTCCCCGGCTGTGCTGGAATGCCACGGACCGTGGGTAGGGAGTAGTCCACCCCGGTGACCCGCTCTCCCGGACCGGCCGGGGTGCGGATGGAAACTCCACACCGTCCAGGCTGCGGCGACGCGGCGGGACGCCCGGTCCAGAGGTTGCGACGCCAGTGCAGGGACGTTTCAAAAGGGGTAGCGGCGCCGCGGGTGACCCGGAGTCGCGTGAGCCCACGACAGCCCCCCAGCAGGCGGCAACGCCCGGCGGCCCGGCCGAACCGGCGCCCGAGGTGATCGGCCGGCCGGAGGAGGACGGGGCGGACCGGAAGTCGACCCGGGACAAGCTCCGCACCACGCTGACCCGCCGACGGGCCAAGGGCGTGAGCCGGCTCGCCATGCGCAACTGGCGAATCCGGAGCAAGCTGATCGCCCTGCTCGCGCTGCCGGTCATGGTCGCGCTGGTCCTCGGTGGCCTGCGCATCCAGACCTCGCTCGAAACCTCGCAGCAGCTGGCCCAGATGGCCAACCTCTCCGATCTGGCCAAGAAGGCGACCGACCTCGCCAACGCGCTGCAGAACGAGCGGGACATCAGCGCCGGCCCGATCACCGCCAAGCCGAACGCACCGCTGGACGACGACATCGTCGCCGCCCGCAAGGTCACCGACGACCTCAGCCGCACCTTCACCGCGTCCTCGGACAAGTTCGAGAACCTCGAACTCTCCGGCGGGAAGGCGCTGCTCTTCCAGATCCGCAAGGACCTGAACTCGGTCTCCGACGCCCGTGGCACGCCGTACCAGAACAACCAGAACATCCAGGCCACGATCACCGCCTACGACGTGATCATCCGCGACCTGCTGTCGATCACCCAGGACATCGCGCTCGCCTCCAACAACCGCGAGCTGGTCCGCTCGACCCGCGCCCTGCAGCAGTTCTCGCTGGCCAAGAACTCCACGTCGCAGCAGCGTGCGCTGATCAGCGCCGCGCTCGCCAACCCCGACGGCCCCAACCTCAGCCTGAGCGACGAGTCCTTCGGTATCCGGCTGCGCTCGTCCTACGACAACGCGCTCACCGGCTTCAACAACATCTACACCTCGCACGACCTGGACAACCTGCGCGGCCAGCTGAGCTACAACTCGGTGGTCGCCGCGGCCGACCGCTACGCGCGCTCGATCCTCCAGCAGAGCGGTATCCACCAGAGCGAGACCGTCAGCTTCAAGGACTGGTACGAGCAGTCCACCGCCAAGATCTCCGCCGAGCGCCGCATCGAGTCCAAGCTCATCGAGGACCTCGACGGCAAGGCCCAGGAGCTGCAGTCCCAGGCCGACACCGAGGCCCTGATCATCGGTGCCGCCGTCGCGCTCGTGCTGCTCGTCGCCCTCGGTGGCGCCGGTCTGATCGCCCGCTCGATGGTGCGCTCGCTGACCCGTCTGCAGGCCGCGGCCGAGGACGTCGCCGAGCGGCGGCTCCCGGAGCTGGTCAAGACGCTCTCCGAGAGCGACCCGCACGACGTCGACGTCACCGTCGAACCGGTCGCCGTCGACTCCGCGGACGAGATCGGCCACGTGGCCCACGCCTTCGACATGGTGCACAGCGAGGCCGTCCGCCTCGCCGCCGAGCAGGCCCTCCTCCGCGGCAACATCAACGCGATGTTCACCAACCTGTCGCGCCGCAGCCAGGGCCTCATCCAGCGCCAGCTGTCGCTCATCTCCGAGCTGGAGAGCCGCGAGGCCGACCCGGACCAGCTGGCCAACCTCTTCAAGCTGGACCACCTCGCGACCCGTATGCGCCGCAACGGCGAAAACCTCCTCGTCCTCGCCGGTGAGGACCCGGGCCGCCGCTGGACCCGCCCCGTCCCGCTGGTCGACGTGCTCCGCGCCGCCGCCTCCGAGGTGGAGCAGTACGAGCGCATCGAACTGGCCTCCGTGCCGTCCGCCGAGGTCGCCGGCCGCGTCGTCAACGACCTCGTCCACCTGCTCGCCGAGCTGCTGGAGAACGCCACCTCGTTCTCCAGCCCGCAGACCCGCGTCCGGGTCACCGGCCACGCGCTGCCGGACGGCCGGGTGCTGGTCGAGATCCACGACACCGGTATCGGCCTCAGCCCGGACGACCTCGCCGAGATCAACGAGCGCCTCGCCAACCCGCCGACGGTGGACGTCTCCGTCTCCCGCCGCATGGGCCTCTTCGTGGTCGGTCGCCTGTCCCTGCGGCACGGCATCCGGATCCAGCTCCGCCCCAGCGACTCCGGCGGCACCACCGCGCTGGTCATGCTCCCGGTGGACGTCACCAACTCCGCCGACCGCCGCGGCGCCGGCCGGCCCGGCCCGGCGCAGGCCAAGCAGCAGCGCGGGGTCGCCCCGACGCCGCGCCAGCAGCGTCAGATGCCCGGCGGCCCGGGCGGTGCCCCGGCCGCACTCGGCCAGGGCGCGCCGGGCGGCACCCCGCAGAACCGGCCGCAGCTCGGCCAGGGCGGTCCCGGCGGACCGAACACCCCCGCCGGTCAGGGCGGTCCCGGCGGTCAGGGCGGCCTGCCGACCCGGCAGGTCGGCCAGGCACTGCGCGAGACCCCGGCGGCCCCGGCCGGCCGGGCCGGCGCCCAGAGCCAGCAGAACCCGCAGAACCCGCAGGGTGGTCGGCCCGCCGCCGGCCAGCAGGGCGGCCTGCCGCAGCGCACCCCGGGCCGGCAGGGCCCGGCCCAGGGCGGCCCCGGCGGTGCGCCGCAGGGCGGCCCCGGTGGTCTGCCCCGCCGCGGCCAGCAGACCGGTGGTCCGCAGGCCGGCGCTCCGCAGGCCGGTGGTCCGCAGGCCGGCCCCGGTGCCGGTCGGCGCCCCGGTCAGGAGCGGCCGCGGGCCGAGGGCGGCCCGGCCGCCCGGACCGCCGAACAGCCGCAGCACGGCTGGGCCGACCAGCCCGGCCGACCCGGCGGTGCGCCGCAGGGCACCCGCCCGGGCAACCGTCCGCAGGACGGGCTCCCGCAGCGCCAGCGGCCGGGCCAGGGACAGGGTCAGGGCCCGCAGGGCCAGGCTCCGCAGGGCCAGAACCAGCCGGGCCAGGGCCGACAGGCCCCCGGCCGGCCGGGTCCGCAGGGTCCCCAGGGGCCGCAGGGCCCGGGTCAGGGTCGTCCGCAGCGCCCCGGAGCGGGTGCGCCGCCGCAGGGCCGCCAGCCGCAGCTCCCGCCGCAGCAGGGCCAGCCCCGCCAGCAGCCGCAGCAGATCCAGCAGCAGCAGGCCGCCCAGCCGCTGCCGTCGGCCGAGTCCGCGTCGCTGGAGAGCACCCAGCAGTTCGCCCGCCCCCGGTTCGAGGCCAGTGACATCGACCCGCGCGACCCGCTGGGCCTCGGCCTGGTCGAGCCGGTCCTTCCGAGCGTGCCCAACCCGGCACTCCCGGAGCCGGTCCGTCCGGAGCAGGCCGCCCAGCAGCAGCCCCAGCAGCCGCCGGCCCGTCCGGAGCCGATGGCCCTGCCCACCGGTCCGTCCGACGGCGGCGCCCCGGCCGAGCAGGCCCGGTACGGCGAGGAGGCCCGCCCGGGCCAGCCGGGGTCCCGGCCGCGGGGGTACCAGCCGCGCCGTCCCGGGACCACCGCGCCGGGCTTCGACGAGGCACCGGGTCGCCCGGCTCCGCAGGCCCGTCGGGCCGCCCAGGCCCAGCAGCAGCAGCCGCAGCCGCGCGCCGAGGCCCCGCAGGGCCAGGCTCCCCAGGGCCCTGCTCCGCAGGCCCAGGCCCAGCACGCCCAGGCCCAGCACGCTCAGGCCCAGGCTCCGCAGGGTCCGCAGGACGGTCTCGACGACGCCCCGTGGCGTCCGTCCGCCAACGACGAGCGCTGGCGGCGGGCCGAGCAGGTCCGCGAGCCCTCGACCAGCGGCGTCACCATGTCGGGCCTCCCCCGGCGGACCCCGCAGGCCAACCTGGTCTCCGGGACCGCCGAGTCGTCCCCGCTGACCGGTCCTCAGGTGTCCCGCGCTCCCGAGGAGGTGCGGGGCCGTCTGACCAACCTTCGCCGCGGTATCCAGCAGGGCCGCCGGGTCGGCGCCGAGCAGGCCGCCGGCCAGGGCCCGGGCCAGCCTCAGGGCCAGGCCCAGGGCCAGGGCAATCAGGCCGGATTCCGCCATGGTGCCCAGCAGCCCGGGTTCGATAGTTTCGGGGGCCGGACCGACGGCAACGCCGCAGATCATCAGGAGCGTTGAGTTGAATCAGATGAGCCAGGCCGCACAGAACCTGAACTGGCTGATCACCAATTTCGTGGACAACACCCCCGGGGTGTCGCACACGGTGGTGGTCTCCGCGGACGGCCTCCTGCTGTGCATGTCCGAAGGGTTCCCCCGCGACCGCGCCGACCAGCTCGCCGCCGTCGCCTCCGGCCTCACCTCCCTCACCACCGGCGCCAGCCGGATCTTCGAGGGCGGCGAGGTCAACCAGACCGTCGTCGAGATGGAACGGGGCTTCCTCTTCCTGATGGCCGTCAGCGACGGCTCGGCACTCGCCGTCCTGGCCGCCCCCGACTCCGACATCGGTCTCGTCGGATACGAGATGGCCCTGCTCGTCGACCGGGCCGGCGCCGTCCTCACCCCCGCACTCCGCGCAGAACTCCAGGGCAGTCTCCTGCACTGAGTGCACTGAGCGGGTACCCCACCCGTCCCACCTCCCCGCCGGGTCCGACCCGACCGGACCCGGCGTTCCACCCTCAGCTACCCTCAGGCAGCTGATTTCGCCTCAGCTGGCAACCACCCCAGCTGGAACCGGCTGCCCCAGGCTGCAGCACAAGGAGGACCCATGACCCCGCCTTCGACACCCGCCGGCTCGTACGGCAGCGGGTACGGCAGCGGCTACGGCGGGCAGTCCGACGGCTACGAGCAGCAGCCGCTGGTCCGCCCGTACGCGATGACCGGAGGCCGCACCCGGCCCCGGTACCAGCTCGCGATCGAGGCGCTGATCTCGACGACGGGCTCCGCCGAGCGCACCGGCGGCCTGCTGCCCGAGCACGCCCGGATCGTGAACCTCTGCCGTGAGGTCAAGTCCATCGCGGAGATCTCCGCACTGGCCGGCGTCCCGCTCGGTGTCGCCCGCATCCTCGTCGCCGACCTGGCCGAGGCCGGCCTCGTCGCCATCCACCAGCCCGCCGCCGCGGGCGAGTCGGGCGGAACGCCCGACGTCACGCTGCTCGAAAGGGTCCTCAGTGGACTTCGCAAGCTCTAACGCGGCCGCCCCCACCCGCGCCACCACCTCCGCGAAGATCGTC